>NZ_QKRS01000005.1:0-312889 GCF_024261405.1 Pseudomonas sp. FBF18 | reverse complement strand
ATCAAATCAGCCCTCGCCACCCTCTATATAGATAGGAGAGGGCGCCTACAGCACGCCCGCGCCACGCAGGCGTTGCACCTCGTCACCCTTCAGCCCCAGTACCTGCATCAGCACCTGTTCGGTATGCTCCCCCAGCAGCGGCGGTGCATTGCGGTACTCCACCGGCGTCTCGGACAAACGAATAGGGCTGGCCACCTGCGGCACGCTGCCGGCCAACGGGTGAGGAATCTCTATGGCCAGGCCACGCGCCTGCACCTGAGGGTCCTGGAACATCTGCGCCAGGTCGTTGATCGGCCCGCACGGTACACCCGCCTGCTCCAGCTGGCTGACCCACTCGGCGGTAGTCTTGAACACCGTGGCCTGGCGAATCAGCGGGATCAGCTCGGCGCGGTTGGCCACACGCAGTTTATTAGTGGCAAACCGCGGGTCATCCGCCCACTGCGGCTGGCCGGCCACCTCGGCGAACTTGCGAAACTGCCCGTCGTTACCCACGGTCAGGATGAAGTCGCCATCGGCGGTAGGAAAATCCTGGTAAGGCACGATGTTCGGGTGCGCATTACCCAGGCGACGCGGCGCAACACCCGTGGTCAGGTAGTTCATCGCCTGGTTGGCCAGGCAAGCCACCTGCACATCCAGCAACGCCATGTCGATGTGTTGCCCGCCGCCATCGTGATCCCGGTGGGCGAGGGCGGCCAATATCGCCACCGTCGAATACAGCCCGGTGAGAATATCGGTCAACGCCACCCCGACCTTCACCGGCCCCGCACCGTCCTCACCCTCCGGGCGGCCGGTAAGGCTCATCAGGCCACCCAGGCCCTGGATCATGAAGTCATAACCGGCACGCTTGGCGTAGGGTCCGGTCTGGCCGAAGCCGGTGATCGAGCAATAGATAAGCCGCGGGTTGATCGCCCGCAGGCTTTCGTAGTCCAGCCCGTAGGCCGCCAGCCCGCCAACCTTGAAGTTCTCGATCAGGATGTCGGACTTGGCCGCCAGCTCGCGTACCAGTTGCTGGCCTTCGGGCTGGGTGAAGTCGATGGTGACCGACTGCTTGTTGCGGTTGGCCGAAAGGTAGTAGGCCGCCTCACTGGTGTTCTCGCCATAGGCGTCCTTGAGAAACGGCGGGCCCCAGGCGCGCGTGTCGTCGCCCGCCCCGGGACGCTCGACCTTGATCACCTCGGCCCCCAGGTCCGCGAGGATCTGTCCGGACCACGGTCCGGCCAGCACTCGCGACAGATCCAGCACCCGCAGATGAGATAGCGCGCCCATGGGCTGGCTCCTTATTAATAGAAAGCCTGCAGACCGGTTTGCGCACGCCCCAGAATCAGCGCATGCACGTCATGGGTACCTTCATAGGTGTTGACCACCTCGAGGTTGACCAGGTGGCGGGCCACGCCGAACTCGTCGGAGATACCATTGCCGCCCAGCATGTCGCGGGCCAGGCGGGCGATGTCCAGCGCCTTGCCGCAGGAGTTGCGCTTCATGATCGAGGTGATCTCGACCGCAGCAGTGCCTTCATCCTTCATGCGGCCCAGGCGCAGGCAACCTTGCAGGGCCAAGGTGATCTCGGTCTGCATGTCGGCCAGCTTCTTCTGGATCAGCTGGTTGGCGGCCAACGGGCGGCCGAACTGCTGACGGTCCAGGGTGTATTGGCGCGCGGTGTGCCAGCAGGCTTCCGCTGCACCCAGGGCGCCCCAGGAGATGCCGTAGCGCGCCGAGTTGAGGCAGGTGAACGGGCCCTTCAGGCCACGTACATCCGGGAAGATGTTTTCTTCAGGCACGAACACGTTGTCCATCACGATCTCGCCGGTGATCGAGGCACGCAGGCCGACCTTGCCGTGAATCGCCGGGGCACTCAGGCCTTCCCAGCCTTTCTCCAGCACGAAGCCGCGAATGTCGCCCGCATCGTCCTTGGCCCACACCACGAACACGTCAGCGATCGGGCTGTTGGTGATCCACATCTTGCTGCCGCTCAGGCGATAGCCACCGTCGACGCTCCTGGCGCGGGTGATCATCGAGCCCGGGTCGGAGCCATGGTTGGGCTCGGTGAGACCGAAGCAGCCAATCCACTCGCCGCTGGCCAGCTTGGGCAGGTACTTCTGCTTCTGCGCCTCGGTACCGAATTCGTTGATCGGCACCATCACCAGCGAAGACTGCACGCTCATCATCGAGCGATAGCCGGAGTCGATACGCTCCACTTCACGGGCAATCAGGCCGTAGCACACATAGTTGAGGCCGCTGCCACCGTACTGCTCGGGGATCGTCGCACCCAGCAGGCCAACCTCGCCCATTTCACGGAAGATCGCCGGGTCGGTCTGCTCATGGCGGAAGGCTTCGAGCACACGCGGGGCGAGCTTGTCCTGGGCGAAGTGGAACGCGCTGTCACGCACCATGCGCTCTTCTTCGGTGAGCTGCTGATCGAGCAGCAGCGGGTCGATCCAGTTGAAGCTTGCCTTGCCAGCCATGTGCGAATCCTCGGAAACGTTTTGTCGTGGGTTGATCCTAGGCCGTAACGGGCGTGGCGACAAACGAGGATTGCGCATAGTCTTGTGATAATTTCTCACTTCGTAACGGCACCAACGGCCATTTTTACGACTGATTAGTGAGGTTGACGTATATGCGGCGCAAGATCCCCAGCACCACGGCCCTGGTGTGCTTCGAGGCTGCAGCCCGCCACGAAAGCTTTACCAAGGCGGCCCAGGAGCTCTCCCTGACCCAGGGCGCGGTGTGCCGACAGGTGGGCGGGCTGGAGGAGTTTCTGAATGTGGAGCTGTTTCGACGCTCGCGCCGTGGCGTGAAGCTCACCGAAGCCGGCCTGTCCTATAGCCGCCGCGTCGCCACCCAGCTGGACGCGGTGGAGCGCGATACCCTGTCGGTGATGGGCCAGCAGGGCGCCAACGTGATCGAACTGGCCCTGGTACCGACCTTCGGCACGCAATGGCTGCTGCCGCGACTGAAGGACTTTCAGCGCCTGCACCCCGAAGTCACCGTCAACCTGACCAACCGCACCCGTCCGTTCCTTTTCGCCGACACCCACTTCGACGCCGCCATCTATTTTGGCGACGCCGACTGGTCGGGTACCCAGTCCCACCGCCTGATGGGCGAGAACCCCGTGCCGGTGTGCAGCCCGGCCTTGCTGGCAGGGCAGGCTAGCCTTAGCGCCGAGGACCTCGCGCAACTGCCGCTGCTGCAGCAGACCACCCGACCCTATGCCTGGCGCCAGTGGTTCAACAGCCTGGAAATGAACGTGGCCCGCGACATGACCGGCCCGCGCTATGAGCTATTCTCGATGTTGGCCCAGGCCGCCATGCACGAGATGGGCGTGGCGTTGATCCCGCCCTTTCTCATCCAGCATGAACTGGGGGAGGGCAGGCTGGTGATTGCCAACCCGCATGCGCTGTCGAGCATCAAGGCGTATTACCTGATGATACCGGAGCGCAAGGTGGAATCCGCCTCGCTGCGTGCTTTTCGCGACTGGCTGGTAGCCGAGGCCCAGCGCTATGCCGCGCAGCACAAGGATCAGAGTGGTTTGTTGACCCCGTAGTCAGCAAATATCGAGCCCTACAGATATACGAAAATGTCGCAAATGAGCAGACTGTTCCGGTGCACGCCAAAACACCCCTTAACCCTGCTGTTTACGGGGCCTTCGCGACATAAAGCCTGTGCACAAATGCGCTTTCGCGAAATTTGTCTGAAAAAATTTCAAATTTTGCGTAATGTCCCTGAAGCCCACGGTTCGCGGGCTTCAGGCCGTTTATTGCGACATTCGGTCACAGGGTGACTTGTAGTTTATCGTTCGTCACCCTTCAGAACCGGTTGAAGCGATTCAGGATCGCCTGCAAAATGCCGCGCCCCGCCCGGATTCAGGGCGGGATCGTGCTGATCGGCCGCCCCAGACGCACCATCCGCAGTGCGCTGGTTTACCAACAAAAGATCACGCAGGAGAAATTGACGTGCACATTGGTGTTCCTCTCGAAACGCAGACGGGCGAGACACGTGTCGCTGCCACCCCCGAAACCATCAAGAAACTGATCGGCCAGGGTCATCAGGTCACTGTGCAACGTGGCGCGGGCGTCAATGCCAGCGTGCCCGACAGTGCCTATGAAGCAGCAGGCGCGACCATCGGCAGCGCTGCCGATGCGTTTGGCGCACAGCTTGTACTCAAGGTTGTGGCGCCCAACGAAAGCGAACTGGGCCAGATCAACAGCGGCACCGTTCTGGTGGGCATGCTCAACCCGTTCAACAATGACGTGATTGCCAGGATGGCCGAACGCGGGATCACCGCCTTCGCTCTCGAAGCCGCGCCGCGCACCTCCCGCGCGCAGAGCCTCGACGTGCTGTCATCGCAGGCCAACATCGCCGGCTACAAGGCCGTGCTGCTGGCCGCGCATCACTACCCACGCTTCATGCCGATGCTGATGACTGCCGCAGGCACCGTTAAGGCTGCCCGCGTGCTCATCCTGGGCGCCGGTGTGGCCGGCCTGCAGGCCATCGCCACGGCCAAGCGCCTGGGTGCGGTGATCGAGGCCTCGGACGTGCGCCCGGCGGTAAAGGAGCAGATCGAATCGCTCGGCGCCAAGTTCATCGACGTGCCGTATGAAACCGATGAGGAACGCGAGTGCGCCGAAGGCGTCGGCGGCTACGCGCGGCCCATGCCCGCCAGCTGGATGCAGCGTCAGGCCCAGGCCGTGCACGAACGCGCCAGACAGGCCGACATCGTCATCACCACCGCGCTGATCCCCGGGCGCAAGGCACCGACCCTGCTCAGCGCCGAAACCGTCGCGCAGATGAAGCCGGGCTCGGTGGTCATCGACCTCGCCGCCGCACAGGGCGGCAACTGCCCGCTGACCGTGGCCGACCAGGTGGTGATCGAGAACGGCGTGACCATCGTCGGCCCCACCAACCTGCCAGCCCAGGTCGGTGCGGACGCCTCGGCCCTGTATGCACGCAACCTGCTCGACTTCATGAAACTGCTGTTCGACAAGGACGGCGCCCTCACGATCAACCTCGAAGACGACATCGTCGCCGCGTGCCTGATGTGCCGCGACGGCCAGGTCATCCGCAAGAACGGATAAGGAGCCAGACAATGGAAGACATGCTGATCTCTCACGGCGTCTACAACCTGATCATCTTCGTGCTGGCCATCTATGTGGGCTACCACGTGGTATGGAACGTGACCCCGGCGCTGCACACCCCGCTGATGGCGGTCACCAACGCCATCTCCGCCATCGTCATCGTCGGCGCCATGCTGGCCGCCGCGCTGACCGTGACCCCGCTGGGCAAGACCATGGGCACCCTCGCGGTGGCCCTGGCAGCGGTCAACGTGTTCGGCGGTTTCCTCGTCACCCGGCGCATGCTGGAGATGTTCAAGAAAAAGGCCGCGAAGGCTGAGGGGAAGAAGTAAACATGAGCATGAACCTGGTAACCCTGCTCTACCTTGTCGCCTCGGTGTGCTTCATCCAGGCGCTCAAGGGCCTGTCGCACCCGACCACCTCGCGGCGCGGCAACCTGTTCGGCATGCTCGGCATGGCCCTGGCGGTGATCACCACCGTCGGCCTGATCTACAAACTGGGCGCGCAGCTGGCCACCGACGGCATCGGCTACGTGATCGTCGGCCTGCTGGTGGGCGGCACTGCCGGCTCGATCATGGCCAAACGCGTCGAAATGACCAAGATGCCGGAACTGGTCGCCTTCATGCACAGCATGATCGGCCTGGCGGCCGTGTTCATCGCCATCGCGGCCGTGGTCGAGCCACAGTCGCTGGGCATCGTGGCCAGCATCAGCGACCCGATTCCGGTCGGCAACCGCCTGGAACTGTTCCTTGGCGCCGCCATTGGTGCGATCACCTTTTCGGGTTCGGTCATCGCCTTCGGCAAGTTGTCGGGCAAGTACAAGTTCCGCCTGTTCCAGGGCGCGCCGGTACAGTTCAGCGGCCAGCACAAGCTCAACCTGGTGCTGGGCCTGGCCACCATCGCCCTGGGCCTGATCTTCACCTTCACCGGCAACCTGACCGCCTTCGCCCTGATGCTGGCCCTGGCCTTCGTGATGGGTGTGCTGATCATCATCCCGATCGGCGGCGCCGACATGCCGGTGGTGGTCTCGATGCTCAACAGCTATTCGGGCTGGGCAGCGGCGGGCATCGGCTTCTCGCTGAACAACTCGATGCTGATCATTGCCGGTTCGCTGGTGGGTTCGAGCGGCGCGATCCTCTCGTACATCATGTGCAAGGCGATGAACCGTTCGTTCTTCAACGTGATCCTCGGCGGCTTCGGCGGCGCTGCAGAAGCCGCCGGCCCGGCCGGTGCCAAGGAGGCGCGCCCGGTGAAATCCGGTTCGGCCGACGACGCCACCTTCCTGCTGAGCAACGCCGACACCGTGATCATCGTGCCCGGCTACGGCCTGGCGGTGGCCCGTGCGCAGCATGCGCTCAAGGAACTGACCGAAAAGCTCACCCACAACGGCGTGACCGTGAAGTACGCGATCCACCCGGTGGCGGGGCGCATGCCCGGGCACATGAACGTGCTGCTGGCCGAGGCCGAAGTGCCCTACGACCAGGTGTTCGAGATGGACGACATCAACTCCGAGTTCGGCCAGGCCGACGTGGTACTGGTGCTCGGTGCCAACGACGTGGTCAACCCGGCGGCCAAGAACGATCCCAAGTCGCCGATTGCCGGCATGCCGATCCTCGAAGCCTTCAAGGCCAAGACCATCATCGTCAACAAGCGCTCCATGGCCAGCGGCTATGCCGGCCTGGACAACGAACTGTTCTACCTGGACAAGACCATGATGGTGTTCGGCGATGCCAAGAAGGTCATCGAAGACATGGTCAAAGCCGTGGAATAAGCCCTTGAAAAGGCTGTGACAAATAGCCCCAGCGCGGTACCGGCTGGGGCTTTTTCATGCCCGCCCAGCCGACAGAAGGCTCTACTTCAGGCCTTCGCATTCGACCTTGGTCGCGGGACGCCGACAGGCGAAATCAATAGACTGCGCATCTAGCTTTAGTAGCCCGAGATAATAATCCATGTACCGTGATCGTATTCGCTTGTCCTCTTTGCACAGCAAGGTAATGAGTGCGGCCGATGCCGCAGGTTTGATCGAGGACGGCATGACCGTCGGCATGAGCGGTTTCACCCGTGCCGGCGAAGCCAAGGCCGTGCCCCACGCACTGGCCGAGCGAGCCAAGCTGTCGCCGCTGAAAATCAGCCTGATGACCGGCGCCAGCCTGGGCAACGACCTCGACAAGCAGCTGACCGAAGCCGGTGTGCTGGCCCGTCGCATGCCGTTCCAGGTCGACAGCACCCTGCGCAAGGCCATCAACGACGGCAAGGTGATGTTCATCGACCAGCACCTGTCGGAAACCGTCGAGCAACTGCGCAACCAGCAGCTCAAGCTGCCGGACATCGCGGTCATCGAAGCGGTCGCGATCACCGAAGACGGCCACATCGTGCCGACCACCTCCGTGGGCAACTCGGCCAGCTTCGCCATTTTCGCCAA
This sequence comes from Pseudomonas sp. FBF18, assembly GCF_024261405.1. Lineage (NCBI taxonomy): Bacteria > Pseudomonadati > Pseudomonadota > Gammaproteobacteria > Pseudomonadales > Pseudomonadaceae > Pseudomonas > Pseudomonas sp. FBF18. The sequence goes on along the minus strand of NZ_QKRS01000005.1, from coordinate 305,398 downwards.
GCAGGTCATCGTCGAGATCAACATGGCGCACAACGCCAACCTCGAAGGCCTGCATGACATCTATATCCCGACCTACCGGCCGACCCGCACGCCGATCCCGCTGGTGAAAGTCGATGACCGCATCGGCAGCACCGCGATCCCGATCGACCCGGCCAAGATCGTCGGCATCGTCATCACCGAGCAGGCGGACTCGCCGTCCACCGTATTGCCGCCGGACGACGAAACCCAGGGTATCGCCAACCACCTGATCAACTTCCTCAAGCAGGAAGTCGACGCCGGGCGCATGACCAACAAGCTCGGCCCACTGCAGGCCGGCATCGGCAGCATCGCCAACGCGGTGATGTGCGGTCTGATCGACTCGCCGTTCGAAGACCTGACCATGTACTCCGAAGTGCTGCAGGACTCGACCTTCGATCTGATCGACGCCGGCAAGCTGAGCTTTGCCTCGGGCAGTTCCATCACCCTGTCGACCCGTCGCAACGCCGACGTGTTCGGCAACCTGGAGCGCTACAAGGACAAGCTGGTGCTGCGTCCGCAGGAAATCTCCAACCACCCTGAAGTGGTACGGCGCCTGGGCATCATCGGCATCAACACCGCACTGGAGTTCGACCTGTACGGCAACGTCAACTCCACCCACGTGTGCGGCACGCGCATGATGAACGGCATCGGTGGCTCGGGCGACTTCGCGCGCAACGCGCACCTGGCCATCTTCGTCACCAAGTCCATCGCCAAGGGCGGCGCGATCTCCAGCGTGGTACCGATGGTCAGCCATGTGGACCACACCGAGCACGACGTGGACATCCTCGTCACCGAGCAGGGCCTGGCCGACCTGCGTGGCCTGGCGCCGCGCGAGCGCGCCCGGGTGATCATCGACAACTGTGTGCACCCGGACTACCGCGACGCACTGAACGACTACTTCACCCGCGCCTGCGAAAAGGGTGGGCACACCCCGCACATCCTGCGCGAAGCCCTGCAGTGGCATGAAAACCTGGAAGAAACCGGGCGCATGCTGGCCAGCTGAAGCCGTCCCTGTACAGCCGGTGGCGCGCAATGCGCACCGGCTGTACAGTTGCCCCGCTCAACCGTTACACAAACTGTTCTACTGTACCGGTGTTTTGACGGTACCTTCCTACGCAAAATCCCCTCATTGACCCTAAATTGCACCGTTTCAGTGCGGACCGGTACAGTTGCGTCCAATCCGAGTGCAACAGTCTGCATAAACAGTTAACTGGCCCATCACAATGCAGGTGAACTGTATCTACTGTTATGGACGACACAGGAGGATCATTGGCATCAGTTAAATCACTACCTAATGCCGCCACAAGCGGAAGGATGACACCATGGAACGTACACTCAGTTCCGATCTGGCTTTTGAAAACAACGCTCAACAATCCCAGGGTTCGCTGCCACTGCGCCTGCTGGCCAACCTGATGTTGTGGCAACGCCGCATCGCCAGCCGCCACCAACTGGCTCGCCTGGACTCGCGTCTGCTGGCTGATGCCGGTATCAGCGAAGCGCAACGTTACGAAGAGCTGAGCAAGCCTTTCTGGCGTTGATGCAGGGCCCGCCGGCCAACGCCGGCACCCCGAATTCAAAAACCCGTCGCAGGTGACTGCTGACGGGTTTTTTTGTTTGAAAGGCCCGCGCCAGAGCATTCGAACCCAATACCAGTACAGTTTTTATAAACCAAAGTATCACCAGTACAATCGTACAGTTGCGCTGCACGAGCCGGCGAAGCAGACGCCACTGCACCACCTGCTGCATAATAGCCGGGCCCATATTCAGGAGATCGACCATGTCCCGTACCCGCCTGCTTGGCGCCGCAATGCTGCTGGCCCTGGCCTCCACTGCCCACGCATCCAGCTTCGTGGTCACCACCGATACCGTGGTGCGTGGCGTTGCCGCCTCCACCAACGCGACCTCCGATGCCTCCTCATCGCTGCGCGATGACAAGATCGTGCGCGCCGCCCGTGACGACGCCGCCAGCTTCGTCGCCAGCCAGGGCGCCATCCGCGGTGTGAAACTGGAAAGCGCCTTCGCCCACATCCGCCAGCAGGCCCCGACCCTGCAGGCTTCCGACGCCCAACTGGCCCAGGCGATCCTGGCCATCTGAACCGCGCAAGGGCCCGGTACACGTAACAACGTGTAAAAGCCGGGTACCCTGCGCTGGTCCCCACCCGCGCATTGGGATAGCCTTGCCGCCTGATTTCACAGCCAACCAGACCTCATGCGTTATTTGCTACCGCTGCTGCTCGCACTCTGCGCGTCGACTGCCGCCCAGGCCTTCGACCTGACCACTCAAAGCCTTGTGATTGCGGGCTACGCCACCAGCAAGGTGACCACCGCCCCGTTCGATCGCAAGCTGATCCTGGCCGCCCACGACGATGCCGCCGCCTTCGTCGCCAGCGACGGCGCCCTGCGTGGCGCACAGCTGGAAGCCGCCCTGAACGCACTGCGCCAGCACACCCCCGAACTTCATGCCAGCGACCTTGAACTGGCGCAGGCAATTCTCGTCCAATGATCACAACCGATTTTCCGGAGATGCTCCATGCGTAAACCGCTGATTGCCGCCACCCTCGGCCTGATGCTGCTGGCCGACGTGGTCCAGGCACAAACCCTGGTGGCCACCAGCAATATCATCGTGCGTGCCTTTGGCCGCTCGATCGACTTCACCTCCGACACCACCACCTCGATCCGCGACTCCAAGGTCGTGCGCGAGGCCCGTGACGATGCCGCCAGCTTCGTCGCCAGCCGTGGCGATATCCGTGGCGCGCAACTGGAAGCTGCCTTCGATACCCTGCGCCAGCGCGTCCCCGAAGCACGCGACGCCAGCGACCAGGTGCTGGCCGAAGCCATCCTGTCGCTGTGAAACCCCTTGCCTGGCTGTTGGGCTGCGTACTGACGCTGCTCGGCGCCCCTGCGCTGGCCGACCTGCAACTGCACCTGCAGGCAGACGGCCTCGACCCGCAACAGCAGCGGGCCAGCCAGGCATTGCTCGACGAAGCCCTGCAGGCCCTGCCGCCACGCTTGAAGGCTGAGCTGGACCGCCGCGTCGACGTCTCCTGGACCACCCGCATGCCCGAAGACGCCTATGGCCAGGCTTCGCTGGTATCGAGCCTGGAGCTCAACCGGCGCCTGCTGCCGGGCCTCACCGATGGCAGCGCTGCCACCGCGCAGACCGGCCGGCCGCATGGCACGGTGCGCCAGGAGCTGCTGGCCACCGTTCTCCACGAGCTCACCCACCTGTATGACCGCGCCCGCCTGTGGCCAGCGCCCGAGCGCCGGCTGATCAGCCGCTGCGTGCGCCAGAACACCAGCCTGGGCAAGGTGGGGCTGCCCGATGAATGCCGCGGCCAGACCGAACGCCGCTTCACCCTCAGCGACGACCCGCGCCTGCTCGACCTCGCCGGCTGGCCGCAATACGTGGGCCGGCGTGGCGAGCGCGAACAGCACAACCGCCAGATCGCACGCACCCCGGACAGCTACGAGCTGAGCAGCCCCAAGGAATTCATCGCGGTCAACATGGAGTACTTCCTCCTCGACCCGAGCTACGCCTGTCGCCGCCCGGCCCTCTACAAGTACCTGCGCGAGCATTTCGACTGGGCGCCTGCCGCTGCCGAGTGTGCGCCTGGGCTGCCGTTCCTCAACGCCGGCAACGACTTCGACAAGCAGCCGCTGGGCCAGGTCGACCCCGAACGCGTGTACGCCGTGGACTTCCTGCTGGCCGAAGCCAACCAGAACTGGGTCAGCCGCTGGGGCCACAGCATGCTGCGCCTGGTGATCTGCGCGCCGGGGCGCCCGCGCGGTCCGGACTGCCGCCTGGACCTGGACCAGCACCTGGTGCTCTCGTACCGCGCCTTCGTCAACGACGTGCAGCTATCGAGCTGGGACGGCCTGACCGGCGCCTACCCCTCGCGCCTGTTCGTGCTGCCACTGGCACAGGTGATCGACGAGTACACCAAGACCGAACTGCGCAGCCTGGCTTCGATCCCGCTCAAGCTCGACCGGGACGAAATCGAAGACCTGGTGCGCCAGGCCGCCGAGATGCACTGGAACTACGACGGCCACTATTACTTCCTGTCCAACAACTGCGCGGTCGAAACCCTCAAGCTGCTGCGCAGCGGCACCGGCAACCCGCGCCTGGCCGGGCTCGACAGCATCATGCCCAATGGCCTGCTCGAGGTGCTGCAGGGTCGTGGCCTGGCCGACATGAGCGTGCTCGACGACCCGCGCGAAGCCTTGCGCCTGGGCTACCGCTTCGACTCCTACCGCGACCGCTACCAGGCCATGTTCCAGGTGCTCAAGCAGCACCTGCCGGTGCCGCAGGCCAGCGTGGAGGCCTGGCTCGAACAGCCACCCGCCCAGCGCCAGCAATGGTTCGCCCAGGCCGACCTGCGCACCAGCGCGGCCTTGTTGCTGCTGGAACAGGCCGGCCTGCGCCGCCAGCTGCTGCTGGCCCAGGACGAGGTCAAGCAGCGCTACCTCAGCGGTCGCGAGCTCAACGACACCAACGTGGCCCAGGCCAACAGCACCCTGCAGCAGATCCTCGCCAACAGCGGCTTTCTCAGCAAACCGGCCGAACTGCTGAGCGGCAGCGGCTACGGGCTGCCCCAGGCCAGCGAACGCCAGCAGCTGGAGCAGGCCAGCAGCCAGCGCCAGCAGCAACTGCAGCGCCTGACCGGCGACCTGGACAAGGAAGTACGCGCCTTGCTCGGCCCCGAGCGCGCCGCCGAAATCGCCGCCGTCGAAGCCAACCTCAAGCAGCTCGGCGAACACCTGCGCGCATTGCACAAGGCCGCTGGCGGGCTGCAATTGCCCTGAGTCGGTAGTTGACTTTGTAACTGCCTGTGCCACTATTTCGCCGCTTGAAAAATGGCATTTGGCTGCCATTGCGCCCCGCCGAAAGGCGCCGGGACATTTCGCAGAACCTCTTTCTTTCGACGTGACGGCCTGACCTCAAGCAGGCACTGCCGCGCACGGACGACCGTTGGCATGGTGGGATTATATGGACGTAGTCGGAGACGACCGCGAGTACGAGTGGTCGCTGGATGGGCAACGCTGGTTGCAGGATGCCCATGGCAGGTTCTCCCTGACCCACGTCGCCGGCAAGGCGCTGGAAGACGCGCAGCCCGACCTGGACTTTCTCGTCGGTGCGCAGCAGGCGCCCGGTGCGCAGGGCTGGCTGCCGGCCAGCTTCCGCCATTGCCCGCAGACCGGTACAGCCCTCACACCCGTGCGCTTCGACCGCCAGCAACGCTGGTTGCCGCCCTATGGCAACGGCAGCGGACGCCGGGTGGTGGAGGGCAGTTGCCGGCTCGACGGTGCCGAGCACACCCTCGCCGCGCTGTACCGCAAGCTGGACGGCGCTACCCCGCGCAGCCTGAACACCGCGCACAAGTACGACCAGCTGCCACGCAAGAACGGCTTGAATTTTCTCGTCGCCAACCTGGGCGGTCATCGCGAGGCGCTGTTTGCGCTGGCCCGCGACGGCAGCCTGTTCCGCTGGCAGCGCCAGGCCCAGGAGTGGGCGGCGCTGTTGCCGCACAGCACCCCGATCGGCCGTTGCAGCCTGCCCAGCTGGGCGTGGGGCGTGAGCCTGCGCGAGGTGGGCGAACAGCAACGCCTGCTGCTGGCCTGTGACGAGGGTGCCACCGAGGTGCGCGTCGACCCGCTCGATGGCCGCTACCATGTCGACCGCTGCCCGGGCCGTGCCATCGCCGCCCCCGGCGATCTCGACGACCAGGTACTGATCCCGCAGCAGATGCCCGACGGCAGCTTCAGCCTGGTGGCACGCCACAATGAACAGTGGTCCCTGCACCCCATCGCCCACGCCAACCCGGCGCACCTGCAGGGCCTGTCCGCGCCACTGCGCGACCCGGCCTCGCGGCGCCTGCTGTGGATCGGCGCCCACGGCTACCTCAGCGTCAAGCTCGGCGCACAGCTGGACGCCCAGTGGCTGAGCTGGCCCGCCGGTGCCCAGGCCCGCCCCGAATACGGCCCGCCGTTCGTCAACGGCTACGGCATCTGGCAGCAACTGTTCGAGGGCAGCGAGCAGTACTGCCTGCGCCTGGACTCGGACGAACGCAAGGAAGTCAAAGGCTCGCGCCTGAGCACCGGGCACCTGAACTACATGTTCAACGTGCGCCTGGATGCGCCCTGGGGCGAGCACGACGTCGACAACACCCCCACCCGGCGCGAAGTGGTCTACCCCTTCATCGAGTTCATCGACAGCCAGTACCTGCTGTCGGTGCGCGTCGAGTGGCCGTCGAGCCTGCAACAGTTCTTCGGCAACGACCAGGCCATCGACAGCCAGTTCTGCCTGGAACGTGTGGGCCAGCCGCCCTTGAGCATCACCCTCAAAGTGGCCCAACCCTGGAACGCCCAGTGGTTCTTCCACGACAACGCCCTGTGGCTGTACATCGATTCGACTGGAGCGCTCTACCGATGGAACGCATGAACCGCCTGCTGCGCCGTGGCCTGCTGCTGGCCCTGAGCCTGGTGTGCCTGAGCGCCCAGGCGCAACCGCTGCGCCAGGTGTTTCTGGTACAGAACTCCGGCTGGATGGAGCCGTTCTACCTCGACCCGGCTTCGGGCTTCAAACCGCTGATCACGCAACTGGCCGCCACCGCCGCCGGCAACGGCGAAGTGGTGATCGGCGCCTTCAACCAGGCCGACAGCAGCCACCCCTCGCCGCAATGGACCTACCGCGGCCCCGGCACCCACGCCAAGCTCGGCGACAGCGTCAGTGCCCTGGCCCTGGCACGCAAGGCCAGTGGCGCCTATGCCGACACCGACTTCAAGGAAGCCCTGCTGGCCGCGATCAAGACCGGCCTGGAAGGGCGCGAAGGCATCATCTGGATCGTCACCAACAACAAGAACAGCCCCAACAACAGCAGCGAGACCCAGCTCAAGAACCGCGAGTTCTACGACCTGCTGCACAAGGAGGACGTGATCAGCCGCATCGCCGCCTTCCCGCAGAAGATGCCGGTCAAGAGCAGCAACTTCGAAGCCAACGGCCTGATGATCTACGCCCTGGCCTACGGCGCCAATGCCGGTGCCGCGCTGGAACAGGTGCTGGCCCAGCCGGCCCTGGCCCAACTGCTGAACGACGCGCGTGTACGCCTCAAGCCGCTGACCCAGGCCGCCGTGCGCTTCATCCCGACCGGCGTCAAGGACACCCCCGACGTCAGTGCAGAGCTGGCCCCCGACCAGCAGACCGTGGTGCTCAACATCAACGTCGACGGCTCGCCCAAGACCGCGGTGTTGCTGGGCCGCTTCGAGAACCAGTTCAACCCCTACCAGATCCACTCGGCCAAGGTCGCGATGAGCCTGGACATGCCCGGCGAAGCCCTGCAGTCGGCGATCTCGATGGACCGCATCGAGAACCTCGAACCCGGCGCCCGCTCCGACGAGCTGTCGATCAGCCTGCAACTGCCGCCGCTGCCGTCGCAGTGGTCCAGCGAAGTGCTGCTGTCCAGCGGCTACCAGCGTGCCGGGGCCATCGAAGTGCGCCTGAGCGAGCAGCAACTGCAGATTTCCCAGCAGTTCATCGAGCGCATGAACGAGCTGTTCCCCAACGATGCACTGCCCGATGTGTTCCTGCCGTCCAGCGAAGCCAGCGCTTCGGCCACCCGCCTGCCGATCGTGCTGCAGATCAGCTACCCGCTGGGCCCGGTGCTGTTGCTGCTGGCCCTGCTGGTGCTGGCGTTGATCGGCCTGTTGCTGGCCAAGGCCCTGATCGGCGGCAAGAAGCCGGTCACGGTGATGGTCGAAGGCATCGCCCAGCAATACCCGCTCAAGCCGTTCAGCAGCGCCAGCGTCTATGACGCCCGGCAGAACAAGGTCGCGACCGTAAAGCGCGGCCTGTTCGGCGCCACCCTCGAAAAACTCGCCGCCGACGTCGCCGTGCGCCTCAAATAACCCAGGACCCCGATCATGACCCAGACCAGCTCCCTGCCAGCCCCCGTAGAAAACGACGCCGCACCGGCCACCACCACCTCCACCCTGAGCGTTCCGGCGCCGCTGATGGACCTGGGCCCGAAAAAGGTCGACAGCCGTGACGCCCTGATCGGCGTGGCCGTGCTGGTAGTACTGGCGCTGATCTTCTTCGTGATCAAGAACGCCTACGCCAACTGGCGCGTGCGCGAGCGCGTGGCCCCCAGCCGCGCCAACGCCTCGGGCTGGTTCCTGTTCCTGGGCCTGCTGCTGGTCTCGGCCATGGCCGTGCTGGCGGTGATCAACTCCGGTCAGTTCCTCACCCCGCTGTACCTTGCGCCACTGGCTGGCGTGGCCGGCATTTCGCTGGTGGCCTGGCTGATGACCTTCTCGGCCAAGCGCTGAGCCCGGCCTGCACTGCCCGCGTCAGGCCTGGCCTGACGCTTCAATTTGATCCACGGATTTAGCCCGCCGACCCGATTCGGCCAGCCCAGCCAGGGCTCATGGAGTTTCAGATGAACGAGAATGCACAACCTTCCGGCCCGGCAGCGCTGAACATGGTCAGCGAGAAGATCCACCCGACGCTGTTCATCGCCCTGGGCGGTACCGGCATGAAGGTCAACATTCGCCTGCGCCGGCGCATTCTCAATGCCATCTGGGGCGGCAACAACCAGGTGCAGCAGATTGCCGACTTCCCCCTGGTGCAGTTCATCAACTTCGACCTGGATGCTGGCGAAGTCACCCAGGACGGCAAGTCGATCAAGACCGACGTGCTGGCCGAACAAGTGGCCTTCACCTCCGAAGAGAAGATCATCGAGCCGCTCAACCTGAGCAAGTACACCCACTCGATGGACGAGCTCAACCGCCACCGTGAAGTGGCCGAATGGTTCCCGCTGACCCCGGACAAGATCCGCGCCCTGGGCATCGACCCCTCCAAGGGCGCCGGGCAGATCCGTGCGCTGTCGCGCCTGTACTTCTACGACAAGTACCCGGTGATCCGCGACAAGCTGCGCGACAAGGTCGGGCGCCTGCTGGCCAACATCGGCGGCAACGCCGACAAGCTCAAGAAGCTCGGCCTGGAAATCGACCCCGGCAAGATCCGTATCGTCATCAGCGGCTCGGCGGCCGGCGGCACCGGGTCCGGTTCGTTCCTGGACATGGGCTACCTGGCCAAGGCGATCCTCAAGGAACACAACATCGCCGGCAAGGTCGACCTGTTCTTCGTGTTGCCCGGCGGCTTCCATGCCTACAACACCGAGCGCGTGCAGGCCAACGGCTATGCGGCGCTGATGGAGCTGGAAACCAGCATGCGCGGCAACCGTCTGGTCAAGCACTGGGACGCCACCGACAACCTGTTCATCGACAACCGCCCGTACGATGACGTCTACATCATCGACAACAGCAACGTCGCCCAGGCCAAGACCAGCGACCAGGAAGACGTCTACGAGATGCTCTCGGACGTGCTGTTCACCGACTTCACCTCGCAGGACTTCGCCAACAAGAAGCGTTCGATCGCGGTCAACCAGAACCAGCACAAGATCCGCTCCTACACTGTGCGCCTGCCCCAGGACTACGGCGACGACACCGAGCTGCGCTTCCCGTGCTCGTACTCCTCGCTCGGCCAGGCCGTGCTCGACACCCAGATCGATGCGCGTCAGAACGTGCGCCTGAGCCGTCAGGTACAGCAGATGCTCAAGGCGTTCTTCGGCATCGCCAACGCCTCGGCCAACGACAACCGTCCTACCGACCGCGAGCGTGACGACTTCCTGCGCGAGCAGCTGAACGTCACCCCGCGTACCTTCACCGAACTGCCGGACTTCCTGTCCAAGGTCGAGCTGACCCTGGCCACCGGCGAGTTCACCCACTACCAGATCGCCGACGACCTGCTGCTGGTGGAAGGCGACAACAGCATCACCGCCCAGATCGAGCAGAAGGTCGAAGCGTTGTTCGAACGCCTGCACAGCGGCGGCGCCGACAAGGACCAGTGGCTGACCCATGTGCGCGAGATCCAGCAGCAGCTGGAACGCGACACCAAGGGCAGCAACATCGACAGTGCCGAGCGCAACCACGAAGTGCGCATCAAGGAAAACCGCCAGCGCCGCCTGGCCGAACTGGTGCGCGAAGACGCCCTGCCGGAAAAACTCTTCCGTCGCCTGGACGACGATGAGCGCGGTGGCCTGGACTACACCCTGGCCCTGGTCGAGATGCTCAAGGACCGCCTGGAAAACGAAGGCAGCGGCATCATCCCGGCGCTGGAAAAGAATGCCGCACGCTTCAAGGAACTGGCCGAGAAGCTGGAGTCCTCGGAGCTGGCCCGCGAATTCGAGCGCCTCAAGGAAACCACCGGCGGCGGCCTGATGGCCCGCCTCAGCGGCAAGGACAAGCAGGCCGAGACCGTGCTCACCCAGGTCAAGGACACCCTGCGCGACAGCCTGTTGTTCTACGTGCGCCATGTGGCCGCGCGCGAGGCGGCCCAGTTGCTGCGCGAGCTGTCCGACTGGCTGGGCCGCAAGGAGTCGGTGGACCAGAGCGGTCGCGCGGTGTGGAACGGCTTCGTCGGTCGCCTGCAGGACGGGCGCAACGCAGTCGACCAACTGCTGCGCCGGATCGAGACCGACATCAGCAAGATCGACGCCAGCATCAAGGAAAAACACGCCACGCTGATCCCCCTGGCGCTGGTGCAGAACAGCGAAGAGCAACCGGTGGACGGCGCCCAGGTGCGCGAGTGGGCCAAGGACGCATTCAAGGACTTCGGCGGCTCCAAGACCCTGTTCGGCAAGCTGCAGGACGAGGAGGGCCAGGAAGAGCTGCTGTCCAAGCTGCGCGCCAAGGCCGTACAGCAACTGCCGCGCCAGACCCAGGGCACCGACCCGCTGCTCAGTGCGCTGGCCGCGCTGACCCCGGACGAGCAGCGCGAGAAGTTCCGCCAGTTGCTGCAACGTGCCATGCCGTGGACCCCGCTCAACCTCACCGGCGGCTTCGGCATCGGCAAGGACCGCTACACCTGCCTGGTCGGCGTGCAGGACGCCAATGAGTTCAAGCGCACCTATGGCGCCATGCTCGGCCAGTGCCTGCCACAGGGCACCGGCATGACCGCCGGGCAGATCCAGTTCGTCGAATCGGGCACCCCGGGCAAGCTGATCTGCTTTACCGAGCTCAGCGGCTTCCCTCTGCCGGCGCTGACCCCGCTGCCGACCTACCTGGCCAGCTACCGCAAGGAAAGCACCACCATCCCGCTGCACAGCCACAAGCGCATCAGCCAGTTCGTGCAGCCGATCCAGTTCACCCAGGAGCAGTACCGCCAGTTCGCCGAGGACTTCAAGCTGTACCTGCACGCGGTCGTGATGGGGGTACTGCGCCGCAACCCGTCGGAACGCTACGAACTGATGATCGACCAGGACTACTTCAGCGTCGGTGACGAGTTCGCGATCCGCCAGAACGGCCTGAACCAGCTGCAGCGCAAGGACATCGAAGACCAGCTGCGCCAACGCTACGAGCAACTGCGCAGCCCGCAGCAACTGGCAGCCATGGTCGCGCTGTTCGAAGACCTGCGCCGCGGCGCCTACAAGCCGCAGATGCGCCAGGACGAAATCGGCGTGTCGTCGCTGTACCAGACCTTCCCGTACAAGATCGCCGAGCTGCTGAAAAACGAGTACGACAACCGCCTCAAGCGCCAGGCCCCGGACAACGCCGAGCGCCTTGTCGAGCAGGCGCGCGCGTTGCTACAGCAGTTCACCGAGCCGGTCAGCGGCTCGCGCGCCGATGTGTACCGCGACGAAGTGCACGACGAGCACAGCGAGAAGCGCACCCTGCTCAAGGACTTCTTCACCAGCGGCTGGCTCGACAGCCTGTTCCAGCCGGCCGCCAGCACAGCGCCAGTTGCCGCCCCCATGCCGGGCATGGCGCCACCGCCGCCACCAGGCGCAGCCGGCATGGTGCCACCGCCGGTGGCCGCACCGCAGTACAGCTACCACCTGAGCGTGGCCGGCACCAACTATGGCCCGTACACCACCAGCCAGCTGCAGCAGTACGTGCAGACCGGCCAGGTGACCCGCGACAGCCTGTTGTGGCGCGAAGGCATGGCCGCCTGGCTGGGCGCCGGGCAGATCGCCGAGCTGGCCCACCTGTTCGCCCCGACGCCCGCCGCAGCGCCGCCTGTCGGTACCCCACCGCCCGTTGCGCCGATGGCGCCACCGCCTGTGAACTGAGGAAGGCCCCATGTCCGCATCCGCGAAAAATCCGGCCTTCCCGCTCAACTGCGCCAGCAGCGCGTGCAACCAGCCCCTGAGCGGCCCGGTGGCGTTCTGTCCGTACTGCGGCGCCAGCAGCCAGGTTGTGGCCGCTGCACCCGCCGCGCCGGCGCCGGTGGCCGTGGTGAGCGCGGCCCCGACCGCCATGCCCGCAGCGGCGCCCGCGCCGGAGATCGAACCGGTGCACACGCTGGCCCCGGCAGGCATCGTGAGCACACCGGTGGTGACGCCGCCGCCCGTACCGCCGATAGTGCAAGGGGCGCCGGTGGCCAAGTCGCGCAACCTCGGGCGCAAGCTTGCCCTGGCCGCCGGTGTGGTAGTGGCGGTACTCGGCTACGGTGCCTACCAGGCCAGCCAGCGCCAGTCGCTGCAGCAGTTCGAAGCCGAACTGGCCGCCGGCCAGGCTTGCCTGCGCAGCAGCCAGTTCGACTGTGCGCTGGAAAAAGCCGAAAGCGCGCTGCGCATCGAGAGCAAGGACCCGCGCGCCATCAGCCTGCTGCAACGCGCCCAGGCCGGGCTCGAGGGCCAGCAGCGCGACCAGCAGGCCAAGGCCCAGGCGGCAGCCGCCGCGGCCAGTGCGGCAGCCGCTCGTCAGGCTGCGGCCGAACGGGCGCAACGCGACCAGCAGGCCCGTGAGCTGGCCACCAAGGAGCAGCAGCTACGCGACGAGCAAACCCAGCTCGCCAAGCGCCAGCAACAGTTGGAACAACAGGCCCGCGTCGTGCAGCCGGCGCAGCAGCGTCCGCTCACCACCCCGCGCCCGCCCGTACAACGACCTGCCAGCGCAGCCAATGCCGGGCTGGTGGGCCAGCAACTGAGCCAGGCACGCAGCGCCCTGGCCCGTCGTGACGGTGCCACCGCCCGTTCGCTGGCCAACAGCGTGCTCAGCCAGGACCCTGGCAACCGCCAGGCGCAGATCATCCTGCGCCAGGCCGAGCAGCTGCGCGCTCAGTCGTTCAACACGCCAAAGGGCCTGGGCGGGGTGATCATCGAGTAGCCCGCGCTATAGCGTCTCGCCGGGCTCGCCCGGCAACTGCTCGTCCAGGTGCACCCAGGGCAGCCGGCTGTCGGTCCAGATATGCCGGCGCGGCTGCACCTGCTCCGGTGCGTCCAGGGTGGTGATGGTGATATCGATGCTTTCGGGGCTCAGGTCGGTGGTCAGCGCCATGTGCGCGCCACAGCGGCTGCAGAAGTAGCGCACGCAGCTGGCCGACGAGTCGTAGCGCTGCGGCGTGCCCAGCAGCCACTGGAAGTCCTCGCAGCGCACCGTCGCCCAGGTCACCAGCAACCCGCCGGTCACGCGCCGGCACACCGAACAATGGCAGTGCGCGACATCCTCCAGCGCACCCGCCACCCGATACCGCACGGCGCCGCAATGGCAGCCGCCTTCATGCACTTCGCCCATCCTCGTCGCTCCTGCAGACCCGCACTGGTTGATGAAACCTTCTGTCGCCTTTGTGCCGCCGAAAGCTGGCTGAAAGCTTGGGCACTTAGCATCGCCTCACCTCCGGCAAAAGACCGGTCAGCCAGGGCTCTGACTTTACTGCAGTGCCCGGCCCAATCAACAACAACAATGGTGATACTGATGTCCTTCCACGCCCGCGTTCTGCCTGCCCTCCCGCCGTCACTCCCAGCACCGCGCACCTTGCGCTGATCCGTTCGTCCCTTTCTCGACGCGCCTCGCCTGGAGTAACTGCCCCATGCTGACCTTCCTCGGCTTCGCCATGGTCATCACCTTCATGTACCTGATCATGACCAAGCGCCTGTCGGCCTTGATCGCGCTGATTCTGGTACCGATCATTTTCGCCCTGTTCGGCGGCTTCTCGGGCGAGATCGGCCCGATGATGCTGCAGGGCATCAGCAAGCTGGCACCCACCGGCGTGATGCTGATGTTCGCCATTCTGTACTTCGCCCTGATGATCGACTCCGGGCTGTTCGACCCGGCCGTGCGCAAGATCCTCAAGCTGGTCAAGGGTGATCCGCTGAAAGTCTCGGTGGGCACCGCCGCGCTGGCCCTGGTGGTATCGCTGGACGGTGACGGCGCCACCACCTACATGATCTGCGTGGCCGCCATGCTGCCGCTGTACAGCCGCCTGGGCATGAGCCCGCGGATCATGGCCGGCCTGATCATCCTGGCCGGCGGGGTGATGAACATGACCCCCTGGGGCGGCCCCACCGCCCGCGCCGCCAGCGCGCTGCACGTCGACCCGTCGGACATCTTCGTGCCGATGATCCCGGCCATGGCCTTCGGCGTGTTCGCCATCCTGGCCATCGCCTATATGTACGGCAAGCGCGAACGTGCCCGCCTGGGCGAACTGCACCTGCCGGGCGATGAAATCGACCACAGTGAAATCAGCGTATCGCAATATCCCGACGCACGCCGGCCCAAGCTGCTGTGGTTCAACGGCGCATTGACCCTGGCCCTGATGGTCGCGCTGATCGCCGGCCTGCTGCCGCTGCCGGTGCTGTTCATGATCGCCTTCAGCATCGCCATGGTGGTCAACTACCCGTGCCTGCAACAGCAGAAGGACCGCGTCGCGGCCCACGCCGGCAGCGTGCTGGCGGTGGTGGGGCTGATCTTCGCGGCGGGCATCTTCACCGGCATCCTGTCCGGCACCGGCATGGTCGAGGCCATGTCCAAGAGCCTGCTGGCGGTGATCCCCGAAGCGATGGGCCCGTACCTGGCGGTAATCACCGCGATCGTGAGCATGCCGTTCACCTTCTTCATGTCCAACGACGCCTTCTACTACGGCGTGCTGCCGGTGCTGGCCGAAGCTGCCAGCCACTACGGCATCAGCCCGGTGGAGATGGCCCGTGCCTCGATCGTCGGGCAACCGGTCCACCTGCTCAGCCCGCTGGTACCCTCGACCTACTTGCTGGTAGCCCTGGCCGGTATAGAATTCGGCGATCACCAGCGCTTCACCCTCAAATGGGCGGTGCTGGTGTGCCTGTGCATCATGTTCGCGGCGCTGCTGATGGGAATTTTCCCGCTGTTCAGCAGCCTATAATTCATCCGTTTCATCCCAACGCTTGCGCGTCGACCCCTGCGGCGCGCAACGCCCCACACGCTCGAAGGAACACACATGGAATGGCTGACCAACCCGGAAATCTGGGTTGCCTTTTTTACCCTGACGGCTCTCGAGATCGTCCTGGGCATCGACAACATCATCATGATCTCGATCCTGGTCAGCCGCATGCCCAAGCACATGCAGCAGCGCACCCGGATCTTCGGCCTGGCGCTGGCGATGGTCACGCGCATCCTGCTGCTGCTGTCGATCGCCTGGGTCATGCGCCTGACCGCCGACCTGTTCCATGTGTTCGGCCAGGGCATTTCCGGGCGTGACCTGATCCTGTTCTTCGGCGGCCTGTTCCTGTTGTGGAAGAGCTCCCAGGAGATCTACCACGGCCTCGAAGGCGAGGACGAAACCCACGACGAGCCGTCTTCCGGCAAGGCCGGTGGCAAGTTCCTGTACACCATCATCCAGATCGCGATCATCGACATCGTGTTCTCGCTGGACTCGGTGATCACCGCAGTGGGCATGGTGTCCCACGTGCCGGTGATGGTGGCGGCGATCATCGTCGCGGTGCTGGTGATGATGCTGTGCGCCAGGACCATCAGCGAGTTCATCGACAAGCACCCGTCGCTGAAGATGCTCGCGCTGTCGTTCCTGATCGTGGTCGGCACCGTGCTGATTGCAGAAGCCTTCGACGTGCACGTACCCAAGGGCTACGTCTACTTCGCCATGGCCTTCTCGCTGGCGGTGGAGGCGATCAACATCAAGATGCGCACCGCGGCGGCGAAAAAGAAACAGCAGAGCGACCCGGTGAAACTTCGCAAGGACATTCCGGGTCAGTAACACTGGCTGCGCTGAACAACAGGCCCCGAATGGGGCCTTTTGTCTTTTGGGACGGCAACGCGCCAGCGAAGATGCCCGAACCGGCGCGCGAGGTTTCAAAGCCTGTGCATGCATGCCATGCTGGCGCCACGGCCCTTGGCCGACTACAGCTTAAGTGAGCACTGGAAAAAACCGCCGGTCACCAGGCCAGGCTCACCGCGTCATCCACTTGCCCCACTGGGGCGCCTTAACAGGGGGCCGTAAGTATGCTGACCCTGCTCAACCTGCTCTCGGCCGTGGCCCTGCTGATCTGGGGCACACATATCGTACGTACCGGCATCCTGCGGGTGTACGGTTCCAACCTGCGCCGATTGCTGAGCCAGAACATGGCCAAGCGGCCCCTGGCGTTCATCGCCGGCATCCTGGTCACGGCCATGGTGCAGAGCAGCAACGCCACCGCGATGCTGGTGACCTCGTTCGTCGGCCAGGGCCTGATGACCCTCACCCCGGCCCTGGCCATCATGCTCGGCGCCGACGTGGGGACCGCGCTGATGGCGCGGGTGCTGACCCTGGACCTGTCGTGGCTGTCGCCGCTGCTGATCTTCCTCGGGGTGATCTTCTTCCTCTCGCGCAAGCAGACCCGCGCCGGGCAACTGGGGCGCGTAGGCATCGGCCTGGGCCTGATCATCCTGGCCCTGCAACTGATCGTGGAGGCCGCTGCACCGATTACCCAGGCCCAGGGCGTCAAGGTGCTGTTTGCCTCGCTGACCGGCGACATCCTGCTCGACGCCCTGGTGGGCGCGCTGTTCGCCCTGATCTCGTATTCCAGCCTGGCCGCGGTGCTGCTCACCGCCACCCTGGCCGGCGCCGAAATGATCAGCCTGCCGGTGGCCATCGGCCTGGTGATCGGCGCCAACATCGGCAGCGGCCTGCTGGCGTTCCTGAGCACCAGCATGCAGAACGCCGCCGGGCGCCAGGTGGCGCTGGGCAGCCTGCTGTACAAGCTGATCGGCCTGCTGGTGGTCATCCCGGTGCTCGACCCGCTGGTGCACTGGATGGACAGCCTGACCTTCAGCCCGCAAGAGCTGGTGATCGGCTTCCACCTCATCTACAACACCCTGCGCTGCCTGGCCCTGCTGCCCACCGCGACGCCAATGGGGCGCCTGTGCCGCTGGCTGCTGCCCGAGCGCGAGGAAACCAACGGCCACGCCAAGCCCCGCCACCTGGACCCTGCCGCGCTGGACACCCCGAGCCTGGCACTGGCCAACGCGGTGCGCGAGACCCTGCGCCTGGGCGACCTGGTCGACAGCATGCTCGATGCCATGCTCAACGTGCTGCGCGGCAGCCAGACCGCCCTGACCCAGCAGGTGCGCACCCTCAGCGACGACGTCGAGGGCCTGTACAACGCCATCAAGCTGTACCTGGCGCAGATGCCCCGCGAAGACCTCGGCGAGCACGACAGCCAGCGCTGGGCCGAGATCATCGAGCTGGCGATCAACCTCAAGCTGGCCAGCGACCTGATCGAGCGCATGCTGCGCAAGGTGCAGCAGCAGAAGACGTCGCAGCGCCGCGAGTTCTCCCAGGTGGGCCTGGAGGAGCTGACCGTGCTGCAGACCCAGCTGCTGTCCAACCTGCGCCTGGGCCTGTCGGTGTTCCTCAGTGGCGACCCGCACAGCGCACGCCAGCTGCTGCGCGAGAAGCGTCGCTTCCGCGCCCAGGAGCGGCGCCTGGCCCATGCCCACGTCAGCCGCCTGCAGCGCAAGGTGGTGCAGAGCATCGAGACCAGCTCGCTGCACCTGGAACTGATAGCCGACATGAAACGTCTCAACTCGCTGTTCTGCAGCAGTGCCTATGCGGTACTGGGCGGCAGCGATACCGGCGCCCTGATGATCGACAGTGTACCGGACGATGCCCATTCGCCTTGACCCGACGCTGCCCCGAACCCGTGCAAGGAAGCCTGTGATGCGTTGCCTGATGTTCATCTGCCTGTTGCTGGGCGCCCCTTCAAGCTTTGCCCTCGACCGCACCCAGGTCGAGGGCTACCTGTTGCCCAACGGCCTGCAGGTGCTGCTCAAGCCCGGCTACGAGCGCGACCATGTGTCGATCCGACTGGTGGTGGGCATCGGCTTCGACGACTTCCCGTGCGCGCGCCAGGAACTGCCGCACCTGCTCGAACACCTGTTGTTCAGCGGTATCGACGACACGGGCGAAGGCGGGCTGGAAGAACGCATGCAGGCCCTGGGCGGTGAATGGAACGCCTACACCAGCAGCGCCGACACCACCTTCGTCATCGAGGCCCCGGCGCGCAACCAGCGCAAGGTGCTCGACTTGCTGCTGGCCGTGCTCCAGGACACACGTATCGATGCCGACGCCTTGCAGGTGTCGAAGAGCATCGTCGAGCGTGAAGACGGCGGGCACTACACCCACCTGCAGCGCTGGCTGGACCGCCAGGACCTCGGCCATCGCGCCAGCGACCAGCTGGCGGTGGAGCTGGGGCTCAAGTGTGCCGAGCGCTCCTCGGTGCAGGACATGACCCTGGAAGAAGTGAATGAACTGCGCCAGCACTGGTACGCCCCCAACAACATGAGCCTGATCGTGGTCGGCGGCCTGGACCGCGTGCTGCCCGCCTACCTGGAGCGCACCTGGGGCCAGCTGGAGCCGGTGGAACCGGGCGAACGCCGGGTACTCGATGGCGTGACCCACAAGGCCCAGGCGCGCCGCGAGCTGATCCGCGGCTGGCTGGGCGACAGTGCGCGGTTGCACTGGATGTTCCTGGAGCCGGTGCTGGATGAAAACCACGACGCCGCCTACGACCTGCTGCAGCGCTACCTGGACTGGGCGCTGTATCGCGAATTGCGCCTGCAGCACAGCCTGTCGTACGGGCCGTCGGCGCAGCGCGAGCGTTTTGGCGACACCGGCCTGTTGAGCCTGAATGCCGACCTGGACAGCGATCAGGTCGAGGCGGCCGAGCAGATCCTGGAGCAGATGATCGAGCGCCTGCGCAAGGACGGCCTGGACCGCGCCACGTTCGAGCGCATCAAGGCCGCGGCAATCGCCCGCGAAGCGTGGACCAGCCAGGGCAACAGCGCGCTGGCCGACTACTACTGGGGAGCGTTGAACGACTATGCCGACGGTCGGGTCGGCGAGGCGAAGACCCGGTTGCGCGAGGTCAGCCTGGAGGATGCGGATGCGGCGCTGCAGGCGTTGTTCGCCGAGCCTGGGTATGTGCGGGTAGAGAAGCCGTTGCTGGGGTATGACCAGCTGTATGGGTTGGGGGCACTGGGGCTAGGGCTGGTGTTCGCGGCCTTGCTGCTGTGGCGTCGACGCCGCGGCTGACGCAATCGCGGGTCAAGCCCGCTCCCACAATGATCACGTGCACCCTGTGGGAGCGGGCTTGACCCGCGATAGGGCCATTACTGACACCCGAAAGCAGCGTATCCTGTAACAGATTTTTACCTCACCCAGCGAACGCCCCACCATGCCCGCACTTCTCCTGCGCCTGATCGACCTGATAAAGCGCTACCCGGGGGTCATCGCCCTCGGCGGTTTCATTTCCGGTATCGGCAGTTTCATCCTGGTCGACCGTCAGGAAGGCCTGGCCAGCTGGGTCGCCATCCTGCTGCTGGTGAGCTGGCTGTGGCTGATGTTCGAGAACACCTTCACCCAGCTGTTCACCCGCCTGTTCAAGCGCGAGATCCCGCAGCCGCTGCTGCGCTACGCCACGCAGATGATCCACCAGGAAAGCCTGTTCTTCGTGCTGCCGTTCTTCTTCGTCACCACCACCTGGAACAGCGGCCAGCTGGTGTTCACCGGCCTGCTGGCCGGCGCCGGGCTGGTGTCGATCGTCGACCCGCTGTACTACCGCTGGCTGGCGCCGCGCCGCTGGCTGTTCCTGGCCCTGCACACCCTGACCCTGTTCGCCGCGCTGCTCACGGCGCTGCCGATCATCCTGCACCTGACCACGTCGCAGAGCTTCAAGCTGGCGCTGGGCATCGCCATGCTGCTGTCGTTCCCGAGCCTGGCCAGCAGCTTCCCGATCAATCACTGGCGCCGTGCCGCCATGCTGGTGCTGGTCACCCTGGCCGTTGGCGGCAGCGGCTGGCTGCTGCGCTCGTGGGTGCCGCCGGCGACCCTGTGGATGACCGAAGTGGCCATCAGCACCCAGCTGCAGAACCGCACCCCCGGCGACAGCCTGGAGCAGGTCAGCGCCAGCCAGATCCGCAGCGCCGGGCTCTATGCCTATACCGCGATCAAGGCCCCGCGCGGCCTCAACGAACGCATCTACCACGTATGGAAACAGGACGGCAAAGAGGTCGATCGCATTGCCCTGAACATCAATGGCGGGCGCAAGGAGGGCTACCGCGCCTGGACCCACAAGCAGGTGTTCCCCAGCAACCCGGTCGGGCACTGGCAGGTGCGCGTGCTCACCGAGGACGGCCAGGTGATCGGCGTGCTGCGCTTCGAGGTGGTTGATGACGGTCAAGCATCCGTCGCCAAGTGACGCTATGCTCTGACCCGGCGCACTGGAGCGCCTGCCGGACTGTCTGGAGCCTATGACCACCACCGTCACCCCCGCCAGCGCCACCCTCGATACCACGCGCAGCCCGGCCTGCCTGCGCATCGCCGGCGACTGGACCCTGGCCAACTACACGCCGCTCAAGCGCAGCACCGAGGCCCTGCACGGCCAGT
This sequence comes from Pseudomonas sp. FBF18, assembly GCF_024261405.1. NCBI lineage: Bacteria > Pseudomonadati > Pseudomonadota > Gammaproteobacteria > Pseudomonadales > Pseudomonadaceae > Pseudomonas > Pseudomonas sp. FBF18. Next base: position 284,688 of record NZ_QKRS01000005.1, on the reverse strand, counting down.
ACGATGCCAGCGCCCAGGTCGACCTCGCCCAGCTGGGCAAGCTGGACACCGCCGGCGCCTCGCTGCTGGTCGAACTGCTGGGTGCCGAGCGCCTGGGGCAACTGGCCGATGACCACGCCAACCCGCTGTCGGCCGCCGACCGCGCCTTGCTGCACACCGTGTACTGCTCGCTTCAGGACTACTGCCTGCCAGAGCGCCAGCCGGAAACGTCCGTGCTGACCCAGCTGCTGTGCCGCATCGGCCGGGCAGTCGACGTGCTGTGGCAAGACACCCGGCAACTGCTCGGCTTCATCGGCCTGATCATCGCCACCCTGGCGCGGCGCCTGCTGCAACCCAGGCGCTGGCGCATGACTGCCGTGGTCGCGCACATCGAACAGACCGGCCTGGACGCGGCGCCCATCGTCGCGCTGCTGACCTTTCTGGTGGGTGCGGTGGTGGCCTTTCTGGGCGCCACGGTGCTGGCCAGTTTCGGCGCGAGCATCTTCACCGTCGACCTGGTGGCGTTCTCGTTCCTGCGTGAATTCGGCGTGCTGCTTACCGCCATCCTGATGGCAGGACGCACCGCCAGCGCCTTCACCGCGCAGATCGGCTCGATGAAGGCCAACGAGGAAATCGATGCGATCCGCACCCTGGGCCTGGACCCGGTCGAGCTGCTGGTGGTGCCGCGGGTGCTGTCGCTGCTGATCGCGCTGCCATTGCTGACCTTCGTCGCGATGCTGTGCGGCATCATCGGCGGCGCCGTGGTGTGCGCGGTGTCGCTGGACATCTCGCCGGCGATGTTCCTGTCGCTGCTGGAAAGCGACATCGGCGTTCAGCACTTCCTGGTGGGCCTGGCCAAGGCGCCGTTCTTCGCCTTCCTGATCGCGGCCATCGGTTGCCTGGAAGGTTTCAAGGTGACCGGCAGCGCCGAATCGGTCGGCGCCCACACCACCTCGGCGGTGGTCCAGTCGATCTTCGTGGTGATCGTGCTGGATGCCGTGTTCGCGCTGTTCTTCATGGAGATGAGCTGGTGAGTGAGGCAAGCCGCGAGAAGGTCATCGAGGTGCGGGGCCTGTGCAACCGCTTCGGCACCCAGAGCGTGCACGAACAGCTCGACCTGGACCTGTACCGCGGCGAGATCCTCGCCGTGGTCGGCGGCTCGGGCAGTGGCAAGTCGGTGCTGCTGCGCAGCATCGTCGGCCTGCGCCGGCCCAACGAGGGCACGGTGAGGATCTTCGGCCAGGACCTCAGCCAGGCCAGCGACCAGCAGCGCTCGCAGGTGGAGCGTCGCTTCGGTGTGCTGTACCAGAAGGGCGCGCTGTTCTCGTCGTTGACCGTCACCGAGAACGTCGCACTGCCGCTGATCGAACATGCCGGCCTGAGCCGCGCCGACGCCGAGCACCTGGCCGGGGTCAAGCTGGCCCTGGCCGGGCTGCCGCTGTCGGCGGCCGACAAATACCCCGCGTCGCTGTCGGGCGGCATGATCAAGCGCGCCGCCCTGGCCCGCGCCCTGGCGCTGGACCCGGACATCCTGTTTCTCGACGAGCCCACCGCCGGGCTCGACCCGATCGGCGCGGCCGCCTTCGACCAGTTGATCCTGACCCTGCGCGATGCGCTGGGCCTGAGCGTGTTCCTGATCACCCACGACCTGGACACCCTCTACACCATCACCGACCGCGTGGCCGTGCTGGCGCAGAAGAAGGTGCTGGTGGCCGGCCCCATCGACCAGGTCTCGGAAACCGACGACGCGTGGATTCACGACTATTTTCATGGCCCGCGCGGCCGTGCGGCCTACCAGGCCGCCACAGCGCTCAAGGAGAACTGAAATGGAAACCCGCGCGCACCATGTGTTGATCGGGCTGGTCACCGTGCTGGTGGTGGCCGGCGCCATGCTGTTCGGCCTGTGGCTGGCCAAGTCGAGCGTCGACAGCACCTTCAAGGACTACGAGGTGGTGTTCAACGAGGCCGTCACCGGGCTGTCCAAGGGCAGTGCGGTGCAGTACAGCGGGATCAAGGTGGGCGATGTGATCAGCCTGCGCCTGGACCCCAACGACCCCCGCCGGGTGCTCGCGCAGATCCGCCTGAGCGCCGAGACCCCGATCAAGCAGGACACCCAGGCCAAGCTGACCCTGACCGGCGTCACCGGCACCTCGCTGATCCAGCTCAGCGGCGGCACCCCGCAGAGCCCGCCGCTGGAAGGCAAGGGCGGCCGGCTGCCGGTGATCGTCGCCTCGCCATCGCCGATTGCGCGCCTGCTCAACAACAGCAGCGACCTGGTGACCAACATCAACCTGCTGCTGCACAACGCCAACCGGCTGTTCTCCGAAGAGAATGCCACCCGCCTGGGCGCCACCCTGGCCAACCTGGAGCAGACCACCGGCGCGATTGCCGGGCAGCGCGACGACATCCGCCTGGCCATCCAGCAGATGGCCCAGGTGGGCAAGCAGGCCGGCGCGGCGCTGGAGCAGACCAGCCAGCTGATGCGCAACGCCAACAGCCTGCTCGGCAGCGACGGCAAGCAGATCGTCAACAGCGCCGACCAGGCCATGCAGTCGCTGGCGCGCAGCACCGCCACCATCGACGCGTTGCTCACCGACAACCGCGAGGCGATCACCAGCGGCGCCCAGGGCTTCAACGAACTGGCCCCGGCGATCCGCGAACTGCGCGATACCCTGACTGCCTTGAAGGGCATCTCCCAGCGCCTGGAGGCCAACCCCAGCGGTTACCTGCTGGGCCGCGACAAAAACAAGGAGTTCACCCCATGAGCCGCCCCTGCCGCACCCTCGCCCTGGCCGCGCTGCTGAGCCTGAGCAGCGCCTGCTCGATCCTGCCCAAGGCGGAGCCGGCCGACGTGTACCGCCTGCCGGCGGCGCAACCGGTGCGCAGCAACGCCGCACCCGTGGCCTGGACCCTGCGTATCAACAAGCCGCTGGCCAGCGAGATCCTCGGCACACCGCGCATTGCCGTGGTGCCGGCAGGCAACCTGATCAGCAGCTACAAGGGCGCACGCTGGGCCGACCCGGTGCCGGCACTGCTGCGCAACCGCATGCTCGACGCCTTCCAGCGCGACGGCCGGGTACAGCGGGTAAGTGCCGACGACGCCAACCTGCAGGCCGACTACGAGATCGTCGGCGAACTGCAGGCGTTCCAGAGCGAGTACAGCGATGCCGGGCTGGCAGTAGTGGTGCGCCTGGATGCGCGACTGGTGCAGGGGCGTACCCAGCGCGTGCTGGCCAGCCACAGCTTCGAGGTGCGCCAGCCGGTGGCGCAGACCCAGGTACCGGCGGTGGTCGGCGGCTTCGGCCAGGCCACCGACCGGCTGATGGCACAACTGGTGGACTGGACCGTGGCTCAGGCGAAGAACCAGTAGCACACCGCGATGGCCGCCAGCACCCCGGCCAGCTCGGCCAGCAGCGCGCAGCCCACGGCGTGGCGTGCGCGCTGGATACCCACGGCGCCGAAATACACCGCCAGTACGTAGAAGGTGGTTTCGGTGCTGCCCTGGATGGTCGCGGCCACCAGTGCCGGGAAGCTGTCCACCCCGTGGGTCTGCATGGTCTCGATCAGCATGGCCCGCGCCGCGCTGCCGGAGAACGGCTTGACCAGCGCGGTGGGCAGGGCATCGACGAAACGCGTGTCCCAGCCCAGCCATTCGATGACATGACGAATGCCGTCCAGGCCGAACTCCAGCGCCCCCGAGGCGCGCAGCACGCCGACCGCGCACAGCATCGCCACCAGGTAGGGCAGCAGGCTCTTGGCTACGTCGAACCCTTCCTTGGCACCTTCGACGAAGGTTTCGTACACCGGCACCCGCTTGAATGCGCCGATCAGCAGAAACAGCATGATCAGGCCGAACAGCGTGAGGTTGCCCAGGATCGACGACAGGGTGGCCAGCGCGGTGGCCGACAGGCCCGCCAGCAGCGCCATGAAGCCGCCCAGCAGCAGCGCGCCGGGCACCATGTAGGCGAGCACCACCGGGTCCCACAGGCGCAGGCGCTGCATCACCGCCACCGACAGCAGGCCCACCAGGGTCGAGGCGCTGGTGGCCAGCAGGATCGGCAGGAACACCAGGGTCGGGTCCATAGCGCCTTGCTGGGCGCGGTACATGAAGATGGTCACCGGCAGCAGGGTCAGTGACGAGGCATTGAGCACCAGGAACAGGATCTGCGCGTTGCTTGCCGTGGTGGAGCTGGGGTTGAGTTCCTGCAGGGCGCGCATGGCCTTGAGGCCGATAGGCGTGGCGGCGTTGTCCAGGCCCAGGCCGTTGGCGGCGAAGTTCAGGGTGATCAGGCCCAGCGCCGGGTGGCCGGGCGGTACCTCGGGCATCAGGCGACGGAACAGCGGGCCGAGTACCTTGGCCAGCCAGTCGACGATACCGGCCTTTTCGGCGATCTTCAGAAAGCCCAGCCACAGGGTCAGGGTACCGAACAGCAGCACCATGACGTCGACCGAAAGCTTGGCCATGGCGAAGATGCTCTCGACCATGGCGGCGAAGATGCCCGCGTTGCCACCCACCAGCCACTGCACCAGTGCGGAGAGGGCGGCCACCACGAAAAAGCCGAGCCAGAGGCCGTTGAGCATTGGTCGTTTCCCTTGCAAGTTGGAGCGCATGATAGCGGGGTGGGTAGGCAGACGCCATAAACGGCGGCGGCCCATTCGCCGGCAAGGCCGGCTCCTACAGGTTCGGCGTCGTCTGTAGCAGCCGGCCTTGCCGGCGAAGCTTCTGGCAGGCAACAAAAAGCCCCGACGGGTCGGGGCTCTTGTGTTTCAGGCCGTCAGCAGCTTAGTGCTGAGCGGTCTCGCCAGCCGGCGCCGGGGTCTTGCTGCGCCAGTGCGGCAGCGAGTTCCAGTACGCCTGGCCCTTGGCATCGTCATACATGCCTTCCCAACGCGAGATGACCAGTACCGCCAGGGCGTTGCCGATCACGTTCAGGGCGGTACGCGCCATGTCCATGATGCGGTCGACACCGGCGATGAACGCCAGGCCTTCGAGCGGGATGCCCACACTGCCCAGGGTCGCCAGCAGCACCACGAACGATACGCCCGGCACACCGGCAATGCCTTTGGAGGTGACCATCAGGGTCAGCACCAGCAGCAGTTGCTGGCTGATCGACAGGTCGATGCCGTACAGCTGCGCGATGAAGATCGCCGCGATGCTCTGGTACAGGGTCGAACCGTCCAGGTTGAACGAGTAGCCGGTCGGCACCACGAAGCTGCAGATGGCCTTGGGCGAACCGTAGGCTTCCATCTTCTGGATCACGCGCGGCAGCACGGTCTCGGAGCTGGCGGTGGAATAGGCCAGGATCAGCTCGTCCTTGAAGATGCGCATCAGTTTCAGGATCGAGAAACCGAACAGGCGGGCGATCAGGCCCAGCACCATGAAGGCGAAGAAGGCGATGGCGAAGTACACCAGCAGCACCAGCTTGGCCAGCGGCAGCAGCGAGGCGAAACCGAAGTTGGCCACGGTCACCGCAATCAGGGCGAACACGCCGATCGGGGCGTAGTTCATGATCATGTGGGTGACCTTGAACATGGCTTCCGACACGCCCTGGAAGGTTTTCACCAGCGGGTCGCGGATGTCTGCCTGCAGGCTCGACAGGCCCAGGCCGAACAGCACCGAGAAGAAGATGATCGGCAGCATCTCGCCACGCATCAGCGCTGCAAAGATGTTCGACGGGATCAGGTTGAGGATGGTCTCGATGAACGCATGCTCATGCTGCACCTCGGCGGCGGTGGCCTGGTACTTGGAGATATCCACGGTGCCCAGGGTGCTCATGTCGATGCCGGCGCCCGGGTGGAACAGGTTGGCCAACACCAGTCCGACCACGATCGCGATGGTGGTCACCACCTCGAAATAGATGATGGTCTTGAGGCCGATACTGCCAAGTTTCTTCGCATCGCCAACCCCGGCGATACCCACGACCAGCGACGAAATCACGATCGGGATGACGATCATCTTGATCAGGCGAATGAAGATGTCACCTGCCGGTTGCAGGACGTTACTGATCCACCATGCCTTTTCTGCACTGAAATGGTTCAGCAACGCCCCGATGGCGATCCCCAATACCAGACCGATGAGGATTTGCCAGGCGAGGCTTAGTTTTGCCTTCTTCATGTCGTTACCCTTTGTTCAAGTGGACACGGTCACTGCCTTGAAACCTGCATTCTAGAGCCGCTGAAAGCGATTCCCTGGAGTTTTCATGGTGCAGGCAATGCGCCGTAGAAGGTCACCGCAAGTGAGCGCAAGGGGCGCTCGGACCAGCGAAAAAGGCGCAACTATTCCGATGCAGGCGCACTGAGTCTAATGCCGTAAATGACTACCCTATGCCGAATCGGCATGATCTTTTTGGCATGAAACGGACGTCCCAGCGGCAGAAAACCTACCCGTTCGGAATCCCGAATAAGGCCAAAGCGCCATGATTAGGCCGATACAGCGGTATCCACAAACCGGCAAAACAGCGTTGTTCGACAATCCGAATGCGTGAAAAACGTCATTTGGCAGGTCAAAGAAGTCAGGAATTTTTTTGATGGGTGGTCAGCCGTCTGGCCGATCTGTCACTTTCAAGCGGGGAAATGCATCAGGCTTGCGCCGGGTGCACAAGTCTGACCGGGGGCTGCCCTGGCGGCATGCGACCCCGGTCCACGACTGTGTTGCCGTTTACCACCCTGACCCGGCCCATGAAGGAGGTACTCCCTGTACCCCTAGGCCCCTCCGATCCTGTAGCAATCAGAGCAGCCCGGCCCCCTGGTCATGCGTCCGCTCTCCTCGAGCGGGCGCAGCATAGAAACTGGAACAGGCAAAAGGTTCAGCTTCCATGGCGATACTGATGCGTCCGGCGACACTCAGTAGTAGTTCGGGTCTTTCTTCAGCTGCTCTTCGAGCATCTGTTTCATGCCGTCATCCGGCTCGCCCAACCAACGCTTGTCGGTGTGACGGCTGGGTGACTTGTCGGCAGGCAGGCCGGCGGGTACCTGGACCCACAGCGCGTATGCCTCATCCTTGTCCCAGCTGAAGGCCACGATAAGACGGCTGCTGTCGCAGCTCTGCTCGGTCTCGCACAAGGGGCCGACCAGATACTTGTCGCCGTCTTCCTCGATCGCCGTCATCTGCTCGGTGGAAGCACCACTGAGGTTGATGACCCAATCGGGCAGCCGCTCCTGCTTTTTGACCACTTTCTGCCAGGTTTCCCGGTACTCGGGGTCCGAACCAAGCAGTTGGCTGGTCCGGACCTGGCCGTCATTGGCCGCCATCGCCGCTGTACAGGCCCCCACCATCAAGGCGCCTGCCAGGGCTCTGTAGAGCGTCCCTTTCATAGTCAACCTCTACCGCGACGACCGAAGAAGAAGGAAGCGACGAACAGTACCAGGAAGACAATGAAGAGAATCTTCGCGATACCGGTAGCGGCGCCGGCGATACCACCGAAGCCCAGTACGGCAGCGACAATGGCGATGATCAGGAAGGTGATGGCCCAACTTAACATGGTGTTTCTCCTTACCGTTTTTGAAAGCGGTTGTGTCAGATGTGGGGCATTGCTCGGTCAGAACACCCAGCGTTCCTGCGGCACGACGGTTTCCACGGTGGCCGCATCGACCGAGTGGGTACGTGGCGCGGTCCTGGCTTCCAGCATCGAAGCACGCGTGGCCTGCACATGGGCCACGTGATAAGCCTGTACGGACATCTGGTTGGCGATCTGCTTGGACTGCCAGATGCTGTACATCTGCCCTGCAACCAGGGTCAGAAGCGCCGCCAGGCAGAGAAACAGCAACTGGCGTACGTGAAGCGGGGAAATCTGCACTAGGGCGGCGGTTAACAGGTTCATGCCGGGCTCCTCTGCTGCATCGTTGTTATTGACTGATAGAGTCATTGCAGCCTGCATGCCAGCTTTTGAAATCAAATAAAACGCTTATAAATCAACATCTTAGGTATGTACCGAGGGCAGCTGCAGGACGCATCCTGCACGATGCCCCCCAGGGCCTCGTGCGATTTGCACGATCAGCCCTCCACCTTGATCGCCACCTTGAGCATGTCGGCGTCCACCCCGCGCACGCCGCGGATCTGGCGGGCAATCTCCTGGGCGATGGTCTTCTGCTCGTTGCTCATGACTTCCCCGGACAGGCGCACCACGCCCTCCTGGGTCGCCACCTTGATGTTGGGCCCGTCCAGGTTGCGGCTATATAAGAAGCTGGTCTGCACCTTGTCGTTGATCCACGCGTCGCTCTGCACCTCGGCCGCTGCCGCAGCGGCCTGCTCGCGGGCCTGGGCCGGGTCGCTCACGCCCAGGCTGATCAGGTTGTTGACCAGGTACACGCCATCGGTAGAGGCCGCCACGCTGCCGGCCATCTGCTTGGCCTCTGCGCTGGTCACCCGCCCACGCAGGGTGACCACCCCGGCCCGGCTGTCGACTTCGATGGGCAGGCCCTGGGTCTGGCTGCTCCACAGCAGGCGGGCGCGGATAACCGCCCCCAGGGTGGCGTCCTCCAGGCGCTGGGCATAGGCGCGCCGTTGCAGGGTTTCATCCACAAGCTCGGGGTTGACCTGCAACTGGTTGTCGACCTGCTCGATGCCGGCGGTGGCCAGTGCCACCTGCGCCGCCAGCTCGCGCTCCACCTCGTTCTCCACCTCGCCCTGCAGGCGGGCGGTCTGACCCTGGATGGCCACTTCGATCTTGAACGGGTTGAGCAGTCGGTTGAGCGCCAGGGCGGTCTGCAAGGCGCCTTCCTGACGGGCCTGCTGCAGGCCGGGTTCGGCCGCCGAGGCGCTGGTGACACCCAGCGGGGTGAGCAGAAGTGCGGCAGTCAGAACTGCCAACGGGCGTATTGCACGCATGATGAAGCCTCCTGTTGGTCAGAAGGAACATCATCGCAATCGTTGTGCCAGTGCTCAAAAAATAAACAAACTCATTATTTTCAATGAGTTAGTCATATTCGCAGCAGGGAGCTAGCATGCAGGGCGCGGAATCAATCAGAATCGACCATGCAACTTGCCCGATTTTTCCGAGACTAACCAAGAACATTCTTAAAGGAGCGTAGGAAAATGGAATCTGCCACGGAACATCAGGGCCGCATTCTGCTGGTAGACGACGAGTCCGCAATCCTGCGTACCTTCCGCTATTGCCTGGAAGATGAAGGCTACAGCGTGGCCACGGCCAACAGCGCCGCCCAGGCCGAAACCCTGTTGCAGCGCCAGGTGTTCGACCTGTGCTTTCTGGACCTGCGCCTGGGCGAGGACAACGGCCTGGATGTACTGGCGCAGATGCGTATCCAGGCGCCGTGGATGCGCGTGGTCATAGTGACCGCGCATTCGGCGGTCGACACCGCTGTCGATGCAATCCAGGCCGGCGCCGCCGATTACCTGGTCAAACCGTGCAGCCCCGACCAGCTGCGTCTGGCCACTGCCAAACAACTGGAGGTGCGCCAGCTCTCGGCGCGTCTGGAGGCCCTGGAAGGGGAAGTGCGCAAACCCAAGGACGGCCTGGATTCCCACAGCCCGGCCATGATGGTGGTACTCGAAACCGCGCGCCAGGTGGCCAACACCGACGCCAACATTCTGATCCTTGGCGAGTCCGGTACCGGTAAGGGCGAGCTGGCACGCGCCATTCATGGCTGGAGCAAGCGCTCGCGCAAGGCCTGCGTGACCATCAACTGCCCGTCGCTGACGGCCGAACTGATGGAAAGCGAGCTGTTCGGCCATAGTCGCGGGGCATTTACCGGGGCCAGCGAAAGCACCCTGGGCCGGGTCAACCAGGCCGACGGCGGCACGCTGTTTCTCGACGAGATCGGCGACTTCCCGCTGACCCTGCAACCCAAGCTGCTGCGCTTCATCCAGGACAAGGAATACGAGCGGGTCGGCGACCCGGTCACGCGCCGCGCCGACGTGCGGATTCTGGCAGCCACCAACCTCAACCTGGAGGACATGGTGCGCGACGGGCGTTTTCGCGAAGACCTGCTGTACCGTCTGAACGTGATTACCCTGCACCTGCCGCCGCTGCGCGAACGCAGCGAAGACATCCTGACCCTGGCCGACCGCTTCCTGGCCCGCTTCGTCAAGGAATACGCGCGCCCCGCCCGAGGTTTCAGCGACGAGGCCCGCGCCGCGCTGCTCAACTACCGCTGGCCGGGCAACATTCGCGAGCTGCGCAACGTGATCGAACGGGCGAGCATCATCTGCCCGCAGGAGCGGGTCGAGGTCAGCCACCTGGGCATGGCCGAACAACCCACCAGCAACGCGCCGCGGGTGGGGGCTGCATTGAGCCTCGACGAGCTGGAGCGCGCGCACATCGGTGCAGTGCTGGCCACCAGCGACACCCTTGACCAGGCCGCCAAGACACTGGGCATCGATGCCTCGACGCTGTACCGCAAGCGCAAGCAGTACAACCTGTGAAGCTGGCGATGAAGCTGCGCACGCGGCTTTTTCTCAGCATCTCGGCGCTGATCACCGTGGCCCTGCTGGGCCTGATTCTGGGCCTGGTCAGCGTGCAGCAGATGGCCAGCTCGCAGCAGAAGCTGATCAGCGACAACTCCTACATCCTCGACCTGGGCCTGAAGCTGCGTCAGAACCTGGGTGAACAGCTGTCCCTGCTGCTGGACCCGGACAGCGAGGTGCAGGCGCTGCAACCGCTGCAGGACAAGTTTCAGCAACTGCTCGACGAGGGCCTGAGCCATGAACGCCAGGCCGAGGGGTTTGCGGGTTTCAGTACCGCCAACCGTGATTACCAGGCCTTCCTCAAGGCCTTTCGCGACAGCCCCGAGCCCAGCCGCAACCTGGGCCCGGACCAACCCCTGGGCGAAGCCTTCAACCAGTTGCGCACCGACCTGATCGACTCGCACAAGCAGGCCCTGGCGCATATCAACCACAGTGAACAGAAGGCCCGCGAACGTGCCCTGCTGGTCTCCAGCATGCTGGGCCTGCTCGGGCTTGCCGTGCTGGTGCTGGGTTTCATCACTGCCCACGGCATCGCACGCCGCTTCGGCCAGCCGATCGAGGCGCTGGCCAAGGCCGCCGACCAGATCGGCCAGGGCAACTTCGAGGTCACCCTGCCGGTAACCCCGGCCGTGGAGATCAACCAGCTCACCCGCCGTTTCGGGCTGATGGCCGAGGCACTGCGCAAGCATCAGGCCACCAATGTCGACGAACTGCTGGCCGGCCAGCAGCGCCTGCAGGCGGTGCTCGACAGCATCGACGACGGCCTGCTGATCATCGACCGCGAAGGCCATCTGGAACACCTCAACCCGGTGGCCCAGCGCCAGCTGGGCTGGGACGCCAGCCGCCTGGGCCAGGGCCTGGGCAAGGCGCTGCAACGCCCGGAGCTGGACGACCAGCTGCGCCTGATATTGCGTGGCGGCAGCCTGGACCGCGTGCCGGACGACCTGAGCCTGGAAATAGATGAAGAAACCCGCCTGCTGGCCTACAGCCTGACCCCGGTGTGCCATCCACAGGGGCAGATCCTGGGCGCGGTGATGGTGCTGCACGACGTCACCGAGCAGCGCGCCTTCGAACGGGTGCGCAGCGAGTTCGTGCTGCGCGCCTCCCACGAGTTGCGCACCCCGGTGACCGGCATGCACATGGCCTTCGGCCTGTTGCGCGAGCGCCTGACGTTTCCAGCCGAGAGCCGCGAGGCGGACCTGTTCGACACCATTGGCGAGGAGATGCAGCGGCTGACCCAGCTGATCAACGACCTGCTCAACTTTTCGCGCTACCAGAGCGGCTTGCAGAAGCTCGAACTGCAACCCTGCGCGATCGACGAGTTGCTGTCGCGGGCCCGCGAGCGCTTCGCAACGGCGCTGGCCGACAAGCAGATCGAGTTGCGCGTGGAGCTTGCCGCGCCACTGCCGCGCATCCAGGCCGACCCGGCGCAACTGGACCGGGTGCTGGACAACCTGCTGGACAATGCCATCCGCCATACGCCGGTGGCGGGCAGTATCCGCCTCAATGCCCGGCGGCATGCCGAACGGGTGATCATCAGTATCGAGGACAATGGCGAAGGCATTGCCTATGGCCAGCAGGGGCGGATTTTCGAGCCCTTCGTGCAGGTTGGGCGCAAGAAAGGCGGTGCCGGGCTGGGCCTGGCACTGTGCAAGGAGATCGTGCAGTTGCATGGCGGGCGCATGGGCGTGTACTCACGGCCAGGGCAGGGCACGCAGTTCTACATGGCGCTGCCGGTGTAACCGCCTTCGCCTGCAGGCGCCAGCCTTGCTGGCGAAGGGGCGCTACGCCTCGTCATCGATCCGCCGCGGCCCCAGCCGCCGCCCCCGGGTCACCAGCTCGACGAACTGGCGCGCACTGAGCGGGTGCGCGAACAACCAGCCCTGGCCATAGTTGACCCCCTCGCTGTTGAGCAGCAACGCCTGGTCCTCGTACTCGATACCCTCGGCGATCACCCGCAACTGCAGGGCGTGGGCCATGCGGATGATGTGCGGGGCCACGCCGCTGCTGGCCGCGTCGTGCCCCAGGGCATCGATGAACGCCTTGTCGATCTTCAGGCAGTCCACCGGCAAGGTCTGCAGGTAGGCCAGGCTGCAATAGCCGGTACCGAAGTCGTCGATCAGCACCTGGTGCCCCACCGCCCGCAATGCCTGCAGGTTGTCCCGCGCCACCACCACGTCGATCAGCCCGCGCTCGGTGACCTCGAAGGCGATCTGGCTGGCCGACACATGGTGCAAGGCCAGCAGGCGCGCCGCCACCCGGCCGATGCGCGGCACCATCACATCGCACGCCGCCAGGTTCACCGAGATATACAACTGGCGGTTGGCGCGCAGCAGCTGGCCCAGCTGTTCGAGCACACGCTGCAGCACGAAGTCGGTGATCTGGCGGATCTGCCCGGTGTTCTCCGCCAGCGGGATGAACAGGTCGGGGCTGGTCAGCGTGCCGTCGGGGCGACGCCAGCGCACCAGGGCCTCGGCGCCCACGCAGCGCCGGCTGGCCAGCTCGAAGATCGGCTGATACAGCACCTGCATTTCGCCACGGCGCAGCGCGCCCTGCAGCTCCGAGCTCATCGAACGGCTCTGGCGCACCAGCTGCAGCACCAGCCAGCCGATGCACCAGGCCAGCAGCAGGCTGCCGGGGAACAGCAGCCAGAGCACGCCGTTCATCTTCAGCGACAGGCTTTCGCGCGGGGTGATCAGCACCAGCTGGTAGTCAGGCGATTTGGTGGGCATGCGGTATACCAGGCGATCGGGCAGTTCCATCAGGTCCACCCTGGGCGGTGGCGGCCACTGGTCGCCGGGCGGCCAAGGCTGCTCCGGGCCCAGTACCGGCACGGCACGCGCGCCGTGGTCGAGCACCACCAGCAGGCTGCCACCGGGCGGCAGGTCGACCACGTCGGTCAGGTGCCCGCGCGACGTCGACACGCGAAAGTGCCCACGCCCCAGCACCAGTGCGGCGCGGTTGTCGTCGGGTTCGGTGGTGGTATTGAGCCAGTAGCTGTAGGTGGGGCCCTGAATGTCCGGTGCCCGCAGCGGGTCGAAGTTGCTGCTGCCCAGCCGGTTGGAGCACGACTGCGTGCCGTCGAGGTAAGTGGCCTCGAACACGAAGCGGTTGTCGAAGGTCACCTGCTGCAAGGCTGCCTGCATCGCACTGCTGCACCCGCGCAGGGGCTGTGCCTGAAGGGCGTCGACGCTTTCGCGCAGTTGGCCGAAGATCTGCTCCAGGCGTTCGAGAAAGCGCTCGCCCTTGGCGTTCATCTGCGCGCTTTCGCGCTGCTGCACCTGGTGCATGGCCACGCCGAGGCTGGCCAGCAGCAACAGGGTTGCACTCGCCGTGGCCGCAAGCGTGGCCAGCAGCCAGGGTCGATAGAGGAGGCGACGCAACGTGGCAAGGGCAGGCGACATCAAGAATCATCCCGTTGAATACCATGAGGTATAGCAACTGCCGGACGAATCAGCCTGCCCGTTGGGCGGTACCGCTCAGCGCTGGCTGTTCAGCACCTGCAGAATCGCGGCAGTCTGGGCATCCGGCTGGCCGTCGAACAGCTGTGGCCGAAAGCGCATCTGGAACGCTGCCAGTACATGCCGGGTGCTCACGTCCAGCTCGCCGGTCTGCTCGATGGCGTAGCCAAAGCGCGCCAGTTGCTGCTGGTACCAGGTGATGCTTGGCGGGTTGACGTCAAAGCGCGCGCGCTGCTGCGCCACCGCCTGAGCGTTGGGCCAGACGCCAAGGCCGGCGTCGGCCAGGCGTTTCCAGGGGAACATCGGGCCCGGGTCGAGCTTGCGCAGGGGCGCGATGTCGCTGTGGCCGATGATGTGTCGCGGCTGGATGCCGTTGCGCTGCACGATGTCCTTGAGCAGTACGATCAGCGCCTGGATCTGCGCCTCGCTGTAGGGGTGCCACACGCGCCCGGTGGGGGTGTCGGTGAAGCCCGGGTTGACGATCTCGATGCCGATGGAAGTGGAGTTGAGCCAGGTCCGGCCCTCCCACTGGCTGTCGCCGGCATGCCAGGCGCGACGACTTTCATCCACCAGCTGATAGATGGTTGCCGGGTTGTCGCCGATCAGGTAATGGCTGCTGACCTCACCGTGGGTCAGCAGGGCCAGCGAGCGCTCGAGGTTGGCATTGGTGTAATGCAGCACCACGAACTGGATGCGGTTGTCCTGGTTGACCGAGGGGTGGCTACGGTCGATCTTCAGGCCGGTGGCGCAACCGGCCAATGTCAGCATCACAAGCGCGGTAAGGAAGGCTTTCATGGAAATGGGGCAGGGCCTGGGCAGTCGGTAATGCAATAGCATAACGTATCCTGCGCAAACCCGTTCACCCCTGTTCGACGCGGTTGCGACCCAGGTGCTTGGCGCGGTACAGCGCCTCGTCGGCGCGCTTGAGCACTGCGTCGCTGCGCTCGCCGGAGCGGAACGCGGTGATGCCGATGGACAGGGTGATGGTCACCCGTTCGCCCTTGAAGTGGAACGGGCAGGCTTCGATGGCGCCGCGCAGCGTCTCGGCCAGCTCGATGCCGCTACCCAGCGCGGTCTGCGGCACCAGCAGGACGAACTCCTCGCCGCCGAAGCGGGCGATGAAATCGCGGCTGCGCAGACGCTTGCGCAGCTCGTTGGCAACGATCTTGAGCACCTTGTCGCCGGCCTGGTGGCCGTAGCTGTCGTTGATGCGCTTGAAGTGGTCGAGGTCGAGCATGGCCATCAGCAGGTGGCCGCCGTTTTCCTGCCAGGCGAGCATTTCCTGCTCCAGGCGCTCGGCCCAGGCGGCGCGGTTGGGCAAGCCGGTGAGCGGGTCAATCAGGGCCTTCTGGCGCTGTTCTTCAAGGTGCTCGCGGTAGCCCAGGGCTTCCTGCTCCATGCTCGCGACCCGCTCGGCCAGGCCTTGCAGGCGGCTGGCCAGTTCCTGCTCGCGCAGGTCACGCTGATGCTGGTGCTCGTCCATAGTGCCGAGCAGGCCCTCGAGGCGGTTCTCGAGGATGTGCTTGAGACTGTCGAGGTCGGCAGCGCCCTGCACGCTGCTTTGCAGGCCGTCGACCTGTTCGCGCAGCTGGGTATTGAGGTCGCGGGCGACGGAGCTGTTGTCGGCATGCCCTTCGCTGGCCTCCTGCAGGTGGCTCTGGAACGTCTCGAGGCGCTCGTTGAGCTGTTGCAGGTAGGCTTCGAATTCATGCTGGCCGCTGTCGGTGATGGCCAGCATCAGTACCGCCAGGTCATCCAGCACCGGCAGCAGCTCGTACCAGTTCAGCCCGTGCTCCAGGCGCTGACGCACCGCCAGGGCCTGGGGCTTGTGGCGTTCGGGCAGGGTCAGATCGTCGAGCAAACCGAGCAGGGTCTGCTCGATATGGGTGGCGACGGAGCTATAGGAAGGCTCGGTGCCGTCGGGGAGGGCGTAGAGGAGTTCTTCGGGGGTGGGTTCGGGTGCCCCATCGACTTCGACAGCGTCCGCGTGCTCGGTCAGCACCGGGGCAGGCGTGGGTGGCGGTGTGAGCGCTGGGGCCTCTTCGCCAGCAAGGCTGGCGCCTACAGTGTAGGAGCCGGCATTGCCGGCGATGGGCTGCGCAGCAGCCTCGGCGTCCTCTGTGTCGACCAAGGCTTGGGGCTCGGGCAACGGCTGCAGTTCATCCACATCCGCCGCAGCCGGCGCAGGCTGCTCATGCACAGGTTCAACCGCTGCTTGCGCCACCGGCTCCAGGGCCTGCGTTTCGGGTTGAGCGACCTGCGTCTCTTCTTCACGCCCGCCAAACAAGCGCTGCAGAAACCCCGGCTTGCTCGCCTCTTCTGGGTGCTCCAGCACCGCCAGCGCCTTGCCCTGCAAGCCACTGAGCTCGCTCAGCAGCAACGGCATCTCGCGTGACTGGCTGGCCCGCGCATCCAGCTGCTTGGCAAATTTCTTCAGTGGTCGGCTGACCTCGCTGGGCAACGGCAGCTTCTGCAACTGGGCCACCAGCGCGTTGAGCGCGGTGCCTACCTGGGCGATCCGGGTTTCACGGCGCTGCTCGGAATCGAGCACGGCCTTTTCCAGACGCGGGATCAACCCGGCCAGGGCGGCGTCCATGTTGTCGGTACGGATGACCTCGCGCATTTCCTTCATGCACTGGTCTACCGCGCGGTCGCTGCCTTCGGCCGCCAGGGTGCTGCGCACCAGGCCGCGGCGCAGCAGGTCGAGACGGGCGTCCCACCGGCGTTCGAGCTTTTCCTGCTGCTCGATGCTCTTGAGGTATTTTTCTTTCCAGCGTTGAGCTTCGTCGGTCATGCCAAGGTCCGCAGATAAGGGGACTAACGCAAGGCCGGAAGGGTATCGACAGTCAGGGCATCAGGCAAACGAATCTCGACCGCCACGGGGAGATGGTCGGAAATCGGCTGGGACAGCACCTCGACCCGTTCCAGGGTGAGGCTCGGGCTGAGCAGAATATGATCAAGGCAACGCTGTGGTCGCCAACTGGGGAAGGTCGCTTCGACCTGCGGCGCAATCAGGCCCAGGTCGCGCAGCGGGGAGTGCTGCAACAGGTCGGTGGCATGGGTGTTCATGTCGCCCATCAGCACCTGGTGACGATAGCCGCCGATCAGCTCGCGGATGTAGCCCAGTTGCAGGGCGCGGGTTCGCGCGCCAAGCGCCAGGTGCATCATCACCACCACCAGCGCATCCTCGCCTTCACCGAACCGCACCAGGATCGCACCGCGGCCGGCCGGGCCGGGCAGCGGGTGGTCTTCGAGCAGTTGCGGCTTGAGGCGGCTGAGCACGCCGTTGCTGTGCTGGCCCAGGCGCCCGAGGTTGCGGTTGAGCTGCTGGTACCAGTAGGGGAAAGCACCCAGTTGCGCCAGGTGTTCAACCTGGTTGACGTAGCCCGAGCGCAGGCTGCCGCCGTCGGCTTCCTGCAGGGCCACCAGGTCGAAGTCGCCCAGCAGGTTGCCGATCTTCTGCAGGTTGCCGGCACGCCCCATGTGCGGCAGCAGGTGCTGCCAGCTGCGGGTCAGGTAGTGCCGGTAACGCTCGGTGCTGATGCCTACCTGGATATTGAAGCTGAGCAGACGCAAGCGACCGTCGGACGGTAGACCACTTGCATCGATATGGTGCTCGTTGACCTGCGGTTCGTGCAGGCCGACGAGGCGCTCGGATTTCCAGCGGCGCATAGTTTCGCCTCTTATTTGGCGGCGCGTTCCTTGGCAATCAGTTGGTCAGCAACGTTCAGTACGCCGTTCGGGCCACCTGCGGTGCCCAGGTCGAAGGTGTACTTGCCGTTGACGACCATGCTCGGAACGCCCTTGATGTTGTACTGCTTGGCAAGTTCCTTGGCCTGGTTGACCTGTCCCTTGATGGCGAACGAGTTGAAGGTGGCCAGGAACTTGTCCTTGTCCACACCCTGGGTGGCCAGGAAGTCGGCCATCTCTTCAGGCTTGGTCAGGTGCTTGCGCTGGTTCTGGATGGCATCGAACACGGCCGCATGCACCTTGTGCTCCACGCCCATGGCTTCCAGGGTCAGGAACATCTGCCCGTGGGCGTCCCATTGGCCGCCGAACATGGCGGGAATACGCTTGAAGTTCACGTCGTCAGGCAGCTTTTCGACCCACGGGTTGATCGTCGGTTCAAAGCTGTAGCAATGCGGGCAGCCATACCAGAACAGCTCGACCACTTCGATCTTGCCAGGCTGGGACACCGGTACCGGGTTGCTCAGCTCGACATATTCCTTGCCGGCGATCACAGGGTCTGCGGCCTGGACCGTCATACCGAAGGCGCTGGCGGCGACCAGCGCGGCGCCGAGAATCAGATTACGCATGCGTTACTCCTGAGCAGTGATGTGTCGCCTCGTCGCGACCTGGGTTCAGACAGGCCGGGGCAGGCCCGAGTTCGTTAGTGTAACGGCAGCGGGCACAAAAAAGGGTGGCCCGGGCCACCCTTTTCATTTTTGCGCCGCTGTATTAACCCAGCGTTAAACCGGGGCTCAGTGCAGGCCCTGGATGTAGCTGGACAACGCGTCGATGTCCTTGTTGCTCAGCTTGCTGGCGATGGTGCGCATGGTGGTGGCATCGCCATCGTTGGTGCGGTTGCCTTCACGGAAGTCCGTCAGCTGCTTGGCCACGTAGCTTGCGTGCTGACCACCCAGGTGCGGGAAGCCGGCGGCGGCAATGCCTGCGCCGTTGGGCGAGTGGCAACCGGTGCAGGCCGGCAGGCCTTTTTCCAGATCACCGCCGTTGAACAGTGCGCGACCACGCTCGACCAGCGCCGGGTCGGCGGCACCCACGCTGCCTTTCTGGCTGGCGAAATAGGCCGCGATATCGGCCAGGTCCTGATCGTTGAACGCGGCCAGCATGCCGGTCATTTCCAGCACGGTACGTTTGCCCGACTTGATGTCGTGCAGTTGCTTCTCCAGGTATTTCTCGCCCTGGCCGGCCAGTTTCGGGAAATTCGGCGCCATGCTGTTGCCGTCGGGGTTGTGACACGCGCCACATACAGCGGTTTTTGCCTGACCGGCAGCAGCATCCCCAACGATATTGCCGGCAGCGTTGGCAGCCCCGGTGATGCCTAAGGTCAACAGCAGACTCACGAATAGTTTGTTCATCAGCTAATCCAACTACGGCTAAGGGTGAAAGAGTTATGTATCGAGGCAACCTGTCTTGTTGACTCACCCGGTCAGGGTGGCCTGATCGTCCTCGTTACTGCAGTCCATGCACAAACCACGCGGCGGCATAGCCTTGAAACCCTGGGGAGCTGCTTCGACAGCCTCTGCGGTCCCTTATGTCAGGCGTGACTTCCACGCTGTAGGGATCCTGTGTAGCCTGAGCGCCGAATACGACCCTTTCAGGGTTGGGGCTGCACTGCGTCTACTGCGCAAGCTTGGTCAAGCAGCTCCCGTGCACATCCTCCTACGCTGGGATAATGCGCACACAAAAACTGGGGCATTATATACTCCCGTGCCTGAAACGGAAACGACACCGCTTGCCGAGACCCCCTCGAGCAACGCCCAATCGGAAATACCATGCAAGTCAAAAACCCCATCCTCGGACTCTGCCAGCAGGCCAAATTCGCCCTCAGTGCCGCCAAAGTCGACCAGTGCCCGGACGACGAAGGTTTCGAAGTGGCCTTTGCCGGCCGCTCCAACGCCGGCAAGTCCAGCGCCCTCAACACCCTGACCCACGCGAGCCTGGCGCGCACCTCGAAAACCCCGGGGCGTACCCAGCTGTTGAATTTCTTCAGTCTGGACGACGATCGGCGTCTGGTCGACCTGCCGGGCTATGGTTATGCAAAGGTGCCGATCCCGCTCAAGCAGCACTGGCAGCGCCACCTGGAGGCCTACCTGGGCAGCCGGGAGAGCCTCAAGGGCCTGATCCTGATGATGGACGTACGCCATCCCATGACCGACTTCGACAAGATGATGCTCGACTGGGCCGTGGCCAGCGGCATGCCGATGCACATCCTGCTGACCAAGGCCGACAAGCTGACCTTCGGCGCGGCCAAGGGCACGCTGCTCAAGGTACAGGCCGAAATCCGCAAGGGTTGGGGCGACAGCGTGACCATCCAGCTGTTCTCGGCGCCCAAGCGCCAGGGGCTGGAAGAGGCCTACACGGTACTGGCTCGCTGGCTGCAACTGCCGGACAAGCCCGCAGAATAAGGGCTGCCCGGCAAATGCCGGGCAAAAAAAACCCCGGACTTCGTATGGGGAGGGGGAAGTTCGGGGTTCAAGTTCCGGACCGCTAGGGCGGGGTCCAGATATCTGCCAACACTTAACACAACATAGGAGCATCGAAGGGCTTCACCAGCCATTCAGTTACTCTGAGTCGTGGTTCACCGGTTTAGTTCCTCGGCGCGGGAAACTATTTTCCATAGGCCGAAAAAGCAGAAATTGCCGCGACCTTATGCCGCAGCAAATTTCTGTTTTTGGTAGGCACCAAGCACGCTTTTCAGTGCGCCTCGTCCCAGTTCGCCCCCACGCCCACATCCACCACCAGCGGTACATCCAGCTGCGCGGCACCGCTCATGTGCACGCGAATCTCCTGCGCCACCTGTTCCACCAGGTCCTCGCGCACTTCCAGCACCAGTTCGTCGTGCACCTGCAGGATCACCCGGGCATCCAGCGCAGTGCTCGCCAGCCAGTTGTCCACCGTGACCATGGCGCGCTTGATGATGTCAGCTGCGGTGCCCTGCATCGGCGCGTTGATCGCGGTACGCTCCGCGCCAGCGCGCTCCTGCGGACGGTTGGAGTGAATGGTCGGCAGGTACAGGCGCCGTCCGAACAGCGTTTCCACGTAGCCCTGGTCGGCCGCCTGCTTGCGGGTGCGCTCCATGTAGTCGCGCACGCCCGGGTAGCGGGCAAAGTACACGTCGATGTAGGCCTTGGCCGTCTTGCTGTCGACGCCGATGTCCTTGCCCAGCTTCTTTGCGCCCATGCCGTAGATCAGGCCGAAGTTGATCGCCTTGGCGCTGCGCCGCTGGTCGGAGGTCACGTCGCCAAGCTCCACCTTGAACACTTCGGCCGCGGTGGCAGTGTGCACGTCCAGGCCGTTGCGGAAGGCGCTGAGCAGGCCCTCGTCCTTGGCCAGGTGGGCCATGATGCGCAGCTCGATCTGCGAGTAGTCCGCCGCCAGCAATTTGTAGCCGGGCGCCGCGATGAAGGCCTGGCGAATGCGCCGGCCCTCGGCGGTACGCACCGGGATGTTCTGCAGGTTCGGGTCGCTGGACGACAGGCGGCCGGTGGCAGCCACCGCCTGCTGGTAGGAAGTGTGGATACGCCCGGTACGCGGGTTGATCTGCTCGGGCAGGCGGTCGGTGTAGGTGCTCTTGAGCTTGCTCATGGAGCGGTACTGCATCAGCACCTTGGGCAGCGGGAAACCTTCCTCGGCCAGCGCCTCGAGGGCTTCTTCAGCCGTCGACGGCTGGCCCTTGGGGGTCTTCTTCAGTACCGGCAGGCCGAACTTGTCATAAAGGATGGCGCCCAGCTGCCTGGGCGAACCCAGGTTGAACGGCTCGCCCGCCAGCTCGATGGCTTCGCGCTCCAGCGCGTCCATCTTGTCGCCCAGCTCGCCGCTCTGGATCCTGAGCAGGTCGGCATCCACCAGCGCGCCCTCGCGCTCGATACGCGCCAGCACCGGCACCAGCGGCATCTCGATATCGCTCAGCACACTGGCCAGGCTTGGCAGCGCCGCCAGCTCGGCGTGCAGCTTGTGGTGCAGGCGCAGGGTGATGTCGGCATCTTCGGCGGCGTAGGGGCCGGCCTTGTCCAGGTGGATCTGGTTGAAGGTCAGCTGCTTGGCACCCTTGCCGGCAATGTCGGTGAAGCCGATGGTGGTGTGGTCCAGGTACTTCTTGGCCAGGCTGTCCATGTCGTGGCGGGTGGCCGTGGAATTCAGCACATAGGATTCGAGCATGGTGTCGAAGGCCACCCCACGCACGGTGATGCCCGCGCAGTTGGCCAGGATGTTGATATCGTACTTGGCGTGCTGCCCGACCTTGGCCTTGTTCGGGTCTTCCAGCAGCGGCCTGAGCGCGTTCAGCACCAGCTCGCGGTCCAGCTGCTGCGGGGCGCCTTCGTAGTTGTGTGCCAGCGGGATGTAGGCGGCCTCATGGGGCTGGACCGCAAACGACAGGCCGACCAGCTGGGCCTGCTGTGCATCGACGCCAGTGGTTTCGGTATCGAATGCGAACAGCTCGGCGTCCTTGAGCTTTTGCAGCCACACGTCGAAACGTGCCTTGTCCAGAATGGTTTCATAGGCGGCCTCGACAGGGGCTACCGGCTCGGCAACGGCCACCGGGGGCGCCTCGGCGTCGGGTGTGGCGGCAGGGGGCGGGGCGAGCTCCAGGCGCTTGTTCTCGCGCTGAACTTCATCGATCCAGCCCTTGAACTCGAGTTCGGTGTACAGCTGCAGCAGCGTTTCGCGGTCAGGTTCGCCCAGGTGCAGGTCGTCCAGCCCGACCTCCAGCGGCACGTCGACCTTGATCGTGGCCAGCTGGTACGACAGGAACGCCAGCTCCTTGTGCTCCAGCAGCTTGGCCGGCAGGGTCTTGGCCCCGCGGATCGGCAGGCTCGGCACCAGGTCGAGATTCTCGTACAGCTCCTTGATACCGCCGTTGACGCCCACCAGCAGGCCGACGGCGGTCTTCTCGCCCACGCCCTTGACCCCGGGGATGTTGTCGGATGAGTCGCCCATCAGCGCCAGCAGGTCGATGATCTGCTCGGGTGCGACGCCGAACTTCTCCTTCACGCCCTCGATGTCCATCGACGAGCCCGACATGGTATTGACCAGGGTAATGTGCGCATCCACCAGCTGGGCCATGTCCTTGTCACCGGTGGAGATCACCACCGGGCGGGTCGCCGCGGCGCTGCTGCGGGCCAGGGTGCCGATCACGTCGTCGGCCTCGACCCCCTCCACGCACAGCAGCGGGAAGCCCAGCGCCTTGACGCTGGCGTGCAGCGGCTCGATCTGCACACGCATGTCGTCGGGCATGCTCGGCCGGTTGGCCTTGTACTCGGCGTACATCTCGTCGCGAAAGGTGCCGCCCTTGGCGTCGAACACCACCGCGAAGGGGCTGTCCGGGTACTGCTTGCGCAGGCTCCTGAGCATGTTCAGCACACCCTTCACCGCGCCGGTGGGCATGCCCTTGGAGTTGGTCAGCGGTGGCAGCGCGTGGAACGCGCGGTACAGGTAGGACGAACCGTCCACCAGGACGAGGGGAGCTTGGCTCATGAGCAGAATCAACCTTTTCAACGGGCCCGGCGCTAGAATGTCCGGAACATTGACGACAAAGGGACAAGGTTATCATGCGTAGACTAAATCGCCTGTTGCTGCTCGGTGTGTTGGCTGCCGCTCCACTGGTAGCCAATGCGGCGGATGAAGCGCCTTCGGCCGATCCGGATGTAACCATTCGCACGGAAGGCGACAAGACCATCCAGGAATACCGCCAGAACGGTTTCCTGTATGCCATCAAGGTCACCCCCAAAGGGGGCAAGCCTTACTTTCTGGTGCGCGCAGACGGCTCGGAAGGCAACTTCATCCGTTCCGACCAACCCGACATGCTGATTCCTTCCTGGAAAATCTTCGAGTGGTAATGCGGGCCCCTACCATCCACCTGGCACTTCCTGCGGGAAGTGCCCGAATGAGCAGTTTTTGACCATGTCTGTCTTCACCCCACTGACCCGGCCCGAGCTGGAAACCTTTCTGGCGCCCTATGGACTGGGTCGCCTGCGGGACTTCCAGGGAATTGCCGCCGGCACCGAGAACAGCAACTTCTTCGTCAGCCTCGAACAGGGTGAGTTCGTGCTGACACTGGTCGAACGCGGGCCGATCCAGGACCTGCCGTTCTTCATCGAACTGCTCGACGTGCTGCACGAGGCCGACCTGCCGGTGCCCTATGCGCTGCGCACCCGCGACGGCGTGGCCCTGCGCGAGCTGGCCGGCAAGCCGGCGCTGCTGCAGCCGCGCCTGCCGGGCAAGCACATCAAGGTGGCGAACAACCAGCATTGCGTACAGGTGGGCGAACTGCTCGGCCACCTGCACACCGCGACCCAGCACAAGGTGCTGGAGCGCAAGACCGACCGTGGCCTGGACTGGATGCTGGCCACCGGCGCCGAACTGATGCCGCGCCTGAACCCGACGCAACAGGCGCTGCTGCAGGGCTGCCTGGACGAGATCGTCGCGCACCAGGGCCAGATCATGGCGCTGCCGCGGGCCAACCTGCACGCCGACCTGTTCCGCGACAACGCCTTGTTCGAAGGCACCCACCTGACCGGGCTGATCGATTTCTACAATGCGTGCTCCGGGCCGATGCTGTATGACCTGGCGATCACCCTGAACGACTGGTGCTGCGACGATGCCGGGCAGATCGACCCGCCGCGGGCGCGGGCGTTGCTGGGTGCGTATGCGGCGCTGCGCCCGTTCACCGCAGCCGAGGCACACCTGTGGCCGGTGATGTTGCGGGTGGCCTGCGTGCGGTTCTGGCTGTCGCGGCTGATTGCGGCCGAGTCGTTTGCCGGGATGGACGTGCTGATTCACGACCCGGCGGATTTCGAGGTGCGCCTGGCGGCGCGTCAGCAGGTGGACATCGCCCTGCCGTTCGCGTTGTAACTGAGCCACTCCAGGTAGGAGCCGGCCTTGCCGGCGGAGCCGTTGGGCTGCAGCGCAGCCCTTCGCCGGCCGGCTCCTACAGATCGGTGGGTCAGAGCTTTTCCAGGCACCCCGCCAATCCATTGCCCAGGTTCTCTAGCAACCGCTCATAGCCATTGGCATCCGCTGGCATCGTGCCGCCCAGCGCATCCAGCTCGGCCAGCGTCACCGGCAACCCCGCTGTCAGCGTCTCGGCCAGCCGCGGGCGCAGCGGCGGCTCGCTGAATACACAGGTCTTGCCCACTTCCTGCAGGCGCTTGCGCATCGCGGCCACGTGCTGCGCGCCCGGCTGCACCTCCGCCGCCACACTGAACACGCCGGTGTGCTTGAGCCCGTAGGCCGCCTCGAAGTAATCGAAGGCTTCATGGAAGACAAAGTATGGCTTGCCCGCAACAGCGCTCACCCGCGCCTTGAGCCGCGCATCCAGTGCATCCAGGCGCTCGCCGAATGCCTTGGCGTTGGCGGTGTAGCGCGCCTGGTTCTGCGGATCGGCCGCGCCCAGGTCAGCCGCCATCTTCGCCGCAATCACCCGCGCGTTCACCGACGACAACCACAGGTGCGCATCCAGGCTGCCTGGGCGGTGGTCATGGTCATGCTCGTCGGCGTCTTGCGCGTGTGAATGGCTGTCCTCGCCAAAATGGCGCAAGGTCAGGCCCGGCAGGTTCTGCACCGCCACCGTCGGCTTGCTGCGGCTACCCAGCACACGGGGCAGAAAACCCTCCATGTCCGGGCCGATCCAGTACAGCAAGTCCACCTGGCCCACCTTGCGCACATCGGAAGGGCGCAAGGCGTAATGGTGCGGCGAAGCGCCCGGTGGCAGCAGCACATCCGGCGTACCGACACCGTCCTGCACCGCGGCGGCGATCAGCTGCAGCGGCTTGATGCTGGTCAGCACCTGAACCTCGGCCTGCGCCGGGGTCATCAACAGGCTGCTTGTGACAAAAGCGACAAAAAGGGCAAAAAATCGGGACACGATAGGCACTCATCGGGGCAGGAACGGGTAACATAATAACGTCTCTCAACAGAACCGTCGCTGCCCATGCCCAATACCCCGCTGGCCAACCGTCCCCACGACCACTCCCACTGCGTGCACAGCGCGCTGGCCGAGGCCGATGCGCTGTGCGCGCGTCAGGGCCTGCGCCTGACCGCCCTGCGCCGCCGCGTGCTGGAGCTGGTATGGCAAAGCCACAAGCCGCTGGGCGCCTACGACATCCTTGCCGTGCTCAGCGAGCAGGACGGCCGCCGCGCCGCACCGCCCACCGTGTACCGCGCACTGGATTTCCTGCTGGAAAACAGCCTGGTGCACCGCATCGCGTCGCTCAATGCCTTCATGGGCTGCAGCCACCCCGAGCATGCCCACCAGGGCCAGTTCCTGATCTGCCGCCAATGCCACGTGGCAATCGAACTGGAGCAAGCCTCCATCAGCGACGCCATCGTGGCCAGCGCCAATGATGTGGGTTTCAGTGTCGAGACCCAGACCGTCGAAGTGGTCGGTCTGTGCGGCACCTGCCGGAGCGCCTGATGAGCAACGCGTTGATCCGCCTCGAGCAGGTGGGCGTCACCTTCGGCGGCCAGGCCGTGCTCGACAGCATCGACCTGTGCGTGGAGCCCGGGCAGATCGTGACCCTGATCGGCCCCAACGGCGCCGGCAAGACCACCCTGGTGCGCGCCGTACTCGGCCTGCTGGCGCCGCATACCGGCAGCGTATGGCGCAAGCCGCGACTGCGCATCGGCTACATGCCGCAGAAGATCCAGGTGGACGCCACCTTGCCGCTGTCGGTACTGCGCTTTCTGCGCCTGGTGCCGGGCGTGGACCGCAAGACAGCACTGGCGGCCCTCAACGAAGTGGGCGCCGAACACGTCATCGACAGCCCCATCCAGACCGTGTCCGGCGGCGAGATGCAGCGGGTGCTGCTGGCCCGCGCGCTGCTGCGCAAGCCAGAACTGCTGGTGCTCGACGAGCCGGTACAGGGCGTCGACGTGGCCGGTCAGGCCGAGCTCTACAGCCTGATCACGCGCCTGCGCGACCGCTACGGCTGCGGCGTGCTGATGGTTTCCCACGACCTGCACCTGGTGATGAGCACCACCGATCAGGTGGTGTGCCTCAACCGCCACGTGTGCTGCTCGGGCCACCCGGAGCAGGTCAGCGGCGACCCGGCCTTCGTCGAGCTGTTCGGCAACAACGCGCCAAGCCTGGCGATCTACCACCATCATCACGACCACGCCCACGACCTGCACGGGTCGGTGGTCACCCCGACCCCTGGCGGGCATGTGCACGGAGACCACTGCAAGCATGGCTGATTTTCTGTTGTATGCCCTGCTTGCAGGCCTGGCCCTGGCGCTGGTGGCGGGCCCGCTGGGCTCGTTCGTGGTGTGGCGGCGCATGGCGTATTTCGGCGACACGCTGTCCCACGCGGCGCTGCTGGGCGTGGCCCTGGGCTTCGTGCTGGACGTCAGCCCGACGCTGGCGGTGACCGTCGGCTGCCTGATGCTGGCGCTGTTGCTGGTAACCCTGCAGCAGCGCCAGCCGCTGGCCTCCGACACCCTGCTGGGGATTCTCGCGCCGAGCACGCTGTCGCTGGGCCTGGTGGTGCTGAGCTTCATGCACGATGTGCGCATCGACCTGATGGCCTACCTGTTCGGCGACCTGCTGGCGATCAGCCCGGGCGACTTGGCGTGGATCCTGGGCGGCAGTGCGCTGGTCCTGTTGCTGATCGTGGCGCTGTGGCGCCCGCTGCTGGCGGTGACCGTGCACGAGGAACTGGCCCGGGTCGAAGGCCTGCCGGTGGCTGCGCTGCGCCTGGCGTTGATGCTGCTGATTGCGGTGGTGATCGCGGTGGCGATGAAGATCGTCGGCGTGCTGCTGATCACCTCGCTGCTGATCATCCCCGCCGCAGCCGCACAGCGGCATGCGCGCTCGCCGGAACAGATGGCCCTGGGCGCCAGCCTGATCGGCGTAGTGGCGGTGTGTGGCGGGCTGGCCCTGTCGTGGTTCAAGGACACCCCGGCCGGCCCATCCATCGTGGTGTGTGCGGCAGTGCTATTCTTGGTGAGCCTGGCGCTGCCCCGGCGCTGAGCGCGCAGCCCCATGGGCAGGGTGCGGCCGACAGGGTCGCGCCCTGCGACATTTTAATCGCCGCTACATCCTGAAGAGTTATTTTCGCGCCAGCGCGCTGGGTGTAGACTTGCTCGCTTTTTGCGCAAATAGAGAGTCGCAGGAATGAAGCCGTTCGCCTCCCGTTATCTGCTCCTTGCCGCGTTTTCCGTGTTGCTGGCCGCCTGTTCCAGCGCGCCGGTCGACCCGCCGCCGCCCGCGCAGCCCGATGCCTGGCAGCTGCTGGAGCAGAACATCGCCAGCAGCGAGCTGGCCACCGCCGAAGACCAGCTGGCCACCTTGCAGGCCCAGTCGCCAGACGATGCACGCCTCGAACCCATGCAGCGCCAGCTGGCCGAAGCCTACCTGCAACGCAGCCAGATCGTGCTGCAGAAGGGCGATGTGAATGCCGCAGCCACCGCACTGGCACGTGCTCGTGCGCTGATGCCCAAGGCCCCGGCGCTGACCGGCGGCGTAAATGGCGCCATCACCCAGGCGCGCAAGGCCGAGCTGGACAAGGCCGAGGCCGCGCTCAAGGCGGCGGAAGCCAAGCCGCCGGCAAAAGTCATCGACCCCACGGCGCCGAGCACCGTAGTGGCGTTGAAAATCACGAAAATAGAAGAACTTCGCCGACAACTGGATGACATCGCCACCGATGTGGTGAATTACCAGTGTGACGTGGTGTTCCAGGTGCCGCGCCGTGATGACGCGCCGTGGCTACAGACCTTGCTGGCCAAGCGGGTAAGCAAGCGCGATGCGAGCTTCGCCTTGCAGCAGGCCCACGAGATTCATCGCAACCAGCCGGCGCAGGTGGTGCTTACGCCGCGGCGCGCCGAGTGATGTCGGCGGTGCCTTCTTCGCCGGCAAGGCCGGCTCCTGCAGGAGCCGGCCTTTTTGACTACGCCGGAATGGCCTTGGCGGCCGCTTCCCGCGACCACACCCGGTGCTTGGCAATCGCCGCGATCAACGCCTTGTAGGCCTTCTGATCGCTGCCCACCACCATGCCTTCATCCGCCTTGAGGCCCAGCTTGTCGAGCACGGCCTTGGCATCGCTGTCGGTACCCAGCGGCTTGAGGTGCTTGTAGGCCTCCAGCACGAAGTGCAGCGCCACGCCATCGCCGCTCAGAGCCTGCAGGCTGGCCTTGCCACCGGCGATCCATACCGCATCGAACACCACCGACGGCATGCCTTCCATCGAGGCATCCACCGCCAGGGTCTTGCCGGCAGCGGTCTTCACCGGCGCCGAGGTCGGTCCCAGCAGCACGCCCTGGGCGCTCTCGGCCTGCAACGCCTTCACCAGCGGGTCCACCAGCGTGGCATCCACGCCATCGGCCACCAGAATCGCCACCTTGCGCCCCTTGATGCCTTCGCCCAGCAGGTTCATCTGGCTCAGCGCCGGCGAAGCCTTGAGCGACTGTGGCTTGACGTCCACGGTGCCGGCCTTGGGCGCCGGCAGGCCAAGGTTCTGCGCTACCCGCGCCGCCAGCTTGAGGTCGATGTTGGCAAGAATCTCGTTCACCTCGCGGGCACGGATATGCTCGCGCTCCACCTTGCCCAGCTCGAAGCTG
This sequence comes from Pseudomonas sp. FBF18, assembly GCF_024261405.1. Taxonomy (NCBI): domain Bacteria; kingdom Pseudomonadati; phylum Pseudomonadota; class Gammaproteobacteria; order Pseudomonadales; family Pseudomonadaceae; genus Pseudomonas; species Pseudomonas sp. FBF18. The sequence continues at coordinate 255,528 of NZ_QKRS01000005.1, read as the reverse complement.
TAGGCACTGATGATGTGCTCCTGCTCGGTCGGGCTCATGCTCTGGAAGAACAGCCGCGCCTGGGAGAAGTGATCGCCGAACGAGGGGCTGCGCTGGCGCACCTTGTGCGCCTCGATGCGCTCGGGGTAGGTCTCGAAGCCGCCATCCTGCGCCGCCGGCGGGGTTTCCTTCGGCCAGCCGCCATCGATGGAGTTGGGCTCGTAGGACGCCCGGCCCTTGTGCACGGTGGTACGGTGCTGGGCATCGCGCTGGCCGTTGTGGTTGGGTGCCACGGGCCGGTTGATCGGGATCTCGTGGAAGTTCGGGCCACCCAGGCGGCTGATCTGCGTGTCGGTGTAGGAGAACAGCCGGCCCTGCAGCAGCGGGTCGTTGGAAAAGTCGATGCCCGGCACGATATGACCGGGGCAGAACGCCACCTGCTCAATTTCGGCAAAGAAGTTGTCCGGGTTGCGGTTGAGCACCATCTTGCCAAGCGGCGTCACCGGTACCAGCTCTTCTGGGATGATCTTGGTCGGGTCGAGCAGGTCGAACTCGAACTTATGCTCGTCGGCCTCGGGCACGATCTGCACGCCCAGTTCCCATTCCGGGTAGTTGCCGGTCTCGATCGCTTCCCACAGGTCGCGGCGGTGATAGTCAGTGTCCTTGCCCGCCAGCTTCTGCGCCTCGTCCCACAGCAGCGAATGCACACCCTGCTTGGGCTTCCAGTGGAACTTGACGAAACTGGCCACGCCTTCGGCGTTGATCAGGCGGAAGGTGTGCACGCCAAAGCCCTGCATGGTGCGCAGGCTTTTCGGTATCGCGCGGTCGGACATCGCCCAGATCACCATGTGCGCCGACTCGGGCACCAGCGAGACGAAGTCCCAGAAGGTGTCGTGGGCCGAACCGCCGGTGGGGATCTCGTTGTGCGGTTCGGGTTTGACCGCATGCACGAAGTCGGGAAACTTGATCGCGTCCTGAATGAAGAACACCGGCATGTTGTTGCCAACCAGGTCGAAGTTGCCCTCATCGGTAAAGAACTTGACGGCAAAGCCGCGCACGTCGCGCACCGTGTCACCCGAGCCACGCGGCCCCTGCACGGTGGAGAAGCGCACGAACACCGGGGTGATCTTGTCCGGGTCCTGCAAGAAGCCGGCCTTGGTCAGTGCGGCATGCGACTCGTAAGCCTGGAAGTAGCCATGGGCGCCGGTGCCGCGGGCATGCACGATGCGCTCGGGAATGCGCTCATGGTCGAAATGCGTGATCTTCTCGCGCATGATGAAGTCTTCAAGCAGCGAGGGGCCGCGGTCACCGGCCTTGAGGGTGTTCTGGTTGTCGGCAACCTTGACCCCCTGGTTGGTGCGCAGCGCCTGGCCGGTGGCATCGCTGCGAAACGGCTCCAGGCTCTGCAGCTTGGCGTTGGTGTTGGCCTTGTCGGGCGTCTGGGCGCCGGCGAGTTGACTTTCCTGGGGCGCATTCTTCTTGCTGGGCATGGGTCTGCAACTCCTCATCATCGTACGCGGGGCCCCTGGATGGGGCTCTTCAGGTAGTGACTGACAGGAGTGCCGGGCGTTCCTTTCGAATGACCAGCGAGCAACCACTGATCGCGTTATTCCTCAAGCGTTGGTCAAACACGAAATAAATGCTAAGAACCTATATACGAACAGGCTAAAATGCGCCCCCGGCTAACAGCTGACCCTATTTCATGCGCCCCACAAGGTTCGCTACGTGATCGAGTTTCAACAAGTCCATAAAACCTACCGCGTCGCCGGTAGGGACATCCCCGCACTGCACCCGACCAGCCTGCGCGTCGAAGACGGCCAGGTGTTCGGTCTGATCGGCCATTCCGGTGCCGGCAAAAGTACCCTTCTGCGCCTGATCAACCGCCTCGAGGCCCCCAGCGGCGGCAAGATCATCGTCGACGGCGAAGACGTCACGGCGTTCAACGCCAACGACCTGCGCCGCTTCCGCCAGCAGGTCGGGATGATCTTCCAGCACTTCAACCTGCTGGCCTCCAAGACCGTGGCCGACAACGTGGCGCTGCCGCTGACCCTGGCCGGGCGCATGTCACGCGCCGAGATCGATCAGCGCGTCGGCGAGCTGCTGGCCCGGGTAGGGCTGAGCGAGCATGCCAGGAAGTACCCGGCACAGCTGTCCGGCGGCCAGAAGCAGCGCGTCGGCATCGCCCGCGCCCTGGCCACCAAGCCCAAGATCCTGCTGTGCGACGAGGCCACCAGCGCCCTGGACCCGCAAACCACCGCCTCGGTGCTGCAATTGCTGGCCGAGATCAACCGCGAGCTGAAGCTGACCATCGTACTCATCACCCACGAGATGGACGTGATCCGCCGCGTGTGCGACCAGGTGGCAGTGATGGACGCCGGGCAGATCGTCGAACAGGGCCCGGTGGCGCAGGTGTTCCTGCACCCCAAGCACCCGACCACCAAGCGTTTCGTGCAGGAAGACGAGCAGGTCGACGAAAGCGAACAGCGCGACGATTTTGCCCATGTACCGGGGCGCATCGTGCGCCTGACCTTCCAGGGCGACGCCACCTATGCGCCGCTGCTGGGCACCGTGGCCCGTGAAACCGGGGTGGACTACAGCATCCTCGCCGGGCGTATCGACCGCATCAAGGACACCCCCTACGGTCAACTGACCCTGGCCATCACCGGTGGCGACATCGAGGCGGCATTTGCCCGCTTCATTGCGGCAGATGTTCATATGGAGGTACTGCGCTGATGGACGCCCTGAGTTTCTTTGCCAACATCGACTGGGCCGAAATCTGGCTGGCCACGATCGATACCATGATCATGCTGTTCGGCTCGCTGCTGTTCACCGTACTGCTGGGCCTGCCACTGGGCGTGCTGCTGTTTCTGTGCGGCCCGCGCCAGCTGTTCGAAGAAAAGCGCGTGTATGCGCTGCTGTCGCTGGTGGTCAACGTGCTGCGTTCGCTGCCGTTCATCATCCTGCTGATCGTGATGATCCCGTTCACCGTGCTCATCACCGGCACCTCGCTGGGCGTGGCCGGGGCCATCCCGCCACTGGTGGTCGGTGCCACGCCGTTCTTCGCGCGACTGGTGGAAACCGCCCTGCGCGAGGTCGACCGCGGCATCATCGAGGCCACCCAGTCGATGGGGGCCACCACGCGCCAGATCATCATGAACGCCCTGCTGCCCGAAGCGCGGCCGGGCATCTTCGCAGCCATCACCGTGACGGCCATCACCCTGGTGTCGTACACCGCGATGGCGGGTGTGGTGGGTGCCGGCGGGCTGGGTGACCTGGCCATCCGCTTCGGCTACCAGCGCTTTCAGACCGACGTGATGGTAGTCACCGTGGTACTGCTGCTGGTGCTGGTTCAAGTTCTGCAGAGTGTCGGCGACAAACTGGTTGTGCATTTTTCCCGTAAGTAACCAAGGGTCGGCCACGCCGACGCGCCGGGGGCCGGAACGGCCCTCACAAGGAGCGATTAGATGAAAAGACTGCTTGCTGCTGTTGCCGCCGTCGCGGCCTTCTCTGCCCACGCGGCCGAGACCCTGACCGTTGCCGCCACCCCGGTACCGCACGCCGAGATCCTCGAGTTCGTCAAACCGGCGCTGGCCAAGGAAGGCGTGGACCTGAAGGTGAAGGTGTTCACCGACTACGTCCAGCCCAACGTGCAGGTGGCCGAGAAGCGCCTGGATGCCAACTTCTTCCAGCACCAGCCGTACCTGGACGAGTTCAACAAGGCCAAGGGCACTCACCTGGTCAGCGTTGCCGGCGTGCACCTGGAGCCGCTGGGCGCCTATTCGAACAAGCTCAAGAAGCTCGACGAACTGCCATCGGGCGCCACCGTGGTCATCCCCAACGACGCCACCAACGGCGGCCGTGCCTTGCTGCTGCTGGACAAGGCTGGCGTGATCAAGCTCAAGGACAACACCAACATCCTGTCGACCGTGAAGGACATCACCGGCAACGACAAGGGCCTGAAATTCCGTGAGCTGGAAGCTGCCACCATTCCGCGCGTGCTGACCCAGGTCGACCTGGCGCTGATCAACACCAACTATGCGCTGGAAGCCAAGCTCAACCCTGAAAAGGACGCCCTGGTCATCGAAGGCAGCGATTCGCCTTATGTGAACATCCTGGTGACCCGCGAGGACAACAAGGATTCGGACGCGGTGAAGAAGCTGGTAGCAGCCCTGCACACGCCTGAAGTGAAGAAGTTCATCGAAGAGAAGTACAAGGGCGCGGTCAAGCCAGCGTTCTGATTCAGAAATGCCAAGGGCTGCTACGCAGCCCATCGCGGGTCAAGCCCGCTCCCACAAGTTCTCCACCGCCCTTGAAACCAGGGTTGTACCTGTGGGAGCGGGCTTGACCCGCGAAGCTTTCAGTCGCGCTTGACCAGCCCCGGCAACTGCGCCACCAGCTTCTGGTTGTTGAACGGCGCCCGAATGAACCCGCGCTGGGTACCATCCGGCCCGAGCAGCGCCAGGTTGCCACTGTGATCGACCGTGTAGTTCGGCTTGCTGGTATCGGCCGGAATGAACGGGATGCTCACCGCATTGGCCAGCTTCTGCGTATCCTCCAGCGACCCCGTCACCCCGCGAAAATCCTTGTCGAAGTAGCCCAGGTACGTCTTCAACTGCGCCGGTGTATCCCGGTTCGGGTCGACGCTCACCAGCACCACCTGCAGACGGTCCACCGCCTCCTTGGGCAGCTCGCTCTTGACCTGCCGCAGTTGCGCCAGCGTGGTCGGGCAGATGTCCGGGCAGAAGGTGTAGCCGAAGAACAGCAGCGACCACTTGCCCTTGAGCTGGTCCAGCACCACCGGCTGGCCGTTCTCGTCGGTCATCTGCAGCGCCGGCACCTGGCGGCTCTGCGGCAGCAGGATGATCCCGGCATCGATCAGCGCCGTGGGGTCGCCCTGGCTGCGATTGCTCAGCACCTTGTTGATGGTAAGCCCGAGAATCAGTGCGACCAGGGCAACGAGGATGAAAACGGTTTTCTGGGTTCGAGTCATAGGTTCAACAGTAGGTAATGGTCAACAAGCAGCGCGATGAACAGCAGGAACAGGTACGCGATAGAGTACTTGAAGGTCCTGATCGCCGCGTGCGGCCGACTGCCACGGTACAACACCCAGGCCCAGTGCAGGAAGCGCCCGCCCAGCACCACGGCGCAGGCCAGGTACAGCGGCCCGCTCATGTGGATCACGTAAGGCAACAGGCTCACCGCCAGCAGGGCGGCGGTGTACAGCAGAATGTGCAGCTTGGTGTAGTGCTCGCCGTGGGTCACCGGCAGCATCGGGATATCGGCCTTGGCGTACTCCTCCTTGCGATGGATGGCCAGGGCCCAGAAGTGCGGCGGGGTCCAGGCGAAGATGATCAGCACCAGCAACAGGGGCTCGGCGCCCACATGCCCGGTCACCGCCACCCAGCCCAGCAGCGGCGGCGCCGCCCCGGCCAGCCCGCCGATCACGATGTTCTGCGGCGTGGCCCGCTTGAGAAAGCCGGTGTAGAGCACCGCATAGCCCAGCAGCGAGGCCAGGGTCAGCCAGGCGGTCAGTGCGTTGGTGAAGCTCAGCAGCAGCACCATGCCCAGCACCGCCAGCAGCAAGGCGAACGCCAGCGCCGCCAGCGGTGCGACGCGCCCCTCGGCCAGCGGCCGCTTGTGGGTGCGCGCCATCAGTGCGTCGATGCGCCGGTCCACCACATGGTTGACCGCCGCCGCTGCGCCCGCACACAGGCCGATGCCCAGGTTGCCGAACACCAGCACCGTCCATGGCACGCCCGCGCGGGTGGCCAGGAACATCCCCACCAGCGAGGTGATGAGCATCAGCACCACCACCTTGGGCTTGGTCAGCTCCAGGTAGTCGCGCCACAGCGCCTGCTGGCGCGCGGGGTTCAGAAGCGTTGCCATGGGTTCTCTCCCAGATAATGCACCACGCCCACCGGGCGCAGCGGCGTCAGGCGCCAGCCCTGGCTGACCCTGCGCGCCTTGGGCTGCGTGGCCAGGCGCGTGCGGTAGTTGACCAGCACCAGCGTCAGCAGCAGCGCCGCGCCACCGGCGTTGTGCGCCACCGCCACCGCCAGCGGCAGCCCGAACGCCACATTGCTGATGCCCAGCCCCACCTGCACCGCCAGCGCCAGCAGCACCAGCCTGGCCAGGCGCCGCAGGCCGATAGCGTGCAGCTGCCAGGCCAGGGTCAGCAACACCAGCGTGACCAGCAGCGCCCCCAGGCGGTGGGTGATATGGATGGCGGTACGCGCCTCGCTGTCGAGCTGTCCGCCCAGGTAGTTGGGGCCGATGTGCTGGGTGAGGTGAAAGCCGTTGGCAAAATCCGCCTCGGGCCACCACTGGCCGTGACAGGTCGGCAGGTCGACGCAGGCCACCGCGGCATAGTTGGCGCTCACCCAGCCGCCCAGGGCGACTTGCCCGATCACCAGCAGCAACGCCAGTGCCGCCAGGCGCCTTAGCCGCAGCGGCAGGCCGGGCAGGGGCATGAACGCGCGCGACAGGCGCAGGCTCAGCAGAAACAGCAGGCTCAGGGTGGCAAAGCCGCCCAGCAAGTGCGCCGTGACCACCTGCGGCCACAGCTTGAGGGTGACCGTCCACATGCCGAACGCGGCCTGGAAGAACACCACCGCCAACAGCAGCAGCGGCAGGCGGTACGGCTGGCCGTTGTGCCCATGCCGACGCAGCGCCTGCACCGCCAGCATGGCGATCACCAGCGCCAGGGTGCCGGCAAAATAACGGTGCACCATCTCGTTGCGGCCCTTGTGGGCCTCGACCGGCGTGTCCGGGTAGTGGCGTTCGGCATGTGCCAGTTGCGCCTCGGTCTTGGGCACGCTGATGAAGCCGTAGCAGCCCGGCCAGTCGGGGCAGCCCAGGCCGGCGTGGGTCAGGCGGGTATAGGCCCCCAGCAGCACCACCACCAGCGCGAGGAAGGTGGCGAACACGGCGAGGCGGTATCCGGGTCTGGCCATGGTGCGTGCCTCCTAGCCGATGTTGGACAGCTTGAGCAGATGGCGCAGGTCGTTGAGCAGGTCCTTGCCCTTGACACGTGCGTCGTAGCGCAACACCAGGTTGCCGTGGGGGTCGACGATCCACAGCTGCGCGCCCTTCAGGCTCCCGGCGGCCCTGCTGTACTGCGCCAGCTCCAGCGCATAGCGCTGCAGTTGCGGGTACTCGCGCGCAAGCCTGGCCTGATACGCCTCGCTCAACGGTTGCCCGGCGGCCAGCGCGTGGCTGGCACGGGCGGCGTCGCGGCCAAGGCCGATCTGTACCTGGCGCGCCAGGTACACCAGTTGCTGGCAGTCTGCGTCACAGTCACCAGGGGTGCTGACCAGCAGTTGCCAGCGCGCCTCGTCGGTCGCGACCCCCAGCTCGGCGCGGCCCTGGCCGTTGCCGATCAGTTCGCCGTGGTAGCTGCGGCTTTCCGGCACCCAGAACTGCAGCTTGTACATGCCGGTGGCGAGCATCATCGGCCCCACCACCACCAGCAGGATCAGAATCAGCTGCAACCGCCCGCGCCAACGACGGCGCGGCACTTCAGACGTGCCGGATGGATGCATGACGGCGCCCATGGTGGTTCTCCTTGTCGTTGTGCCAGCCGAAATAGAGGTACAGCGCAACCAGCGCCGCAGCCAGGGCAAACCATTGCACGGCGTAGCCCAGGTGCTTCTCGGGGCCCATCGCCACCACCGGCCAGTCCAGCCGGTAGCTGGCCGGGCCCGGTTCCAGGCGCAGTTCATGGGCAAAGCCCTCGCGGCCCAGCTGCGGCCACAGCTGCGCGGCATCCACCGCCGTGAGCAGGTGCGGCCAGCGGCCCCCTTGCGGGTCGGCGTGCAACTGGAAGGTGCTGCCCGGCGCCACATATACCCAGGCCTGCAGGGCAAGCGGTGTCTCGGGGGTGCTGAACTGCACCGCCACACGCCGGTCGGGCCAGGGCAGCCAGCCGCGATTGACCAGCAGCCACAGGCCGCTGGCCTGGTCGTGAAAGGGTTGCAGCAGCTCGACCCCGGCCTGGCCGTCGCGCAGGCGGTTGTCGAGCAGCACACTGTGGGTGCGGTCGAAACGGCCATACAGGTGCACCCGGCGATAGGCCGGGTCGCTCGCCTGCGCCAGCTGCTCGCTGGCCAGGGGCGCTGCCACCCGGCGCTCTGCATAGGTGGCCAGCAACTCGCGCTTTTCGGCGGCGCGCCCCAGCTGCCAGCAGCCCAGCGCAATCAGCCCCGGCAGCAGCAACATCACCACCAGGGTCGGCACCCGGCCGGGGCGGAACGGCCTCATCGGGGCCCCGCAACGGCTGTCGCTATACTTGTTGTAGTCATCGCATCCCCCGGAGTACCGCCATGCTCAAAGCCGCGATTGTCCTGATGCTGCTGGCGACCGTGATCAGCCTGTTCAGCGGCCTGTTCTTTCTGGTCAAGGACGATGACAACTCGACCCGCCTGCTCACCGCCCTGAAAATCCGTGTCAGCCTGGCCGCCATCACCCTGGCGCTGGTCGCCTGGGGTTTCTACAGCGGCCAACTGGTGTCCCACGCGCCGTTCTAGGCGCGGCTACAGCACATACACGAAGATGAACAACCCCACCCACACCACATCAACGAAGTGCCAGTACCAGCTGGCCGCCTCGAATCCGAAGTGCTTGTCGGCGCTGAAATGCCCGCGCAGGATGCGCATCAGCATCACGAACAGGATGATCGTGCCCATGGTCACGTGGGCCCCGTGGAACCCGGTGAGCATGAAGAAGGTGGCGCCGTAGATCCCCGAATGCAGGGTCAGGCCCAGTTCGGTGTAGGCCTCGTGGTACTCGTAGGCCTGCAGGATGAGAAACGCCACGCCCAGCACGATGGTCAGCGCCAGCCAGAATTTCAGCGCACCGCGGTGATCCTTGCGCAGGGCATGGTGGGCGATGGTGATGGTCACGCTGGAGCTGACCAGCAGAATGGTGTTGATCAGCGGCAGGTGCCACGGGTCGATCACATCGCTGGGCGGCGGGAACAGCTTGGGGTCGGGGGTATGCAGCAGCGGCCAGGCGAACTGGAAGTTCGGCCATAGCATGTGCGCCACGCCCTTGGCACCTTCCCCACCCAGCGCCGGGCCTGCCAGGTGGCGCACGTAGAACAGCGCACCGAAGAAGGCCACGAAGAACATCACCTCCGAAAAGATGAACCACGACATGCCCCAGCGGAACGAGCGGTCCAGCTGCGGGCTGTAGAGCCCGGCGCGGCTTTCCTTGATCACCGCGCCGAACCAGCCGAACAGCATGTAGGCCAGGCACAGTGCGCCGACGAAGAAGATCAGCGGGCCATGGGAGTCCTCGTGGCCGGCCTTCATGTCGTTGAACCAGGTGCCCAGGCCGAACACCGTGATCAGCATGCCGAGGGTGGCGATGATCGGCCACTTGCTCTGCGCCGGTACGTAGTAGTGCTGATGAGCAGCCATGGATCGTTCTCCTTATCGGGCGCTCTGTACGGTCTGGGTGGCCACGTGGGCCACCGGCGGCTGGCGAGCGGTGATATCGAACAGCGTGTAGGCAAGCGTCAGGTGTTTCACATCCTTGGGCAGGTCGCGGTCGACGATGAAGCGCACCGGCATCTCGATGCGCTCACCCGGCTGCAGCACCTGCTGGCTGAAGCAGAAGCATTCGGTCTTGTGAAAGTATGCGGCTGCCTCCGCCGGGCTGATGCTGGGGATGGCCTGGGCGGTCATCGGCTTGTCGGTGGGGTTGCGCGCCACGAAGATCATCTGGTTCACCGCGCCCGGGTTGACGTCGATCTGGTCGGCGGTGGAGTAGAAGTCCCAGACCATGTCGCTGGCATTGGTCGACAGGAACTGCACCTTCACCGAGCGCGTGGGGTCGCTGACCTGGCTGCCTGCGTACTGCCCGCCGGTCTTGCCGTTGATGCCGAAGGCCTTGCACATCACGTCGTAGATCGGCACCAGGGCAAAGCCGAAGGCGAACATCACCACGGTCAGCAACATCAGCCGCGTCACCAGTCGCCGCAGCGACGTGCGCTCGTTCATGGCAGCACCCTCATTTCACTTCCGGCGGGGTCTGGAAGGTGTGGTAGGGCGCGGGCGAGGGCACCGACCATTCCAGCCCTTCGGCGCCATCCCATGGCTTGGCCGGGGCCGGCTTGCCGCCACGGATGCACTTGATCACGATGAACAGGAAGAAGATCTGCGTGACGCCGAAGGTGAACGCGCCGATCGACGACACCATGTTGAAGTCGGCGAACTGCAGGTTGTAGTCCGGCACCCGGCGCGGCATGCCCGCCAGGCCAACGAAGTGCATCGGGAAGAACGCCATGTTCATGCCGATGAACGACAGCCAGAAGTGCAGCTTGCCGAGGGTTTCGTCGTACATGTGCCCGGTCCACTTGGGCAGCCAGTAGTAGGCGGAGGCGAAGATGCCGAAGATCGCCCCCGGCACCAGCACGTAGTGGAAGTGCGCCACCACGAAGTAGGTGTCGTGGTACTGGAAGTCGGCCGGGGCGATGGCCAGCATCAACCCCGAAAAACCGCCGATGGTGAACAGGATGACGAAGGCGATGGCGAACAGCATCGGCGTCTCGAAGGTCAGCGAACCTTCCCACATGGTGCTCACCCAGTTGAACACCTTCACCCCGGTGGGCACCGCGATGAGCATGGTGGCGTACATGAAGAACAGCTCGCCCACCACCGGGATGCCGACCACGAACATGTGGTGCGCCCACACGATGAACGACAGGAAGGCGATGGCCCCGGTGGCGTAGACCATCGAGGTGTAGCCGAACAGCGGCTTGCGCGAGAACGCCGGGATGATCGAGCTGACCGCGCCGAACGCTGGCAGGATCATGATGTACACCTCGGGGTGACCGAAGAACCAGAACACGTGCTGGAACAGTACCGGGTCGCCACCACCGGCGGCGCTGAAGAAGCTGGTGCCGAAATGGATGTCCATCAGCATCATGGTCACCACCCCGGCCAGCACCGGCATCACCGCGATCAACAGGAACGCGGTGATCAGCCAGGTCCAGACGAACAGCGGCATCTTCATCAGGGTCATGCCGGGGGCGCGCAGGTTGAGGATGGTGGCGATCACGTTGATCGCGCCCATGATCGAGCTGATGCCCATCAGGTGGATGGCGAAGATGAAGAAGGTCACGCTGGCCGGTGCGTAGGTGGTCGACAGCGGGGCATAGAAGGTCCAGCCGAAATTCGGCCCGCCGCCGGGGCTGAACAGGGTCGATACCAGCAGCAGGAACGCTGCCGGCAGCAGCCAGAAGCTGAAGTTGTTCATGCGCGGCAGGGCCATGTCCGGCGCGCCGATCATCAGCGGGATCATCCAGTTGGCCAGGCCGACGAAGGCCGGCATCACCGCACCGAACACCATGATCAGGCCGTGCATGGTGGTCATCTGGTTGAAGAATGCCGGCTCCACGATCTGCAGGCCGGGCTGGAACAGCTCGGCGCGGATCACCATGGCGAACGAGCCGCCGAGCAGGAACATGGCGAAGGCGAACCACAGGTACATCGTGCCGATGTCCTTGTGGTTGGTGGTCAGCACCCAGCGCATCAGGCCCTTGGCCGGGCCGTGGGCGTGGTCATGGGCGGCATGACCGTGGTCGTCGATGACTGTACTCATGTCCTGTCTCCCCGGTTCATTGGCTGTCGGCCTGCTTGAGCGCCAGCACATCCTTCGGCGTGACCATGTCGCCCTTGTTGTTGCCCCAGGCGTTGCGCTCGTAGGTGATCACGGCGGCGATATCCACTTCCGAGAGCTGCTTGCCGAACGCCGCCATGGCCGTGCCGGCCTTGCCGTGGAAGACGATGTTCAGGTGATCCTTGATCGGGCCGGTGGCGATCTTCGAACCCTTGAGCGCCGGGAACATCGGCGGCAGGCCCTGGCCTTCGGCCTGGTGACAGGCCACGCAGGTGGTGTGGTAGACCTTGTCGCCGCGCTCGCTGAGCTCCTGCAGGGTCCACTCCTTGCTGGTCAGCTCCTTGAGCTTGGCCGACTCGGCCTTGCGTTCGGCCAGCCAGGTGTCGTAGTCGGCCCTGGACTTGACCTCCACCACCACCGGCATGAAGCCGTGGTCCTTGCCGCACAGTTCGGTGCACTGGCCGCGGTAGATGCCCGGCTTCTCGACACGGGTCCAGGCCTCGTTGACGAAACCGGGGATGGCATCGCGCTTGACCGCGAACGCCGGCACCCACCAGGAATGGATGACGTCGGCGGCAGTCACCAGAAAGCGCACCTTGGCACCCACCGGGATCACCAGCGGCTGATCGACCTCCAGCAGGTAGTGCTCGTCCTTGGGTGCCTTGTTGTGGATCTGATCGGCGGGGGTGGCCAGGTTGCTGAAGAACTCCACGTCCTGGCCCAGGTACTTGTAGTGCCACTTCCACTGGTAGCCGGTGACCTGGATATCCACGTCCGACTCGCTGGCATCGTAGATGTCCACCAGGGTCTTGGTGGCGGGGATGGCCATGGCCACCAGGATCAGGAACGGCACCACCGTCCACATGATCTCGACCCAGGTGTGCTCATGAAAATGCGCCGGCTGCTGGCCGGTGGAGCGACGGTGCACCATCATCGACCAGAACATCGCGCCGAACACCACGATGCCGATCACCACGCAGATCCAGAAGATGGTCATGTGCAGGTCGAACACGGCGTTGCTGACTTCAGTCGCCCCCGGCGCCATATTCACGGTCCAGGCGGCGTGTGCCGGCGTGAACAGTGACCACAACAGCAGGCCCATCCAGGCATGTGGATGTCGCATCATTGCGGGTTCCCCTTATGATTCTTGTTATCCCGGAGGCAGGGCCTACGGCTAAGGGTACGGCGTCAAGACGGCGAACTTCGACGGCGAGCCCCTGCTGGACAGCAGGCGGGCCTCATCAACCAATCACTTTCAAAGCGGAGTATAGACAGCCGCCCAAACCGCGCAAAAAATCGCCGAGAGGGGGTTGATGGCCATTTGATATGCCTTACAGCGACATAAACGCACATCGTTTATGACAAATCCGTCTTAACTCTTTTTCGAACCGAGCTACCTTATGTCATCCGTGTGTTTCCCTTGTCCCTGGAGTTGTCATGAACATCGCCGCTTTGCGCGAGCAGATCACCCGTGCCCGTCAACATGAGGTCCAAACCGGCCAGTTGAAAAAGCAACTTGAAGTGCAACTGCCCCACCTGCATCCCTCGATCAACCTGCCTGAGCAAGACCCGCATGCGGCGCTTGTGGGGTTTGTCGACGCGTACATCGACCAGGTACCCGAATTGCTGGAGGCCGCCAATGCGGTGGCGCGCGAGGCGGGCATCGAGTCGCAGATCAAACCGGTACTGAAAATTGCCGAAGCCTATTTCCTGCAGCCGCCGGCGATCATGCAAGGCCAGGTCGGCCTGGGCTGCCTGCTGGATGAGGCCTACCTGGCGCACCGCCTGGTGGAGGAAGTGAACGACCTGTACATCAAGCATTTCAAGCAGCCACTGATCCCACTGGATACCACCGTGGCCAACCTGATCGCGCATCAGCTGATCGGCGAGGCATTCGCCAACCAGCTGGATGAGGTGGTGCACCACTCGGTGGACGAAATGCTCAACGACGAAAGCTTCGCGCTCGAATCGGTGGAGGCCTACCGAGACAAGCTGAGCAGCCCGGACACCGGCGCGGCGTGGAAGCGCTGGCCGTGCCTGTCGCGCCAGCTGGGCGTGGGGCTGGAGCTGGATCAGTCGGCCTGACCGGCTCGGCGGCGCAGCCTTCGCCAGCAATGCTGGCTCCTACAGGATTACACCCCGTGTAGGAGCCAGCGTTGCTGGCGAATCGTTCAGGCGCCAAGCCCTGCCGCCATGCGCGCCCGCCCCTCGGTGCGCCGCTTCAACCCGCGCGGCTCGATCACCAGCACCGATCCATTGCCCGCATTCGCCCGGCCCCAGTCCTCCAGCAGCTCGAGACACGCGTGGTCGATATAGCTGAGTTGGGCCAGCGGTACATGCAACGTGGTACATACCGGTACGTTATCCAGCGCCCGGGCGAGTGCCGGGACCTTGAGAAACGTCGCCGCACCGCTCAAGCGAAGCTCCAGGTGCCCCGGCGTATCCAAGTGGCTGACGCTGATCTTCAACCGCGCCGCCTTCAGCGCAAGCTTGAGCAAAGTCAGGGCGAAACCCAGCAGTACGCCGGTCAACAGGTCGGTGAAGATGATCGCCAGTGCGGTCGCCGCGTAGGTGAACATCGGCATGCGCCCATAGCGCCCCAACCCGCGGAACGCCTTGAAGTCCACCAGCTTGAAGCCGGTGTACACCAGTACACCTGCCAGGCTCGCCACCGGGATCTGCTGCAGCACACTGCTCAGCACCACCACGAACGCCAGCAGCCATGCCCCATGCAGAATAGCCGACAGCCGCGTCTGCGCACCGGCCTGCACGTTGGCCGAACTGCGTACGATCACCCCCGTCATCGGCAACGCCCCCAGCACGCCACAGAGCATGTTGCCCACCCCCTGGGCCGACAGTTCACGGTCGAAGTCCGAACGCTGGCCACTGTGCATGCGGTCCACCGCCGCCGCCGACAGCAGCGTCTCGGCACTGGCGATGAATGCCAGGGCGAGCGCCGCCACCAGCAGGTGCGGGTTGGCCAGTTGCAGCAGGTCGGCGGGGCGTAGCCAGTCGATGGCCTCGGCCAGGTTGGCGGGCACCACCACGCGGTTCACCGGCAACGCCAGCCACAGGCTCAGCAGGGTCATCAGCGCCACCCCGAGCAAGGCCCCCGGCACGAAGCGCAGACGCTGCGGGCGCAGGCGCTCCCAGCCCCACATGATCGCGATGGTGCCCAGGCCCAACGCACCCGCTTGCCAGGCATTGCCGGGGCCTTCCGGGGTCAGCGCCTGCAGTACGGTCTGCGGGAACGCCGTCAGGTTGGCCAGCCCGGAAGGCTGCGGGCTGGCGTCGAACATCACATGCGCCTGCGACAGTACGATCAGCACGCCGATACCGGCGAGCATGCCGTACACCACCGCCGGCGCCGTGACCCGGAACCAGCAGCCCAGGCGCAGGCACCCTGCCAGCAGTTGCAGCAGGCCCGCCAGCAGCAGGATCGGCCCGAGCATGGCCATGCCATGCTGGCGTACCAGCTCGAACACCAGCACCGCCAGGCCCGCCGCCGGGCCGCTGACCTGCAATGGCGAGCCGGCGATGAACCCCACCACCAGGCCACCGACGATGCCGGTGATCAGACCCTTGGCCGGGGGCATGCCGGAAGCGATGGCAATGCCCATGCACAGCGGCAGCGCCACCAGAAACACCACCACCGAAGCCAGCAGTTCACGCGGCAGGGCCGCTTTCAATTGCGTCATGTTCACCTTGATTCTCCCTCTATCGATCACGCCGGGCCATTCCGCTGGCCCGCACGCCGCAGTAACGCCGCCACGCGGGCAGCCGCAAGCCGCCGGCAGGCCAGCAAGGCATTCATGGAAATTCAAGGCAGCCGACTACCTGGGCTGCACGCGAACGTGCAGCCTTCAGTCACCCTGTTGCGAATGAGGTGTGGCTAGTAGCGCCCGCGCGGGGTGGCGCAGGGAATCGGCTGGCCGCTCTGCAGGGGCAGGAAGCGGTCGCTTACCGCGTCATAGGCGGTGATTTCGCTGGTTTCGATGTCGTAGATCCAGCCGTGGATATACAACTGGCCGGCCGCCAGGCGCGAGGCGACCGAAGGGTGGGTACGCAGGTGCTGCAACTGCGCGATGACGTTTTCCTTGGTCAGCACCTGCATGCTTTCGTGTTCGTTGTGGCAATGGCAATTGTCTTCCACCACCGTGCGCGCCACCTCGGCATGCCGCAACCAGGCCTTGACCGTGGGCATCTTCTCCAGGCTCTGCGGGTTGAGCACGGCACGCATGGCCCCGCAATCGGAATGCCCGCACACGATGATGTGCTGCACACCCAGGGCCATCACCGCGTATTCGATGGCCGTGGATACACCACCGTTCATCTGCCCGTAGGGCGGCACCACGTTACCCACATTGCGGGTCACGAACAGGTCGCCAGGGGAGCTGTGGGTAATCAGTTCGGGCACGATGCGCGAGTCGGCGCAGGTAATGAACATCGCCCGCGGCTTCTGCGCAGTGGCGAGTTTCTTGAAGAGCTCTTCCTGTTGCGGGAAGACTTCATGATGAAAATGCAAAAAGCCGTCGACGATATGCTTCAGTGCGGCATCGGCGCTTTCGGCTTGATCAGCCGGGCCGTTTTGAGAGGGGTCCTGGTCTTTCATTGTTGATCCTCTTTGACGGTTTGAAGGTAAGTCCATTTTACCGGTTCAAGATTCAGACAACGCAATGAAGCTTGGATGTCGCTCACGCTCAATAAAGCACAGTGCGGCTGCCTGGCTTTTCACGCTACGCGGAAAAACTTAACTCAAACTGAATTTGGAGGCTCTAGAACGGGCGTTCCAGAACAAAAGGGCGGGCCTCGAATACTAGCAAAAAAGCATTAATGGCAACTACCCATTAATGCATTACAGCAGCGACAACTGCCCACCGGGCGGGCAGAACGCGCTGCAATCGAGTGCATGGCCTTCAAGCCGGTTCAGTCCCAGGCGGCGCATGGCCTTGTCGAAACGCTGCGCCAGCAAGTCGGCAAACACGCCTTCGCCCCGCATGCGTGCGCCAAAACGGCTGTCGTACAGCTCGCCGCCACGGCTCTGACGGATAAGGCTCAGCACATGGGTCGCACGTTGCGGGTAATGATCCTGCAGCCATTGCTCGAACAGCGGCGCCACCTCCAGCGGCAGGCGCAGCAGCATGTAGGCCGCGTGCAGCGCGCCGGCCTGCTTGGCCGCCTCCAGCAGGTGCTCCAGTTCGCTGTCGTTGATCATCGGGATCATCGGCGAACACAGCACACCTACCGGTACACCCGCCTCGCGCATCACCCGAATCGCCCGCAACCGCGCCTTGGGCGCGGCGGCACGCGGTTCCAGGGTGCGCTTGAGCTCGTCGTCGAGGGTGGTCAGGCTGATCATCACCGACACCAGGCGCTGCTGTGCCAGTTCGGCCAGCAGGTCGAGGTCGCGCAGGATCAGCGAGCCCTTGGTCACGATGGTGACCGGGTGACGGTAGCGCAGCAGCACTTCGAGCAGGCGCCGGGTCAGCTGCTGTTCGCGCTCGATGGGCTGGTACGGGTCGGTGTTGGACCCCAGGTTGATCGGGGCGCACACGTAGCCTTTCTTCGACAGCTGTTGTTCCAGCACCGCCGCCGCGTTGGTCTTGGCGATCAGCTTGGTCTCGAAATCGAGCCCCGGCGACAGGTCCCAGTAGGCGTGGCTGGGGCGGGCATAGCAATAGATGCAGACATGCTACGCTATACGTTCCATCGGTTGGGTTGATTAAAAAATGACCAAAAAATGTTATCCATACGTTCGCTTTTCATCGACCCGCCAAGAAGATGGCAGCACTAGAAACCGTCAAAACGAGCTTATAGACGCTTTTGTGTCCAAGCATGGGCTAGAAGTGGATCGACACCTTGAAGACGCCGGTACGTCCGCATATCACGGCAAAAACGCCGGTTCAGAAGGTGTATTGGGTAAATTCTTGAAAGAAGTGCGGATGGGCGAAATCGACAAAGGTTCGTATCTATTGATCGAAAACTTCGACCGGCTTTCGCGTGACAAAATTGTCCGCACTAATAAAATTTTTACCGATCTCATCTTTTCGGGCATCAAGATTGTAATTCTTGATAAAAATAAAATTTATGAAGAAGAAAACCTTGATTTCGCTGATTGGGTCAATGCCCTTTTAGAGTTTGAACGGGCTAACGCAGAGAGTAAGCGGAAAAGCGATTTTTCAAGCAAGGCTTGGCGAATCAATCGCGGAAGAATGCGTGAAGGTGAAATCGTCACTAAAAAAGTACCAACATGGTTAAAGGTTGAAAATAACGCCTTTGTCATTGACCATGAAAAAGTCGAAAGGATTAACACACTTTTCAAGCTTTCGCTTTCAAAAGGTCTTCAAGAAGCAACGCGAGAATATAATGACCTTTATAGTGAAAAGCTCGCTATCCACCAAACCCAATACCTATTATCTAACCGTAAGCTGATTGGCGAGCATTCCCCGCAAAAGATTCACTATGATGAAACCGGCCAGTTAAAAAGAAAAGATGAAGGCGATTCAATTCCAAATTATTACCCAGCCGTTGTAGATGAACAATTATTTTATCAGGTTCAAGAACTCATCAAATCGAGAAGACCTTTTGCCGGTAGATATTCTAATCAACGTTATAACGTCTTTCGCGACCTGATTTATTGCAAGTGGTGTGGTGGCACCATTCGATATATGAACAAGGGAGAAAGGGACTATTTCATCTGCACAAACTCAATGACCGGAAAATGTGACTTGAATAGCCACTTTGGTCAACAATCTATTCGTGGCAAAAAATTATTTGGTATGTTCTTTGCTTTTACAGATGGCTTGAATGTTTCCGCTTTGCTTGAAGAAAATACAAACGCAAAAGAAATTAAAACGGAAGTATTGAAACTGGAAGCTAAAAGAAATCAGATTGCCAACAGACTACAAGATTTCAAAGTCGAAGTTAAAACAATGATTTTGGACGGTAAAACTATACCCTCCACATATAATGAGGTTATTGCAGAATTAGAGAGCAATCGCAACCATATAGACAGTGAAATCGACACAAGAACGAAAGAGCTTGACCAGATTTACATATCCGAAAAATCTTTTATGGGCTTAAAAGATATTGATGTGAGCGGCATTATTTATGATCGCACAAATGAAGCGGTAGAGAAGCGAGTGCAATACAACAACGAACTAAAGAAAATCATCAAACACATTCGCATAGATTTCCTGAATACCGCGATTGAAATAGAGTTCGCAAACAAACTTTGCCGTCTAGTTAATAGTGATGGTGACGTTATTGATTATGTAATCGACCATGTGCCCGAAGATTTCACGACCATATACAACTATGACAAGGACTACATAAATCCAGACGCCTAGATTTTTACCAGATTGTTTTTTAAAATACTACTGCATGGTTGACACTTTCACTGCTTTGTAAGTTGCTGCTAACTTCCAGATTATGGCCGCCAATCGGTGGCCTTTCTTTTGTGCTATACAATTTCAATTTCAAATTTTCGTTGAAATTTCCACCTACTTGAAAACATTATAATGTATGTTACTTTATATATAGGTTACTTATCTAGGCAAGCAATGTTCTTGGTTCCCAAATAACTCTTAAATGGTTCCCATTTATTCATTATTTGGTTCCCAACCAACAGCTAAATGGTTCCCATTTATCTATTGTTTGGTTCCCAAGAACGCTTGATTTTTCGCACTTCGTTTGAAAAATATAGGAGCATAAAACAAATGAATACATTAGGAGTTCAATATGAAGAAAGTCAAAGACACAGATACCAAAAAACAAAAGAGAGGTGAAATTACAAAAGAGATTCTAGTCACGCATTTCAATGGCAAGCCAAAAAACAAGCTAGATGAAAGTGAGTTGAAAGAGTTCAAAAAAATCTATTCAAGACTATCCGAACAAAAAAGAGGTGAAAGCTTTCATCTTCGCTTTTCAGGTGATAGTGCAGCTTTCATGAAAAAATTATTTGTGGATAAAACGAATACCAACAAAAGCAATCTTGTTAAAAAAATAATTGAAAAGCGAGTTACATCCTGCATTGAATATACAGACCCTAAACTAATTGAAGCAGCCAAGGTTATCGACGAAGTTTGCGGCACCGGCAAACTCTTTACTACGCTGAGTGGTATTTCATCAGCGTTAGAAAAGTTTGACAGTAATGGTATTGCGATATTTCACAACGGCAGACAGATTGACATTACTAGCACATTAGAGCATTTAGACAAAAAAATAGCACAGGCAGAGCAGTTGATGGACAGAGTTAACAGTTTGCTTGATGGTGTAAATCTTCAAGGTAGAGTTATCTACAACAAAGAAAAGGACAACAACAATGGTGATATATGATAATCAAAAAACCAGAAGGAGACTTATCGGCCAACCTATCTAGTAAAAAAGAAATAGTTTTCAATTTGGACTATTTCTTGAATAAGGCTTTTCACAAAAACGAAC
Source organism: Pseudomonas sp. FBF18 (assembly GCF_024261405.1). Taxonomy (NCBI): domain Bacteria; kingdom Pseudomonadati; phylum Pseudomonadota; class Gammaproteobacteria; order Pseudomonadales; family Pseudomonadaceae; genus Pseudomonas; species Pseudomonas sp. FBF18. Next base: position 235,485 of record NZ_QKRS01000005.1, on the reverse strand, counting down.
CTGACACATGCAAATTGCCTTTTGTAAATAAATTCACTGACAACCTTTCATATAGTAATTTCATGGCTGAATACTTTATGGACGATTTAAGCAAGGGGCAAAAGTATGCGGCATTATGCGATATTGTTTCTTTCTCGCCCAATGACTTTGATGTTGATAACCTAACACTAGAAGATAAGCAGAAAGCTTTTAAAGCAGTCAAGTCATACGTTAGACAAGTCTATGGTTCAAGAACATTCGTAGCGGATTATCACATTGATAATGGCAAGCTTCATTATCATATCGTCGTAAAAAACAAAGATAAATTTGGAAATTGCTACACAACAAAAGCGTTCAATGACTTTGACAAGAAAGAGAGAGTTGCAGCAAAGCTTGAAAAGCAATTCGGGCTTGAAGTTGTTGAAAATAGAAAGTGCGTATTAGCAGAACAACAACGTCTTGATGATTTTCAGTATTCTCCCACAGCTCATTTGCAACGATTTAAAAAACATAATCCAACAGCTTATGCCGATAAAGTTGACCAACTTACAGCGATGAATGATTTCATCAGGTCAACCGCTAAAAGATCAAAATCACCACAAGAGCTTTTCCAAATCTTGAAGGCCAATAACATTGGAATCCGCATAAATAATGATAATACAGCTAATCTTGCTTTTTCATTTGTTGATGGCAATGACAGCTCACTTAAAGCATCACAAGTTAATCTTTCAATGAAGTACTTAAAGACTAAATTTAAAGATTTTAGCGATGAGCAGCTTAAAGACATAGTAAGGCAAGCGGCAGAATTCAAACCTGAAAGAATCACCCACAGCCTAGCATGGGTTGGCGAACGAATTGACTTTGAACCAAGAATTAAAACCAAAAAAGACACAATGCAATGGAGATTAAAGAAATACGAAGCACAAGAGCATTCAAATATTATTCGTTACTATTCAGTATCTAAAAAGGGTTATGAATACGATAAGTTTTCATACGACAAAGAAAAACATTCTGTTTCTGTTTATGAAGTAACTCCATCAACGGTGCGTGATGCCTTAATTGTGCTAATCAATAATTCACCTTGCGAGGCAATCAAAACAGAATCCACCAACAAGAATTTTTGTATTGAAAGCATTAAGCAATCAGTTGAATTAGGTTTGTTTGATAAAGAAGGCTTTCAATATCAAATGCCCAACGTAAAGGACTTTTCAGCAGAAGATATTAAACAGTTGAATGATTACCTACGTGAAAAAGGCAAGACAGAAATTGAAATCAAGGAAGTTGATGGTGCCTTGCTAGCTATCGCCAAGGTGGAAAAACCAGTCATAGAAGCCGTTCACGAAGCCGCAGAAGCACCAGAAACAGCTATCCCGTCCAAAGACACACCAGCAGCACCAACACCGCTAGAAATGGCTGATATTGGGCCACAGATACAAGACATTGACGAACCTACAACGTCAAAGCCAGTTGAACAGGTGGTGTGGCAAAATGGTGATAATGACTTCGAAAATCAAGAACAAGAAAATCAACATGACGATTTAATTGATTACCTTAATGAAGATTTTAATAATGAACAATTAACATCATCGGAACCACAAACCATTGATGCATCTAGCTATGCTGATTTGATTGATGATTTAATATCCGATTATAAAGAAAGCTGGTTTATATCAGGTATTATTGACAGCGTAATTGAGGCGTTAGATGGAAGTATTGAAGGAGAACCCAACGATATACATGCATTGATTTTGGACCAAATCCAAAATAATGAAGTTGATAATGAGCTTAAAACAGTTGTGCTTGAACGATTAGAAAATGCTTTGATATGCGATATTGAGCACGAAGTTAATTCATTGAAAAAAATGCATTTGCCGGGAAATTCAAGCCATAGCATCGATGAGCATAGAGTGTTTGACAAAAAATGTATTCCAAGACTATTAAACGAGGAACAAAAAAGTCAATATATGCATAGGCAGAACATATACCAACTTAAAGACAGGCTTGAAGAAATCAATCCAGATGTAGCAGACGACATGAATTATGCCATTAAACAGCGATTCCAACATGGTTCAGAGTATAAATACGCACATAACAAATAAAGCCCTATCAGGGCTTTGTTTGACTTTATGCAATTAAGTGATACGATAATAAAAGGTGAAGCCCAAACGCATTACACATTTGGGCTTCGGTGTTGAACTGATACCAGCAGTTTCAACTTGTAATTAAAGTTATAACATATGATTATAATCATTCAAGTCCCTCCTGCTGGAAAAATTCCATAACTATAAGAAAGTCAGTATTAACACCTGTAAGCAATGTTGGAAATTCAGGTGATTGTTCCGTTGCGTAGCCAAAGAGAAATAGAATGGGGATACTGGAAATTTCTCAACCCGCCAGCCATATAGAGATATATGTTGAACAGGGTTCCAGTGTGGTGCTAATACAACCATTAAGTGTTCAAAGTCTAAACTGAGTATTACTGATTTAGACCCTGAAAATTCAGGCGAGCGGAACTTGTTTTTAACTCTTAAACAAGGAAGACCAGCTATGCCTGAAAGAGCTTAGCTGGTAAAGCTTTAAAAGCGAAAACCCCTTAGGGTTTTCAAGACACGCACACGTACACACGTACCCCCCATACAATCGCATGACCTAACCCCTAACCCCTACACCTATACAGCCATATGCTGCGACTTTACCGCTAAAACAATTTAAACCAGTCAAATTCAAGCGGATTTTTTTATGTTGATAGTAAGACATTAAAACCATCCTGCCGGCTTTGAAAATGCCATATAAGAATGTTGAAAACAATCAAGCAAACCATAAAGCGAAGTTAATCCAGCGATTTACTACCGTGTGTGTGACACTTTGAAAAGCATCTGGCAGCTTCGCTTTTAGAAAAAACAACGGGCTTTTTATTTGTTTTTGTGAATTGTGTTTTTTTCAAATCGAGTGGCAGGGTTTGAAAATTTTCATTTTGTGAGGTGACCCATCCCCGACGCTTTGAGTTGAAAAAAAACTGGGAGCGATTTTTGAAAATTTTTGATGATTTTTTTTGAGGAGTTAGTTGCAAAACTCAATTAAGGAAAACTCAAATAGGGTTTGCCGCTAAATGCAAACAAGGTCGGACCATAAATATATTTTCACTTTGCTATTGACAGCTTGTTTTTGCCGTATTTAAGCCATAAGTTGAAGGTTTGAGAAAGTTGAAAACTCAATAATTTGCTGTAAATTTATAAAAAGTTTTGAGTTTTTTTTATGAAAATAGCACTTTAATTCTATACGGCGAGAATGAGGTTATGGGTCTAAAAAGACCTATTTTGGATTTAGCACAAATTTAACCTTTAAAACAGCTTGTGATGTTAAAGCGAAGCGACCACCAGAATAGGCGAGCCGCTGCACGCCTTGATTTAGTATCGGTTGCAAATAGTCTGTGTGCCGATTTGGTTGCAATAAGTGGTTTTATTCTGTTCCTGCTGATTTTGCAGGTTTTGCCAAGCTTGTGCTTCCTGTGCAGCCTGCTGATTTTGAGCGTCAATCTGATTTTTAGTCTGCACAATGTTCATCGACAACATATTACAGTCGCCTTGCGATGGATTGACCGAATTGCCTATCTGTTGTGCTCGGCTCATAAAGTAATTCTGGTCAAATTGCCAAGTATTCAAATTGGCCATTGAGTATTGCTGACCGCGTGCCCCAACGTCCGGCGACATATAACCGCTGTTGACACATTTCATGATACTAATCAATTGGGTAGCGAATGCGGTGTATTGACCGTCCGAAAGCGGCGGTTTCTGCGTGACGCAGCCACTCAGCAGTGAACCAGCAGCCAGCACAAGAAGAAATTTTTTCATTCGCCATCCTTAGAAATTGTTGAGTGGTGGCTCACCAGTGGCACCATTCGTGGATTCTACCCAACCCTACGGGTGCAGTGCCATACACCGCGTATACGGCGATCTGCTGCACGGGTACAGTCCCAACACTCAAATCCACCTTGATCAGAAAAACATGCCATTTTCCGGCGTCTCGCAATCGGGAAACCCGCTTTTGCCGTGGAACCTATCATTGAACATAGCCAACCATGCTCGCAACCTCGGTAGGGGTTGATCGAGCGGTCGAAGGGCAGGTCGGGCGAGGTGTTACGGGTGATGATGGTTTTGGCCGTCTCGATGCGGACTTCGGTACCCTGGGTCAGCGGCACCTCCTGGTACCAGCCATCATCCTCGGCCACAGAGCGGGCAGGGGCGAAGCGGTTGTGCGGGTTGTGCGCGGTACCGCGACCACGCACAGGCGCTGGAGTGAACATGGCGAACCCCTGTACTGTTTTTATATACAGTACTTCATCGCCACCAGGACCTCCAGCACCGCTCGGCGCCCGACGTGGCTACGGGTTAAGGCCATGCCACTGCAGAAACGGCAGGGGGCTCACCTCACGCCCGCGAAACACCTTGAACCCTGCCGTGATCGAGCGCCCGGCCCCCGGGGCAACAATGGCCTCGAGCAGGGCACGCCCGGTGGCCGGGTTGAGCACGCCTTCGGCTTCGAACCGGGCGAAGGCATCGATCGCGTAGACCCGTGACCACAGGTAGCTGTAATAGCCCGCCTCGTAGCCGCTGGCCAGGTGATCGAAGGCCTGGGCCGGGCGCTCGAAATCGCCCAGCGGCCAGGGCAGCACTGCGTCGAACTGTTCCACCACCTGCTGCTGCAGGCTTTGCGCAGCAGCCGGGTAGGTCTCGCCATGCAGGTGCAGGTCCAGGCGCGCCATTGCCAGGTCTCGGGCAAACGTGAGCCCTTGCTGCTGTTTCTGCTGGTCGAGAAACGCCTGCACCGTGGACTGCGGCAGTGCCTTGCCTGTCTGGTAGTGATGGGAGATACCGGCCAGGTACTCGGCCGACCAGCACCAGCGCTCCAGCAGCTCACTGAAGAACTCGATCCCGTCCGGCCCCAGGCTGTCGATATCGGACAGGCGGTAATCGGTGGTGGCCACCAGCAGCTGGTGCAGGCAGTGACCGAACTCGTGGTACAGCTTGCGCAGGTCCAGGTGGGTCAGCAACGGTGGGGCAACCCCGTCGCCACGCTCGACTGCGCAGAACAGCGCCGCCGCGCCCTTGTGAAACCGACCCTCGGCATCCACGTGGCGGTTCCATACTCGCAGGCTCCAGGCGTAGTCCTCCTTGCCCGGGCGGGTGATCGCATCCATGTACAGGTACCCCACCAACGCATGGCCCTGGGTTACCTCGAAGCACCGCACATCCGCATGCCAGGCCTGCAACGTGCTGGACGGTGTGATCTGCACGCCGAACAGGGTATCGGCCAGTTGCGTCATGGCCAGCACCACCTGCTCCAGCGGGAAGTAGCCACGCATTTCCTCGCCAGACAGCGCCAGCGGGTGCCGATGCGCACGCTGCGCGTAAAAGGCGATGTCCCAGGGTTGCAGGCCACCCAGGCGCGCCTGCTGGTCGAAGGCCCGCAACCGCGCGGTTTCGGCGCTACGCCAGGCGGCGCTGTGGGTGCTCAGGTCCTGCAGAAACCGTGTGACCTGTTGCGTCGATTCTGCCGTCTTGGTCTGCAGGCTGAGTTCGGCAAAGCTGGCAAACCCCAGCAGTTGCGCCTGCTCATGGCGCAGTCGTCGCAACTCCAGCAGCACCGGGCCGTTGTCGGGGCCTGCGTCCAGCTCCGACGCGCGGCCATGGTAGGCCCGATACACGGTTTCACGCAGGCTGCGGTCTGTGGCCTGCTGCAGGATGGCCAGGCACGGGGCCTCTTCCAAGGTCACCAGCCAGCCCTCGAGGCCCTTGGCCTGGGCCTTGCGCGCCATGGCGGCGGTCTCCAGCGCGTCGACCCCCTGCAGGCGCCGGGCATCGGTGATGTGCAGGGTCCAGGCGCCGGTGGCGTGTGCCAGGTTGTCGAGGAACAGGTTGCGCTGGGCACTGATGCTGGTTTGCAGGGCCATCAGGCGGGCACGCTCGGTTTCACCGAGCTCGGCGCCGCTCAGGCGAAAGGCCTTGATCGACTGCTGCAGCGACATCCTGCGTTCGTGGCTGAACAGCGCACCGTGGGCGCTGTCGGCCAGACGCTGATAGAGCGCCAGCAACGTGGCGTTCTGCAGCTTTGCCTGATGATAGGCCTGGGTCTTGAGCCAGCACTCGTCCACGGCGGCCTTCCAGGCCTCGCCGCGGGTGTACAGGGGCACGATCAGGCGCACGGCGTTGTTGAGGCGTGCATCCAGTGCATCGATGGCCATCCCCAGGTCGTCCCAGGTGGGCAGGCCACGCTGGGCCAGGATGATGCGGGCCAGGGCGTTGTGGTTGTCGAGGATGATCTGGTCGATGCCCTCCGTCAGGTGTTCCAGGCGGATGTCGGCGTAGGCTGGCGGATCGAGGGGGGCGAGCAGGGGATTGCTGGTCATGGGCAGCTCCTTGAGTGACGGGAAGGTCCCGTCACTTTCAAGGGTTGCCGGTGCGCCAGGGGCTAACTATGTATGCCCCTGCACCAGCCACACGGCCCGCTAGGGCTTCTTCAGCTTCGGATTGGGGAAGAACTGCACCGTCTGCACCGCAGGCTGGGGCGCCTTGGCCTCGGCCTGGTTGACGCGGGTGCCCAGTTCCTTGGGCACCGACAGGCCCTGTTCGTTGAGCGTGTCGGAGAACCCGCAGGCCACGCACTCGCGGTGTGGCACGCCGTCTTCGCTCCACATCATCAGCTTGTCCGGCTCGCTGCACGCCGGGCATACGGCCCCGGCAATGAAGCGTTTCTTGGTCTTGCTCATGCCGCCAGGTCCTCGCTCAGGCCACTGTGGCGCAACAGCGCATCGATCGACGGCTCACGGCCACGGAAGTCGACGAACAGGCGCATCGGCGCCTGCGAGCCGCCACGGGCCAGAATCGCCTCGCGGAAGGCGCGACCGGTTTCGGCGTTGAGCACACCCTCTTCCTCGAAGCGCGAGAAGGCATCGGCCGACAGCACTTCAGCCCACTTGTAGCTGTAGTAACCGGCCGCGTAGCCGCCGGCGAAGATGTGCGCAAAGCTGTTGGGGAAGCGGTTGTACGCCGGCGGGCGCATCACCGAAACCTCGTCGCGCACCCCTTCGAGCACCTCCAGCACGCTGCGGCCATCGCCGTGGCTGGCGTGCAGTTCGAAGTCGAACAGCGAGAACTCCAGCTGGCGCACCATCATCAGGCCCGACTGGAAGTTCTTCGCCGCCAGCATCTTCTCCAGCAGGTCCTGCGGCAGGGCAGCGCCACTTTCGTAATGACCGGAGATCAACGCCAGGCCTTCAGGCTCCCAGCACCAGTTCTCCATGAACTGGCTCGGCAGCTCGACCGCGTCCCAGGCCACGCCATTGATGCCGGACACCCCGGCATGCTCGATGCGGGTCAGCAGGTGATGCAGGCCGTGGCCAAACTCGTGGAACAGGGTGGTGACTTCATCGTGGGTCAGCAGCGCCGGCTTGCCCGGGGCGGCCGGGGTGAAGTTGCACACCAGGTTGGCCACCGGGCTCTGCAGGCTGCCATCGGCCGTGCGGCGACGGTCGCGGGCGCCGTCCATCCAGGCACCGCCGCGCTTGTTGGCGCGGGCATACAGGTCGAAGAAGAAGCGCCCCACGTGCTGGCCGTTTTCCTTGATCTCGAACAGGCGCACGTCCGGGTGCCAGGTATCGAAGCCTTTCACCTCGGCGATCTCGATGCCGTACAGGCGCTGCACGATGGTGAACAGGCCCGACAGCACCTTGTCGATCGGGAAGTAGGCACGCAGGGCTTCCTGCGACACGCTGTAACGCTGTTCGCGCAGCTTCTCGCCATAGAAACCGCTGTCCCAGCTCTGCAGGTCCGGGCAGCCCTGCTCGGCGGCGTAGGCCTTGAGCTGGGCCAGGTCCTGGGCGGCGAAGGGTTTGCTGCGCTTGGCCAGGTCACGCAGGAAGCTCAGCACCTGGTCGCTGGACTCGGCCATCTTGGTGGCCAGGCTCAGCTCGGCGAAGTTGGCATAACCCAGCAGCTCGGCCAGTTCCTGACGCAGGTCGAGGATCTCGCGCATCACCGGGCCGTTGTCGAACTGGCCGGCGTTGGGGCCCTGGTCCGAGGCGCGGGTGCAGTAGGCCGCGTACAGTTCTTCGCGCAGGGCACGGTCGTGGGCGTAAGTCATCACGGCGTAGTAGCTGGGGAATTCCAGGCTGATCAGCCAGCCATCCAGGCCCTTGGCCTGCGCGGCGGCCGCCATCTGCGCCTTGGCCGATTCGGTCAGGCCGGCCAGTGCGGCCTCGTCGGTGACGTGCTTGGTCCAGGCCTGGGTGGCGTCGAGCAGCTGGTTGGAGAAACGGCTGCCCAGTTCCGAAAGCTTGCTCTGCACCTCGGCATATCGCTTCTGCTGGTCGGCCGGCAGGTCGATACCCGACAGGCGGAAGTCACGCAGGGCATGTTCGAGGATGGTTTTCTGCGCCACATCGAAGCCGGCGGCTTCGGGGCTGGCGATCAACGCTTCATAGGCCTGGAACAGCTCGCGGTTCTGGCCCATTTCGGTGGCGTAGGCGCTCAGGGCCGGCAGGCAGGCCTCGTAGGCCTCGCGCAGCTCGGCGCTGTTGCACACCGCGTTGAGGTGGCTGACCGGGCTCCAGGCGGCACCCAGTCGGTCGTTGAGTTCGTCCATGGCCAGCACCAGGCCGGCCCAGGTGGGGTTCTGGCCCTGGGTTTTCAGGATCGAGGCGATGGCGCTGCGGTTGTCGGCCAGGATCTGTTCGATCGCCGGCAGCACATGCTCGGCACGGATCGCCGAGAAGGGCGGCAGGTCATAAGACTGCAGAAGCGGGTTGTTCGCACTCACGGTTAAACACCTTGGCAGAAGAAACACCGCTCCATCTTAATTACAATCGACGCTGACCGCAGCTATCAGCCTTACAGAGAGACACTATTCATGGCCATCCGCAGCTTCCAGCAACACATTCCGCGTCTCGGCGCCCGCGCCTTCGTCGACCGCAGCGCAGTGGTGCTGGGTGATGTCGAGATCGGCGAGGACAGCTCGGTATGGCCTCTAACGGTGATCCGCGGCGACATGCACCGCATCCGCATCGGCGCGCGCACCAGCGTGCAGGACGCCAGCGTGCTGCACATCACCCATGCCGGGCCGTTCAATCCCGACGGCTACCCGCTGCTGATCGGCGATGACGTGACCATTGGCCACAAGGTCATGCTGCATGGCTGCACCCTGGGCAACCGCATTCTGGTCGGCATGGGCAGCACCATCATGGACGGCGCGGTGGTCGAGGACGAGGTGATCATCGGTGCCGGCAGCCTGGTACCGCCGGGCAAGACGCTGGAGAGCGGTTTCCTGTACGTGGGCAGCCCGGTGAAGCAGGCACGGGCGCTGACCGACAAGGAACGCGCGTTCTTCCCCTACAGCGCCGCCAACTACGTGAAGCTCAAGGACCTGCACCTGGCCGAAGGCTTCGACCAGCCCGAGTGAGTTATCCACAGCCCCCTTTTTTCGAGACTGTCATGCACCAGCAAACCATTCTGTTCGACCTCGACGGTACACTCACCGACCCCCGTGAAGGCATCACGCGCTCCATCCAGTACGCCCTGGCCAAGCTGGACATCGACGAGCCGGACCTGGCCCGCCTGGAACACTTCATCGGCCCGCCTTTGCTGCAGGCGTTCATGCAGTTCTACGGCTTCGACGAGGCCAAGGCATGGCAGGCGGTGAACTTCTACCGTGAGCGCTTCAAGGTCACCGGGTTGTACGAGAACCGCGTGTTCGAAGGCGTGAGCGAGCTGCTCGAAGGGCTGCAGGCGCAGGGGCGCACGCTGTACATCGCCACCTCCAAGCCCTGGGAGTTCGCCCGCGAGATTGCCCGGCACTTCGATTTTGCCCGGCATTTCAAGGTCATCTACGGCAGCGAGCTGGACGGTACGCGCACCAACAAGGTGGAGCTGATTGCGCACCTGCTGGCCGAAGAAAACCTGGACCCGGCGCAGACACTGATGATCGGCGACCGCAAGCACGACCTGATCGGCGCGCGCAGCAACGGGCTGGAAGCAGTGGCGGTGGGCTACGGGTTTGGCAGCCGCGAGGAACTGACCGCAGAGCAGCCGGCGTATCATTTCGACACGCTGGGCGAGCTGCATCGGGCCTTCATGCGGTCCTGAGGGCCTTTTCGCCGGCAATGCCGGCTCTTACAAGGGATGCGAGCCGGCCTTGCCGGCGTAGCTTTCCAGGGCCTGCTGGCGCTGCTCGAACGGCAACCGCCCCCAGGCCTCGACCCGCTGGTAGAACACCGCCCAATCTCCGCCAACCTCCCGGAACAACGCTGCAAACGCCGGCACCCACTGGTCATACAGCCCGAACGGCAGCAGCTTGGCGTTGTTCATCGGCGCGTTGATCCACGCGTCATAGCGCTTGTCGCCCTGCCACCTTGCATCGCGCAGCACCCGGTACTCGCTGCGCAGGCGCTCGAACTCGGCCTGCTTGCCCGCGCGCATCGCCGCCTCGTCCAGCGGCTGTGCATACAACGTCTTGAGCCGCTCGCGGCTGGCCAGCACCAGCCCGACGAACTCGTCACGCTGGCGCGCTCCACCCTGCGGCAAGGGCGCCAGCCCGCGGGCCGCGCGCCACTGGCGCGAACCTTCCTGCTCCACAAAGGTGGCAAACGACTCGTTGAACGCCGTGTCGTCCTTCACGTACACGCGCTGGTGCGCCAGTTCGTGGAAGATCACCGTGGCCAGGCGCTCGTCGCCCCAGCCCAGCATCGAATTAAGAATCGGGTCGTCGAACCAGCCCAGGGTCGAATAGGCCTCCACACCGCCCACATACACATCCTGCCCCTGTGCCTTCTGCAACGCCGCCGCCCCGCGCGCCGCACCCTGGCTGTAGTAGCCGCGATAGGCCACGCAACCGGCGATGGGGAAGCAGTAGGTATGCGGTTCCAGCGAAAACTCCGGGGTGGCGAACACGTTCCACACCACGAACGGGCGCCCGATATCGGCGTACACCCGGTAGCTGCGGTTGTCCGGCAGCTTAAGGTGGCTGCTGGCAAAAGCGCGTGCCTGCTGCGCTTTCGCCAGGTGCTGGCGCAGGGCAGGGGGGGTGGCCGGGTCGGCCACCAGCACCGCCACCGGCTCGCGCGCGCGCAGCAGCTGCCATTGCCCGCTGGCCAGCTGGCTGTAGTAGCCGAGGCTGGTGCAACCGTTGAGCAGCCCGAGCAGCAGCACGGGAACCAACCCGCGGAAAACGCGGTCGAGTGCCCCGGGGCTTGAGCGCAACCAGAAAAAAATTCGAACCATGTGCAGGGATGTCTCGCTCAAGTGCTCATCGGCCCAAGACTATCCTGCCTGCCCGGAGTTTTGCCATGCGTACGATGCTTGCCGCCAGCGCTGTGCTGGCCCTGACCGGCTGCGCCGGCCTGCCCGCCGCCGACCCGAACCAGGCCTGGGTCGACCTCCAGCCCGCTGCCGACGACACCCTGCACGCGCTGGAGGTGGACGAGCGCAGCTGGGCCGACACCCGCTACTTCGAAGTCACGCCGGGCAGTCACGAGCTGACGGTGCGCTATCAGTTCGCGGTAGCGCCCGGCAATATCGGGCCGGTGGACGAACCGCTGTGGCGCGATTGCCAGCTGAACGTGAAATTCAAGGATTTCAATGCCGGCCAGCGCTATCAGTTGCAGGCCGGCAGCATCGGCTTCAGGCCCTGGGCCAAGCTCTACGACGAGCAGCGCAAACTGGTCGGCACCGGTTTGCCTGCCGGATGCCAGCGTACCTGAACAGACTAATGGCGCTATGCTTGTAGCTTGTAGCCCGCCAGCGGAGATTGCCATGCGCCAGCCCATGATGCTGCTTGCCATCAGTACCCTGGGGGCCTGTGCCAGTCCCCTGCCACCGGTCGACAGCAAGCAGGCCTGGATCGACCTGTATACCGTCACGCCGGGCAAGGTGCTCATGGCCGACCGCCTGGATGGTCAGCGCCTGAACGACGGCCGTTTCTTCCAGGTCACGCCGGGCAAACACGAACTGGTGGTGCGCTTTGATTTCGAGGTGTATTCAGGCGGTTTCAGCACCGACCCCACCGAACGCACCTGCTACCTGAAGATTCGCTACGACGACTTCCAGGCCGGCCAGCGCTACCGCATCGAAGCCCGCGCCCCGGCCATGCAGCCCAGTGCCTATCTGTACGACGCGCAGCGCAAGCTGGTCGCCGAAGAACAGAACGACATCTTCTGCATCCCGTGACGGCTAGCGATCGTTTTTCTGGTAGATGATCTTCTTGGTGCCGTTCTCACAGCTGCCCACCACCATGTTCTGGTCGTGGACTTCATCGTTGGTCACGATTTCCAGGGTGTAGGAAGAGACATTGTTGGCCTGGATCTTGGCTTCGATCTCGGCCTTGAGCTCGGCGCAGTCCTTGGGCGCGGCCAGCGCACTGGTGGCCAGCAACGAGGTCAGCACAGCGAATGCAATACGAGTCATCAGAACAGCTCCTTGTGGCGGCAGACCATCTGCCGACAGCCATTTGACCACAAGAAGCCGTGCGTCGTTCTGATCTGCGCCGGCGTCAGTCCACCAGGGTGGCGTCCAGGCTGATCTGGGCCTTGAGCACCTTGGATACCGGACATCCCGCCTTGGCCTTGTTGGCCAGCTCCTCGAATTTCGCCTTGTCGGCACCGGGCACCTTGGCCTTGAGGATCAGGTGCACGGCGGTGATGGCAAAACCATCGGGCTGCTTGTCCAGGGTCACTTCGGCGATGGTGTCGATACGCTCGGCGGTCAGGCCGGCTTCGCCGAGGATCATCGAAAAGGCCATGGAGAAGCAGCCTGCATGGGCAGCGCCGATCAGTTCTTCAGGGTTGGTACCAGGCTGGCCTTCGAACCGGGTGTTGAAGCCATAGGGGTTGGCCTTCAAGGCGCCACTCTCGGTGGAGAGCTGGCCCTTGCCGGTTTTCAGGTCGCCTTGCCAGATTGCCGATGCTGTCTTTTTTATCGAACTCATAAAGCCTCCTGAGTGCCTGAGAGCGCGGGGGATCGCGCCTGGCGTTCAATTCAGAGGGCGTCACCACGGGCAAGTTCAGCCCGATTGCAGGGGCAGGCATTGAATACCTGTGATCTGCCCATACAGAGTCAGAAAGGTCGCGGCATGCTGTCGGCCTAACCATTCAGGAGGCGTACACGCCATGACGCGACTCGCGGACATCAAATACTCCACCCTCGACCTGGTACCGGTACGCCAGGACAGCGGCCCGGCCCAGTCGCTGCGCAACTCGCTGGACCTGGCGCAACACGTGGAGAAATTCGGCTACAACCGCTTCTGGGTGGCCGAGCACCACAACATGGACGGCATTGCCAGCTCCGCCACCTCGGTGCTGCTGGGGTACTTGGCCGGTGGCACCTCGACGATCCGCGTGGGTGCAGGCGGAGTGATGCTGCCCAACCACGCGCCGCTGGTGATTGCCGAGCAGTTCGGCACCCTGGCCAGCCTGTACCCGGGCCGTATCGACCTGGGCCTGGGACGTGCGCCGGGCTCCGACCAGATGACCGCCCGCGCCCTGCGCCGCGAGCGCTCGGGCAGCGCCGACGACTTCCCGGACGATGTAGAGGAACTGGTGCGCTACCTGGGCCCGCGCACGCCCGACCAGAAAGTGATTGCCGTGCCGGGGTATGGCACCGAGGTGCCGATCTGGCTGCTGGGCTCGAGCCTGTTCAGTGCACAGCTGGCGGGGATGCGCGGCTTGCCGTATGCGTTTGCCTCGCACTTTGCGCCGCGCATGATGCATGAAGCGATCCGCGTGTACCGCAACCACTTCAAGCCCTCGACAGTGCTCGACAAGCCCTACGTGATGTTGGGTGTACCGCTGGTGGCGGCCGATACCGACGAGCAGGCCGAGTATCTGGCCACCTCGGTGTATCAGCGAATTCTGGCGTTGATGCGTGGGCAGAGCCTGGTGCAGCGCCCGCCCGTCGATAGCATGGACGGCCTGTGGCAGTCCCATGAGCGGGAGGCAGTGGGAAGTTTCCTGGGCCTGGCGATGGTGGGCGGGCCAGAGAAGATCCGCGCCAAACTGGATGTGCTGCTGGAGCAGACCGGTGCTGATGAGCTGATCTTTACCTGCGACCTGTACGAGCATGCGGACCGGATCCGGTCCTACGAGATTCTGTCGCAGATCATCAAGGGCAACTGAGGGCCCTTTCGCCAGCAAGGCTGGCTCCTACGTGGGAGCCAGCCTTGCTGGCGAAAGACTCACCGATCAACCGCGCTTGTACACGATTTCCTTGGTACCGCCTTCACACGACCCCACCACTTTCCCATCGGTCGCAGCGCCCTTGTCGACGATTTCCAGCGAATAGTGCGGTACGCCATTGGCGTCGATCTTCGCGGCAATCTCGCTCTTCAATTCTTCACACGGCTTGCCCGCCGCCAGCGCAGTCCCGGCCAGGGTCATCAAGCCAAACGCCAATACCAGCTTCTTCATCGATCGCATTCCTTGTTCAGATCAAAAAGGGTTCAGGGCCAGCCGGCCGCCATCAGCTGTTGGCGATACGGAAGCCCACCTTGATGGTTACCTGAAAATGCGCCGCCTTGCCATCCTTGATATGGCCCCGGGTCTCGGTCACTTCGAACCACTCCAGGTGCTTGATGCTCTTGGCCGCTTCGGCCAGGGCATTGTTGATCGCGTCCTCGATGCTGCTGGGCGAGGAGCCGACCAGTTCGACCTTCTTGTACGTGTGGTGATCAGACATGACTACTCTCCATCAATGGTGTGCATTGAGCCTAGCAGCGCCAGGCAGGTTTACCTGTGTGGGTAAAAACCTGGCAAAAGTTCGATTGCTCTGCACTTTCGCGGCACTGCGCAGTCCCATTCTTCACATGCCACTCAAACCCTGAAGGAGAGCCACCATGGCCAATAGCTCGCTACGTAAAGCCTCGTTGCAAAGCATGGAAGCGGAAATCGAAAGTCTCCTCAAATCCCTGGAAAACCTCAAAGACGATGCTTCGGACGAGTCGCGCAAGACCTTGAAGAGCCTCAAGGGCAATGCCGAAAATGCCCTGCGTCACTCGCGCAGCCTGCTCACCGATGCCTATGAAGAGGTCAAGACCAAGACCCGCGAAACCGGCATCGCCACCCGTGACTATGCCCAGCAACACCCCTGGACCACCGCCGGCGTGGCCGTGGGCGCACTGGGCCTGCTGGCCGCCTACCTGCTGTGCAAGCGCGGCGACTAAAGCGCCTGCCGCCCCAGTTCGGCGCGCAACCAGTGCGCCAGCTGCTCGGCGCGCCCGTCCGCGGCGCGCCGGGGCACCCACAGGGCCAATGACGCCCGCGTAGGACCAAAGCCCCACGGTGCCGCCAGCCTGCCGGCACGCAGGTCATCGGCCACCAGCGGCTGCGGGGCGATCGCCACCCCCAGGCCGGCCACAGCTGCCTCCAGCAAGTAATACAGATGCTCGAACCCTTGCCCGTAGCGCATTGCCTGCGGGTCGATGTGCTGTTGGCGGGCCCAGTCGGGCCAGGCCTGGGGCCGCGAGGTGGTGTGTAGCAGGGTTTCCCCCAGCAAGGCGCTGGCTGGCGCCTGACGCAGGCGGTCGAACCCTGGAAAGTGCGGGCTGAGCACCGGCCCGATGCATTCCTGTGCCAGCACGTGCACCTGCATGTCGGCCGGCCACGGCGGCTCGGCGAATACCAGCAGCGCATCCAGCCCCGGCCGGCGCGGGTCCAGGTCGCCTTCGCCCGCCGACAGGTGCAGACGCAGCTCCGGCAGGTCGGCCTGCAGGCGCCCAAGGCGCGGAATGAACCAGCGCGCCAGCAGGCTGCCTGAACAACCCAGCACGAACGGTGCGTCGGCGCGGTCCTGGCCCAGCTCGGCGCACACGCTGCGCAGGCGCTCGAAGGCGTCGCTGCTGGCGTCGCGCAGGCGCACACCGGCATCTGTGAGTTTAATGCCGCGCCCTTCCTTGACGAACAGGCTCACGCCCAGGTGCTCTTCAAGCACCTTCAACTGCCGGCTCACCGCACCGTGGGTCACGTGCAGTTGCTCGGCAGCCTGGCTGACGCTGTTGAGCCGGGCGGTGGCTTCAAAGGCCCGAAGGGCATTGAGCGGGGGCAGTTCTCTGGCCATTGACGTGTGAGTTTTCCTGACAGGTTGTGGCGATCTTATCGGTTTTCAGCGGCGCGTGTCGTGGGTAGAGTAGGCCCATTGCGACCTCATACCCACGCCCTGGAGCGACCCATGACCCAGACCAACTTCCGCAGCGGCCCCGATGCCAACGGCCTGTTTGGCGCATTCGGTGGCCGCTACGTGGCCGAAACCCTGATGCCGCTGGTGCTCGACCTGGCCCGTGAATACGAAGCGGCCAAGGCCGACCCCGAGTTCAACGAGCAACTGGCGTACTTCCAGCGCGACTACATCGGCCGTCCTAACCCGCTGTACTTCGCCGAGCGCCTCACCGAACACTGCGGCGGGGCGAAGATCTTCTTCAAGCGCGAAGAGCTCAACCACACCGGCGCGCACAAGGTGAACAACTGCATCGGCCAGGTGCTGCTGGCCAAGCGCATGGGCAAGAAGCGCCTGATCGCCGAAACCGGCGCCGGCATGCACGGTGTGGCCACCGCCACCGTGGCCGCACGTTTCGGCCTGCCCTGCGTCATCTACATGGGCGCCACCGACATCGAGCGCCAGCAGGCCAACGTGTTCCGCATGAAGCTGCTGGGCGCCGAGATCGTGCCGGTCACCGCCGGCACCGGCACCCTCAAGGACGCCATGAACGAAGCGCTGCGCGACTGGGTGACCAACGTCGACGACACCTTCTACCTGATCGGCACCGTGGCCGGCCCGCACCCGTACCCGGCGATGGTGCGCGACTTCCAGTCGATCATCGGCAAGGAAACCCGCGAGCAGCTGCAGGCCAAGGAAGGGCGCCTGCCCGACAGCCTGATCGCCTGCGTGGGTGGTGGCTCCAACGCCATGGGCCTGTTCCATGACTTCCTCGATGACGCCAGTGTGCAGATCATCGGCGTCGAGGCCGGCGGCCACGGGGTCGACACCGACAAGCACGCAGCGAGCCTCAACGGCGGCGTGCCCGGCGTGCTGCACGGCAACCGCACCTACCTGCTGCAGGACGCCGATGGCCAGATCACCGACGCCCACTCGATTTCCGCCGGCCTGGACTACCCCGGCATCGGCCCGGAGCACGCCTACCTGCACGAAGTGAAGCGCGTCGAGTACGTGAGCATCACCGACGACGAGGCGCTGGATGCGTTCCACGCTACCTGCCGCCTGGAAGGCATCATCCCGGCGCTGGAAACCTCCCACGCGCTGGCCGAAGCCATCAAGCGTGCGCCCACCCTGCCCAGGGACCACCTGATGGTGGTGTGCCTTTCGGGGCGTGGCGACAAGGACATGCAAACCGTAATGAGCCATATGGCCGCGCAGGAGAAGCAGGCATGAGCCGTCTTGAACAACGTTTTGCCGACCTCAAGCGCGAGGGCCGCGCTGCCCTGGTGACCTTCGTGACCGCCGGTGACCCGGGCTACGACGCTTCGCTGGCGATCCTCAAGGGCCTGCCGGCTGCGGGTGCCGACGTGATCGAGCTGGGCATGCCGTTCACCGACCCGATGGCCGACGGCGTGGCCATCCAGCTGGCCACCCTGCGTGCGCTGGAGGCCGGGCAGACCCTGGCCAAAACCCTGCAGATGGTGCGCGAGTTCCGCACCGGCAATGCCACCACGCCGATCGTGCTGATGGGTTACTACAACCCGATCCACCGCTTCGGCGTGGAGAAGTTCGTGGCCGAGGCCAGGGATGCGGGCGTGGACGGCCTGATCATCGTCGACCTGCCGCCGGAGCACGACGCCGAGCTGGCCACCCCGGCCCAGGCCGCGGGCATCGACTTCATCCGCCTGACCACCCCGACCACCGATGACGCGCGCCTGCCGCGCGTGCTGGAGCGCAGTTCGGGCTTTGTGTACTACGTGTCGGTAGCCGGCGTGACCGGCGCAGGCTCGGCGACCAGCGATCAGGTAAGCGGCGCCATCGAGCGCCTGCGCCGCCACACCGACCTGCCGATCAGCGTAGGCTTCGGCATTCGCACGCCTGAACAGGCGGCAGCCATTGCGCGGCTGGCCGATGGTGTGGTCGTGGGTTCGGCGCTGGTGGACAAGGTGGCCAACGCCAGCACGGGCGAGCAGGCGGTAAGCGATGTGCTGGCGCTGTGTTCGGCGCTGGCCGAAGGTGTGCGCGGCGCGCGCAAAGGCTGATACCGCGTCGCCTCATTCGCCGGCAAGGCCGGTTCCTACAGACACCGCAGTCCTGTAGGAGCCGGCCTTGCCGGCGAAAGCCTCACCGCCGCTTCAAGCCCCTTCGAACATCGAAAGATCCAGCGGCCGCACGGCCCCCATCCAGATCGCATGGTCCCGATGATCGGCCAACTCATCGCCGGTCAGCGGATGCAGAAACACCACCAGCCCCTTGCGGTACAACGCCAGCCACGGCAGCACCACGCCCACCATCTCCGGCCCGAATGCCAGCTGGCAGCTCCAGTCCGGGTGCGGCCCCACCGGTTTCTGATGCATGCGCCCCATGCTCACGCCAAACAGCGTGGCGGCCTCCTCGCACAGCGCCCGCGCCTGCTCCATCGTACCGGCGTCGTAATACACATGGGCGTGATACCCCTTTATCCGTTGCACGCTGCCTCCTGAATTCGACCGAACCCCCAGGTGCTCCCGCAGGTCCAAAGGCCATCAGGATACCCCCGGAGCGCTATCGTGAAAAACGCCGAAACACCTGTCTTCAAACTGATCCTGCTCGGCGGCCAGTGCACCCTGGGCGATGCGCTGGTAAGCGAACGGCTGCAGCGCCAGCACGAGGTGACCCTGATCCTCGACGACCTCAACCAGCCCCAGGCGCGCCCCGGCCTGCACGTCAAGAACGGCGGCCTGGCCAGCGCAGACCAGGCCGAACAGAGCATCGCCGGCGGCTCGGCCGTGGTGTGCCTGCTCGACGGCCTGGCGCCCGGCGACTTCTCGCGGCAGGGGCTGATGACCCAGGCCCTGCTCGCGGGCATGGCCCGCACGCCCCTGCGTCGCATCGTGCTGGTGGGCCAGTTTGGCGGCGGCGCGGCGCCGCTGGCGGAGTTGTTGCAGGCCGGTGGCCTGCGCTGGACGTTGGTCAACACGCCACTGAGCGAGCACCCGGACAGCCTGGCAGGCATCGCTGCGGGCATTGCCGACCTGCTGGACCTGAACCTGCATGTTGGCGAACAGGTGAATTTCATCGAGGCCCCCTGACTTGCACCGGGCCGCCATAGCCTGCACCCTGAGCCTTCACCGCACTGCATAGAGAGCTTCATGGCCTGGCTAGAGCGCCACCGTCTGTTTCCCTTTCTCGCCTGGTTGCCTCGGCAAACCCGTGCCAGCGTGCGGCGCGACCTGCTGGTGGGGCTCAGCGGGGCGATCCTGGCCCTGCCGCAGTCGATCGCCTATGCGCTGATCGCCGGCCTGCCCGCCGAGTACGGGCTATACGCGGCCATCGTGCCGGTGCTGATCGCGTGCCTGTGGGGCTCGTCGTGGCACCTGATCTGCGGGCCCACCGCCGCCATCTCCATCGTGCTCTACGCCAGCATCAGCCCCGTGGCGGTGCCCGGCAGCGACGACTACATCCGCCTGATCCTGCTGCTGACCTTCCTGGCCGGGGTGTTCCAGTGGCTGGTGGGCATGCTGCGCTTCGGCGCGCTGGTGAATTTCGTCTCGCACTCGGTGGTGCTCGGCTTCACCCTCGGCGCTGCAGTGGTGATCGCCCTGGGCCAGGTGCCGAACCTGCTGGGGCTCGACCTCGCCAGCCAGGCCACCGCCCTCAGAACCCTGCAAGGCCTGCTGCAGCATGCCGGCGACATCGACTGGCCATCGCTGCTGCTGGGGCTGGGCACCTTGCTGCTGGGGCTGTCGATCAAGCTCGCACGGCCGCGCTGGCCGGCGCTGTTGATCAGCCTTGCCGGCGCCAGCCTGCTGGTGTGGCTGTGGCCGGCACTGTTCGGCCATGTGGCGCTGGTGCCGGCGTTCATTGGCCGGCTGCCCCCGCTGAGCCCGCTGCCGCTGCTGGACCTGGAGCTGATCCTGCGCCTGCTGCCCAGTGCCGTGGCGGTGGGCATGCTGGGGCTGGTCACCAGCCTGTCGATTGCGCGCTCGCTGTCGATCCGCTCCGAACAGCTGATCGACGCCAACCAGGAGATCCGCGCCCAGGGCCTGTCCAACCTGGGCGGTGCATGGTTCTCCGGCTACCTGTCGTCGGGCTCGTTCACCCGTTCCGGGCTCAGCTATGAGGCCGGGGCGCAGTCACCGCTGGCGGGGGTGTTCTCGGCCCTGTGGGTGGCGCTGTTCGCCGTGGCGGGCGCCAGCCTGATCGCGCACATCCCGATCCCGGCGATGGCCGGCAGCATCCTGCTGATCTGCTGGGGGCTGGTGGATCACCGTGCGATTCGGGCGCTGTACCGGGTCAGCCGGCCGGAGTTTCTGGTGATGCTGCTGACCTGCGTCGCCACCTTGCTGCTGGAACTGCAGACGGCGATTTATGCCGGGGTGCTGGCGTCGCTGTTCTTCTACCTCAAGCGCACTTCGCAGCCACGGGTACAGCAGTCGCGCGAAGGCGAGGCGGATGTGCTGCGGGTGTTCGGCTCGATCTTCTTCGGCGCCAGCCATTATCTGCAGGTGCGCCTGCAGCGGTGCCAGGCACCGGTGGTGGTGATCGATGCGCGGCAGATCAACTTCATCGATTACTCGGGGGTGGAGATGCTGCACCAGGAGGCGCGGCGGCTGCGCCGGCAGGGGCGTCAGCTGGTGCTGCGGCGGGCGAGGGGGCAGGTGGTGGAGGAGTTGCAGAAGCTGGAAGGGGCGGCTGATTGCCCGGTCCAGTTTGAGGATTGAGTTGCGCCCTTCGCCGGCAAGGCCGGCGCCTACAGGGGCCGGCCTTGCCGGCGAAGGCAGCGCCGCGTTCTAGCCCCGCGCCAGCTGCCGGCGCAGCTCATCGAGCACCGGCCCGGTGTCCGGGCGCACCCCGCGCCAGATGAAGAACGCCTCCGCCGCCTGCTCAGCCAGCATTCCCAGCCCGTCCAGCACCTTGGCCGCACCGTGCTCGGTGGCCCAGCGACAGAACGGCGTGGGCTCCTTGGCATACATCATGTCGTAGCACACGGTCACGCCCGGTTCGATCAGGCTCGCGGCAATCGGCGGCATCTCGCCGGCCAGGCTCGCCGAGGTGGCGTTGATGATCAGGTCCACCGGCTCTTCCAGCCAGCTGAAGCCGCTGGCGGCCACCGGCCCCAGGTCGTCGAACTCGCGGGCCAGCTGCTCGGCCTTTTCTACCGTACGGTTGGCAATCACCAGCGACGCAGGCTCATGCGCCAGCAACGGCTCGAGCACCCCGCGCACCGCGCCGCCGGCCCCCAGCAGCAGGATGCGCTTGCCCTTGAGCTCGACCCCGGCATTCACCGTGAGGTCGCGCACCAGGCCGGCACCGTCGGTGTTGTCGCCCTGCAGGCTGCCGTCGGGCAGCCGGGTCAGCGTGTTCACCGCCCCGGCTCGCCAGGCGCGTGCGGTCAGGCCGTCACCCACCAGGCGGTAAGCTTCCTCCTTGAAGGGCACGGTGACGTTGGCGCCGCTGCCCTGCTTGAAGAAGCCCAGCGCGCACATGCTGAAGTCGTCCAGCGGCGCCAGCAGGGTGTTGTACTCCAGCTGCTGGCCGGTCTGGTCGGCGAACAGCCGGTGAATCAGCGGCGACTTGCTGTGGCCGATCGGGTTGCCGAATACAACGTACTGGTCCATGACGCGTTTCCTGAGTCCGCCCGGCGAATCGGGCACGTTATCCACAATGGGTTCAGTGAGCGGCCTTGTCCAGGCCCAGCCAGTCGCGGTCCTGCAGGAAGTACTCGGTCAGGCGTGCTTCTTCGCTGCCCGGCGCAGCCTTCCAGTCATAGCCCCAGCGCACCTGCGGCGGCAGCGACATCAGGATCGACTCGGTACGGCCGCCCGATTGCAGGCCGAACAGGGTGCCACGGTCGTACACCAGGTTGAATTCCACGTAGCGCCCGCGGCGGAACTCCTGGAATTCACGCTGCTGGGCGGTGTACGGCTGCGCCTTGCGCCGTTGCACGATGGGCAGGTAGGCCTCGACGTAGGCATCGCCAATGGCGCGGATGAAGGCGAAGCAGGTGTCGAAGTCCCACTCGTTCAGGTCGTCGAAGAACAAGCCGCCGATGCCCCGCGGCTCGCCCCGGTGCTTGAGGTGGAAGTAGCGGTCGCACCAGGCCTTGTAGCGCGGGTACACATCGGCGCCGAACGGTGCGCAGGCCTGCTCGGCCACGCGGTGCCAGTGGATGCAGTCTTCTTCGTGGGCGTAGTAGGGCGTGAGGTCGAAGCCGCCGCCGAACCACCATACCGCCTCTTCGCCTTCCTTCTCGGCAATGAAGAAGCGCACGTTGGCGTGGGAGGTCGGTACATGGGGGTTGTGCGGATGGATCACCAGCGACACCCCCAGCGCCTCGAAACCACGGCCAGCAAGTTCGGGGCGGTGCGCGCTGGCAGACGGCGGCAGGCCGCTGCCGAACACGTGCGAGAAGTTGACCCCGCCTTTTTCGATGACGTTGCCTTCGCCGATCACCCGCGTGCGCCCACCGCCACCGGCTTCGCGTACCCAGGCGTCCTCGACGAAGCGGGCGCCGCCGTCTTCGCTTTCCAGGGCGGCGCAAATCCGGTCTTGCAGGTCGAGCAGGTAGGCCTTCACGGCCTCGGTGCGGGTAGTCATCAGGTCACCTTGGAAACGGGCTAGGGCCGGGCCAGGCGGGGGCCGGCGCTGAATTCGGCGCGTAGCATACCACCGGCGGCAGGCCACCCGCAGTTGACGGCGATCAAGCAAAGGCGTCCGATAGGGGTTTTCCCGGATCCAGCAGGAGAGTGCAGATGGCCAAGCGTATCCAGTTCAGCCAGCATGGCGGCCCCGAGGTATTGACCCTGGTCGACTTCGAACCCGCCGCGCCCGGCCCGCAACAGGTCCGCGTGCGCAACCACGCCATTGGTCTGAACTTCATCGACACCTATTTCCGCAGCGGGCTGTACGCGCCGCCGGCACTGCCCTCGGGCCTGGGCACCGAAGCTGCCGGCGTGGTCGAGGCGGTGGGCGAGGGCGTGACGCGGATCAAGGTGGGCGATCGGGTGGCCTACGCTGGCGGTCCGCTGGGTGCCTACAGCGAGGTGCACACGCTGCCTGAAGCAAACCTGGTGAAGCTGCCCGAGAGCATCAGCTTCGAGCAGGCCGCCGCGGTGATGCTCAAGGGCCTGACCGTGCAGTACCTGCTGCGCCAGACCTACGCGCTGCAGGCCGGCCAGACGGTGCTGTTCCATGCCGCCGCCGGTGGGGTGGGTTCGCTGGCCTGCCAGTGGGCCAAGGCCCTGGGCGTGAAGCTGATCGGTACCGTGAGCTCGCCGGAGAAGGCGGCGCGGGCCAAGGCCCTGGGTGCATGGGAAACCATCGACTACAGCCGTGAAGACGTGGCGCAGCGCGTGCTGGAGCTGACCGGCGGCAAGAAGTGCCCGGTGGTGTACGACGGCGTGGGCCAGGACACCTGGCTGACCTCGCTGGACTGCCTGGCGCCGCGCGGGCTGATGGTGAGCTTCGGCAATGCGTCGGGCGCGGTGAGCGGAGTCAATCTGGGGATCCTGGCGCAGAAGGGCTCGCTGTATGTGACCCGGCCGACGCTGGCCAGCTATGCCAACAATGCCGAGAACACCCAGGCGATGGCCGACGAGCTGTTCGAAATGATCGCCAGCGGCAAGCTGGCTGTGGATATCCAGCAGCGCTATCCGCTGGCCGAAGCGGCCAAGGCTCAGGCAGAGCTGTCGGCGCGGCGGACGGTGGGGTCTACGGTGTTGTTGCCTTGATTCAGCAGTGACGCCATCGCGGGTCAAGCCCGCTCCCACAAGGTTATCCACAACGCCTGTGGGAGCGGGCTTGACCCGCGAAAAAGGCCCGAAGGGCCTTCAACCCGCTCTGACGACCTGCCCCGTGGCCAGGTCGCGAATCACGCTCGGGTTGCGCCGCCCGCCCAGGCTGCCGCCCAGGATCACATCCAGCTGCCCGTGGAAGTACTGTTCCACGCGCAGGCGCGAGCGCGCTGCCGGCCGGCCCTGCGGGTTGGCCGAGGTCGACACCAGCGGGCCCACCAGCGAACACAGGTCGCGCACCACCGGGTGGTCGCTGACCCGCAGCGCCACGGTGTCATGCACGCCGGTGATCCATTCCGGCAACATGCCCTGGTGCGGCACCAGCCAGGTATTGGGCCCCGGCCAGGTGCTGGCCATGCGGTCCAGCCACAGCTCGGGGAAGTCCTCGAACAAGAAGTCGAACTGGCGGATGTTGTCCGCAATCAGGATCAGCCCCTTGTTCACCGAGCGGGACTTGAGCGCCAGCAGGCGGTCCACCGCCTCCTCGTTCCACGGGTCACAGCCCAGGCCCCAGACCGCCTCGGTCGGATAGGCCAGTACCGCACCCGCCCGAATTTCCCGCGCGGCTTGTTGCACACGCCAACTGTTCACCATCGTTGTCACTCCGCGTTCAAAGGCTGGTACGCAGTGTACTTAGCCCGGCCGGGCAAACCAACGCCCCGCGTCACTGCACACACGCCCGTCCAGCTCCAGTTCGGTGAGCGTGGCCAGCACCTGGGGCAGGGCCTGACCGCTGGCCAGCGCCAACGCCTCGGTGGTGTGCGGCGCCGCCAGCAGCAACCCCAGCAGCGGGTGCACCACCGGCTCGGGGGCGGCCGACGGAAGGTTCTGCCAGCCACGCAAACTTTCCAGAATCTGCTCTATGCTCTCCACCAGCATCGCGCCGTCACGTATCAATTGATGGCAACCCCTGGCCCCCGGATGGTAGATGGAGCCAGGAATCGCGTACACCTCGCGCCCCTGTTCGGCCGCCAGGCGCGCGGTGATCAGCGAACCGCTGGCCAGGCTGGCCTCCACCACCAGCACACCGAGCGACAGCCCGCTGATGATGCGATTGCGCCGCGGGAAGTTGGCCGCCACCGGTCCGGCATCCAGCGGGAACTCCGAGACCACTGCGCTACCGCGCTCGGCCATGGCCTGCGCGAGGGCATGATGTCGCTGTGGATAAAGTTTTTGCAGGCCGGTGCCGAGCACGCCGATAGTGCGTCCGCCAGCATCCATTGCAGCCTGGTGAGCGGCACCGTCGACCCCCAGTGCCAGGCCGCTGGTAATCACGAAACCGGCCTGGGCCAGTTGCCTGGAAAACGCGGCCGCGGTGTCCAGGGCCGGGCGTGAAGCACGCCGGCTGCCGACGATGGCCACCTGCGGCTGCTCCAGAATCATCGGGTCGCCGGCAATGAACAGAAGGGGCGGGGCATCGCAAAGCTCGGCCAGCAAGCCAGGGTAGGTGGGGGCGTCCCACATCAGCAAATGCTGCCCGGGCCGCTCTAGCCAGGCCATTGCAGCCGCTGCGCCGGCGTAAGCCTCGGCACTGTGGCGGGCCGTTATGCTGGCCGGGCTGCGGCCCAGCGCCCGCCATTGTGTGGCGGGCGCATCAAGCGCGGCGGCCGCGCTGCCAAAGGCTTCCAGCAGCAGGCCAAAGCCCTTTGGCCCGATATCGGGAAGGCGGTGCAGGCGCAGACGTGCCTCGAGTTCAACCGGCGAGCACGCCGCAACAGGCGGGAGGGGCATCGGATCATCCTTGATCGAAGGCGGGTCAGCCACGCGTGAAAACCTGTGGATAACTCTGTTGATAATAGTTTGACAACTCGCCGCCCGGTGCGGGCCGCCAGTCGCCTTCAAAACCCTAGCCGACCTTGAGAAGGGTGCCGAACGCGCCGAATACCTTTATTATGTGCATTCATGTTTGCAACCCATCGCACAGTGCAGCTCATACGCTTATGGCCATCTTGAACATCCTCGAATTCCCGGACCCGCGCCTGCGCACCATCGCCAAACCGGTGACGGAAGTGGACGACAGCATCCGTCAGTTGATCGATGACATGTTTGAAACCATGTACGAAGCCCCTGGCATCGGCCTCGCCGCCACCCAGATCAACGTGCACAAGCGCGTGGTGGTCATGGACCTGAGCGAAGACCGCAGCGAACCGCGGGTCTTCATCAACCCCGAGCTGGAAATGCTCACCGACGACATGGACCAGTATCAGGAAGGCTGCCTGTCGGTACCCGGCTTCTACGAGAACGTCGACCGCCCGGTGAAGGTCAGGGTCAAGGCCCTGGATCGCGACGGCAAGCCCTTCGAACTGATCGCCGAAGGCCTGCTGGCCGTGTGCATCCAGCACGAATGCGACCACCTCAACGGCAAGCTGTTCGTCGACTACCTGTCGAACCTCAAGCGCGACCGCATCAAGAAGAAACTGGAAAAGCAGCACCGCCAGAACGCTTGATCCCTCATTCCAGAAGGCTTGCTCCGGCAAGCCTTTTTCTTTTTAAGCGAGAACTGCATGCGCATCGTCTTCGCGGGCACCCCCGAGTTTGCCGCCGAACACCTCAAGGCCCTGCTGGCCAGCCCCCATGAAATCGTCGCGGTCTACACCCAGCCAGACCGCCCGGCCGGCCGTGGCCAGAAGCTGATGCCCAGCCCGGTCAAGCAGCTGGCTGTGGATAACGCCATCCCGGTGCTGCAACCGCCGACGCTGCGCAGCCCCGAGGCGCAGGCCGAGCTGGCCGCACTCAAGCCCGACCTGATGGTGGTGGTGGCCTACGGCCTGATCCTGCCCCAGGCGGTGCTGGATATTCCGCGCCTGGGCTGCATCAACAGCCACGCCTCGTTGCTGCCACGCTGGCGCGGCGCCGCGCCGATCCAGCGCGCGGTGCAGGCCGGCGACGCCGAAAGCGGCGTGACGGTCATGCGCATGGAGGCCGGCCTGGACACCGGGCCGATGCTGCTCAAGGTCAGCACCCCGATCAGCGCCAGTGACACCGGCGGCAGCCTGCACGATCGCCTGGCCGAACTGGGCCCGCCTGCGGTGCTGCAGGCCATCGACGGCCTGGGCGCGGGCACCCTGCACGGCGAAGTGCAGGACGACGCGCTGGCCACGTATGCCCACAAGCTGAACAAGGACGAGGCGCGTCTGGACTGGTCGCGCCCCGCCAAGGAACTGGAGCGCCTGATCCGCGCCTTCAACCCGTGGCCGATCTGCCACAGCACCCTGGGCGGCGAAGCCCTCAAGGTGCTGGGTGCGCGCCTGGCCGATGGCAAGGGGGCGCCGGGCGAGATCCTGTCTGCCAGCAAGGACGGCCTGATCGTGGCCTGCGGCGAGCAGGCGCTGTGCCTGACCCGCCTGCAACTGCCCGGCGGCAAGGCGCTGAACTTCAGCGACCTGTACAACAGCCGCCGCGAAAAATTCGCCAGCGGCACGGTGCTGGGCCAATGAACCCGCGTCTGGCCGCCGCCCGCGCCCTGGCCGCCGTGCTCAGCGGCAAGGCCTCGCTCAACAGTTCGCTGCCCGCCCAGCTGGACAAGGTCGAGGCCCGCGATCGCGGCCTCACCCAGGACCTGGCCTTCGGTACCGCACGCTGGCAGCCACGCCTGTCGGCACTGGCCGAGCGCCTGCTGCAAAAGCCGTTCAAGGCCGCCGACAAGGATGTCGAGGCGTTGCTGCTGGTGGGCCTCTACCAGCTGCTGTACACCCGCGTGCCGGCCCACGCCGCCATCGGCGAAACGGTCGGGTGCGCCGACAAGCTGAAAAAGCCCTGGGCCAAGGCCCTGCTCAATGCCGTGCTGCGCCGCGCCCAGCGCGAGAGCAGCGAGATGCTTGCCGAACTCGAACGCGACCCGGTGGTGCGCACCGCGCACCCGCGCTGGCTGCAGAAGTCGCTCAAGGCTTTCTGGCCCGAGCAGTGGGAAGCCATCTGCGCCGCCAACAATGCCCACCCGCCGATGATCCTGCGGGTCAACCGCCGCCACCACAGCCGCGATGCCTACCTGGGCCTGCTGCGCGAAGCCGGCATCGATGCCGCGCCGTGCACGTACAGCCGTGACGGTATTCTGCTCGCCGAGGCCTGCGACGTGCGCGGTTTGCCGGGCTTCGAACAGGGCTGGATCAGCGTGCAGGACGAAGCCGCGCAGCTGGCCGCCGACCTGCTCGACCTGGCGCCCGGCCAGCGCGTGCTCGACGCCTGCTGCGCCCCCGGCGGCAAGACCTGCCACCTGCTCGAGGCGCATGCCGGGCTGGAGGCGGTGGTGGCCATCGACCTGGAAGCCAAGCGCCTGACCCGCGTGCGTGAAAACCTCGACCGCCTGGGCCTGGATGCCCAGTTGATCGCCTGCGATGCCCGCGACACCGCCAGCTGGTGGGACGGCAAGACCTTCCAGCGCATCCTGCTGGACGCTCCCTGCTCGGCCACCGGTGTGATCCGTCGCCACCCGGACATCAAGCTGACCCGCCAGGCCGATGACATCGCTGCCCTGGCCAGCCTGCAGGGCGAGCTGCTCGACGCGCTGTGGCCAACCCTCGAAGTGGGCGGCATCCTGCTCTACGCCACCTGCTCGACCCTGCCGACCGAGAACACCGAAGTGATCGAGGCGTTCCTGGCCCGCACGCCGGGCGCGCGCGAGCTGGACCTGGCCACCGAGGCCGGCATCCGCCAGCCCCATGGCCGGCAGTTGCTCGCGCAGGAAGGCGGCCACGATGGCTTCTACTATGCCAAGCTGATCAAGATCGCCGCCGTTCGCGGACACTAACCAGCACAAGGGAGAGCGGATGAAGATCATCATCCTGGGCGCGGGGCAGGTCGGCGGCACGCTGGCCGAGCACCTGGCCAGCGAAGCCAACGACATCACCGTGGTCGACACCGATGGCGACCGCCTGCGCGATCTGGGCGATCGCCTCGACATCCGCACCGTGCAGGGCCGCGCCTCGCTGCCGACGGTGCTGCGCCAGGCCGGTGCGGATGATGCCGACATGCTGGTGGCGGTGACCAACAGCGACGAGACCAACATGGTCGCCTGCCAGGTGGCCTACACCCTGTTCCACACCCCGACCAAGATTGCCCGGGTTCGCGAGTCGGCCTACCTGACCCGCAGCGGCCTGTTCAACAACGAGGCGATCCCGGTCGACGTGCTGATCAGCCCCGAACAGGTGGTCACCCACTACATCAAGCGCCTGATCGAGCACCCCGGCGCCCTGCAGGTGATCGACTTCGCCGAGGGCAAGGTCCAGCTGGTGGCGGTCAAGGCCTACTACGGCGGCCCGCTGGTGGGCCAGCAGCTGCGCCAGATCCGCGAGCACATGCCCAACGTGGACACCCGCGTGGCGGCGATCTTCCGTCGCGACCGGCCGATCAAGCCACAGGGCGACACGGTGATCGAGGCCGACGACGAGGTGTTCTTCATCGCCGCCAAGAACCACATCCGCGCAGTGATGGGCGAGCTGCGCCGCATCGACGAAACCAACAAGCGCGTGGTGATTGCCGGCGGCGGGCAGATCGGCGAACGCCTGGCCGAGGCCATCGAGAGCCGCTACCAGGTCAAGATCATCGAGATGAACGCGGCCCGTTGCCGCTACCTGTCCGACACCCTCGACAGCACGGTGGTGCTGCAGGGCAGCGCCTCGGACCGCGACCTGATGCTGGAAGAGAACATCGCCGACGCCGACATCTTCCTGGCCCTGACCAACGATGACGAAGCCAACATCATGTCCTCGCTGCTGGCCAAGCGCCTGGGCGCGAAGAAGGTGATGACCATCATCAACAACCCGGCCTATGTCGACCTGGTGCAGGGCGGCGAGATCGACATCGCCATCAGCCCGCAGCAGGCCACCATCGGCACCTTGCTGGCCCACGTGCGCCGCGGTGACATCGTCAGCGTGCACTCGCTGCGCCGTGGCGCGGCCGAAGCCATCGAGGCCATTGCCCACGGCGATTCGAAGTCGAGCAAGGTGATCGGCAAGGCCATCGAGGACATCGCGCTGCCGCCGGGCACCACCATCGGTGCGATCATCCGCGACGAGCAGGTGCTGATCGCCCACGACGACACGGTGATCGAGTCCGGCGACCACGTGATCCTGTTCGTTGTGGATAAAAAGTACATCCGCGACGTGGAGAAGCTGTTCCACGTGGGCCTGAGCTTCTTCTAGGGAGAAACCGGAATGCGCGAATCACTGGAAAAGATGCTGGCCAAGGGTGTGGATAACTCGCTGCTGCGCTTCGGCCTGGGCAAGGCCTGGCTGGATGAGGGCAACGGCGCAGAGGCCGCGCTGCACCTGCGCCGCTGCGTGGAATTCGACCCCAAGTACTCGGCGGCGTGGAAGCTGCTGGGCAAGGCGTATCAGGTGCAGGGCGACGTGGCCGGCGCGCGCCAGGCCTGGACCGAAGGGCTGGATGCAGCGCAGGCGCATGGGGACAAGCAGGCGGAGAAGGAGATGACGGTGTTTCTCAGGAAGCTCGACAAGGCTGTTTAGGGCTGCTGTGCAGCCCATCGCGGGTCAAGCCCGCTCCCACAGGTACAGAGCAGATCCTGAGATCACTGATATCCCTGTGGGAGCGGGCTTGACCCGCGAAGGGGCACTCAGTACCAGCGCGTCTCGCCCGGCGGGCGCTTCTTGAAGCGCTTCATGCTCCACATGTACTGGCTTGGATACGCCCGCACATAACGCTCCACCACCTTGCTCATGGCCGCCGCCGAGGTCTCCACGTCGGTGCTGTACATCGCATCCGGCGCCGCTTCCAGGATCACCTTGAAGCCCGAACCGTCCGGCAGGCGCAACGCATGCAGGAACACCCCCACCGCCTTGCCACCGGCCAGCATGTTCGGCACGAACTTGCTGGTCAGTGCCTTGGTGGCAAAGAACGGCACGAACACCCCCGCCGATTCCGCCGGCTCCGGGTCGGCCGGAATGCCCACCTGGCCGCCCTTGCGCACTTCCTTGATGATGCTGAGGATGCCTTCCTTGGTCGACGCCGCCACTCGGTTGCCCAGTTGCACGCGCTGTTCGCGCAGCAGGTCATCCACCGCCTTGAGCTTGGGCGGACGGTAGAAGATGATCGGCTTGCACTGGCTGCAATAGAAGTGGTTGAGCACTTCCCAGTTGCCCAGGTGGCTGGTGATGCCCACCACGCCCTTGCCCGACGCCAGTGCCTCGTGCAGCACCTCCAGGCCCTCGACCTCGCGCACCAGGTCGATGGAGCGCTGCGCCGGCCAGATCCACGCACAGGCGCTTTCGGTGAACGACTTGCCGATGTCCATCAGCGTGCGGCCCACAAGGCGCTCGCGTTCGGCCGGGTCCATCTCGGGGAAACACTTGGCCAGGTTGATACGCACCACGTTGCGCGAGCTGTTGGGCACCTTCCACATGATCCAGCCGATGGCCGCGCCAACCCGCTGTACCGCGCCCCAGGGCAACTTGGCAAACAATCGCAACGCCCCGACCATCAAGGCGCCCTTGAACTTATCCACAGGCAGGTTCCTCCTTCTGCAAGCCGCGCATTGTAACCGTCAGCGGCGCAGGGCGGCGTAACGATCGCAATCGGTGGTGTGATCCATGACCATGCCAGTGGCCTGCATGAAGGCATAGCAGATGGTCGGCCCGACAAAGGTGAAGCCGGCCTTCTTCAGGGCCTTGCTCATGGCCGTGGCCTCGTCGGTCACGGCCGGCACCTCGTTGCGCTGGCTGAAATGATTGATTTTCGGCACCCCGCCGACGAACGACCAGAGCCACTGCGCCGGCTCGTCCAGCGCCAGCCAGGCCCTGGCGTTGCGCCGCGCGGCGTTGAGCTTGAGGCGGTTGCGGATGATGCCGGGGTCGAGCATGCGCTCCTCGATCTCGGCATCGGTCATCTGCGCCAGGCGCTGCGGGTCGAAGCCGAACAGCACCTCACGGTAGCGCTCGCGCTTCTTCAGCACCGTGATCCACGACAACCCGGCCTGAAAGCCTTCGAGCAGCAGCATTTCGAACAGCGCGCCAGGCTCGCGCTGGGGCGTGCCCCACTCGCTGTCGTGGTACGCCTGGTACAACGGATCATCGGTACACCAAAAGCAGCGTGGCATAAGGCTCCAAGGGTAGAGGCGGGGGCGAATCGGGTTATACTCCCGCTCTTTATATTCGCAGCCCTGGAAAAGGTGAATTTCGTGAGCCAGCCTACGCCAGCCGTGCGTACCTTCCAAGACCTGATCCTCGCCCTGCAGCAGTACTGGGCCGAGCAAGGTTGTGTGGTACTTCAGCCCTACGATATGGAAGTAGGCGCCGGCACTTTTCATACCGCCACCTTCCTGCGCGCCATCGGCCCGGAAACCTGGAACGC
This sequence comes from Pseudomonas sp. FBF18, assembly GCF_024261405.1. Classification (NCBI taxonomy): domain Bacteria; kingdom Pseudomonadati; phylum Pseudomonadota; class Gammaproteobacteria; order Pseudomonadales; family Pseudomonadaceae; genus Pseudomonas; species Pseudomonas sp. FBF18. The sequence continues at coordinate 203,237 of NZ_QKRS01000005.1, read as the reverse complement.
CGCTTATGTGCAGCCCAGTCGTCGCCCGACTGACGGCCGCTACGGCGAAAACCCCAACCGCCTGCAGCACTACTATCAGTTCCAGGTGGTCCTGAAGCCGAACCCGGACAACTTCCAGGAACTGTACCTGGGCTCGCTCAAGCACGTGGGCCTGGACCCGCTGGTGCACGACATCCGCTTCGTCGAAGACAACTGGGAGTCGCCGACCCTGGGCGCCTGGGGCCTGGGCTGGGAAGTCTGGCTCAACGGTATGGAAGTGACCCAGTTCACCTACTTCCAGCAGGCCGGCGGCATCGAGTGCTACCCGGTCACCGGCGAGATCACCTACGGTCTGGAGCGCCTGGCCATGTACCTGCAGGGCGTGGACTCGGTCTACGACCTGGTATGGGCCGACGGCCCGTTCGGCAAGGTGACCTACGGCGACGTGTTCCACCAGAACGAGGTGGAGCAGTCCACCTACAACTTCGAGCACGCCAACGTCGACAAGCTGTTCGAACTGTTCGACTTCTACGAGAGCGAAGCCAAGCGCCTGATCGAACTGGACCAGCCGCTGCCGCTGCCAAGCTATGAAATGGTGCTCAAGGCCTCGCACACCTTCAACCTGCTGGATGCACGTCGCGCCATCTCGGTGACCGCGCGTCAGCAGTACATCCTGCGCGTGCGCACCCTGGCGCGTGCCGTGGCCCAGGCCTACCTGCTGGCCCGTGCCAAGCTGGGCTTCCCGATGGCGACCCCGGACCTGCGTGACGAAGTATTGGCCAAGCTGGAGGCTGCACAATGAGTGCTCAAGATTTCCTGGTAGAACTGGGCACCGAAGAGCTGCCACCCAAGGCCCTGAACACCCTGGCCGAAGCCTTCCTGGCCGGCATCGACAAGGGCCTGCAAGCGGCCGGCCTGAGCTTCGAGAGCAAGACCGTGTACGCCGCACCACGTCGCCTGGCGGTGCTGATCACCGCCCTGGCCACCCAGCAGCCGGACCGCAGCGTCAACCTCGACGGCCCGCCACGCCAGGCCGCGTTCGACGCCGACGGCAACCCGACCCAGGCTGCCCTGGGTTTTGCCAAGAAGTGCGGCGTGGACCTCAGTGAAATCGACCAGAGCGGGCCGAAGCTGCGCTACAGCCAGAACATCGTCGGCAAGCCGACCGCCAGCCTGCTGCCGACCATCGTCGAAGACTCGCTCAACGACCTGCCGATCCCCAAGCGCATGCGCTGGGGTGCACGCAAGGAAGAATTCGTGCGTCCGACCCAGTGGCTGGTGATGCTGCTCGGTGACCAGGTCATCGATTGCACCATCCTCGCCCAGAAGGCCGGCCGCGACTCGCGTGGCCACCGCTTCCACCACCCTGAAGCCGTGCGCATCACCTCGCCTGCCAACTACCTGGCCGACCTGCGCGCCGCCTATGTGCTGGCAGACGCCAACGAGCGCCGCGAGCTGATCAGCAAACGCACCGCCGAACTGGCCACCCTGCAGGAAGGCACCGCGATCGTGCCGCCGGCCCTGCTCGACGAAGTGACCGCGCTGGTCGAATGGCCGGTGCCGCTGGTGTGCTCGTTCGAGGAGCGTTTCCTCGAGGTGCCGCAGGAAGCCCTGATCACCACCATGCAGGACAACCAGAAGTACTTCTGCCTGCTGGACGTGGACGGCAAGCTGCTGCCGCGCTTCATCACCGTGGCCAACATCGAGAGCCGCGATCCGAAGCAGATCATCGAAGGCAACGAGAAGGTCGTGCGCCCGCGCCTGACCGACGCCGAGTTCTTCTTCAAGCAGGACAAGAAGCAGAAGCTCGAAAGCTTCAACGAGCGCCTGCAGAACGTGGTGTTCCAGGCACAGCTGGGCAGCGTGTTCGACAAGGCCGAGCGCGTGGCCAAGCTGGCTGCGTTCATTGCCCAGCGCATCGGCGGCGACGCCCAGCGCGCGGCGCGTGCCGGCCTGCTGTCCAAGTGCGACCTGGCCACCGAGATGGTTGGCGAGTTCCCTGAAATGCAGGGCGTTGCCGGCTACTACTACGCCCTCAACGACGGCGAACCCGAAGACGTCGCCCTGGCCCTGAACGAGCAGTACATGCCGCGCGGTGCCGGTGCCGAACTGCCCTCGACCCTGACCGGTGCGGCCGTGGCCATCGCCGACAAGCTCGACACCCTGGTCGGCATCTTCGGCATCGGCATGCTGCCAACCGGCAGCAAGGACCCCTATGCCCTGCGCCGCGCCGCCCTGGGCGTGCTGCGTATCCTGATCGAGAAGCAGCTGGACCTGGACCTGAACGAGGCGGTGAACGTCGCCGTCGCCCAGTTCGGTGCCAAGGTCAAGGCTGCCGGCCTGAGCGAGCAGGTGCTGGAATTCGTCTTCGACCGCCTGCGTGCGCGTTACGAAGATGAAGGCATCGACGTGGCCACCTACCTCTCGGTACGTGCGCTCAAGCCAGGCTCGGCACTGGACTTCGACCAGCGCGTGCAAGCCGTGCAGGCGTTCCGCAAGCTGCCGGAAGCCGCAGCCCTGGCTGCGGTGAACAAGCGTGTGTCCAACCTGCTGAGCAAGGCCGAAGGTTCGGTGGCTACCTCGGTAGAGCCCAAGTACTTCGACAACGCCAACGAGTTCTCGCTGTACTCAGCCATTCAACAGGCCGATCAGGCGGTACAACCGATGGCCGCTGCGCGTCAGTACAGCGAGTCGCTGGCGCGCCTGGCCGCGCTGCGCGAGCCGGTGGATGCGTTCTTCGAGGCGGTGATGGTCAACGCCGACGACGCCAACGTGCGAGCCAACCGTTATGCCCTGCTCAGCCGCCTGCGCGGCCTGTTCCTGGGCGTGGCCGACATCTCGCTGCTGGGGTAGGACGTGAAGCTGCTGATTCTCGATCGGGACGGGGTGATCAACCAGGACTCCGACGCCTACATCAAGTCGCTGGACGAGTGGATTCCCATCCCGGGTTCGATCGAGGCCATTGCGCAGCTGAGCAAGGCCGGCTGGACGGTGGCGGTGGCCACCAACCAGTCGGGCATCGCCCGTGGCTATTACAGCCTGGCCACCCTCGACGCCATGCACGCGCGCCTGCGCGAGCTGGTGGTGGCGCAGGGCGGCGAGGTGGGCCTGATCGTCTATTGCCCGCATGGCCCGGACGACGGCTGCGATTGCCGCAAGCCCAGGCCGGGCATGCTGCGCACCATTGCCAACCATTACGCGGTCGACCTGGCCGGAGTGTGGTTCGTGGGTGACAGCAAGGGTGACCTGGAAGCCGCGCGCGCCGTCGATGCACAACCGGTTCTGGTAAGGACCGGCAAAGGCGAGCAGACCCTGAGCAAGGGCGTGCCCGAGGCAACGCTGATTTTCGATGACCTGGCGTCGATCGCCAGTGCACTTATCCACACACAGGCGGGTTAGCCCGCAACGGTACATTCCGCTATGTCGATCCTGCAGGCGATCAGAATTTTTCTTTTTTACCTGCTGCTGGGTACCAGCTCGTTGCTGTGGTGCACCCTGAGCTTCTTTATCGCGCCGTTCCTTTCGTTCCGCGCCCGTTACCGCTTCATCAATGTGTACTGGTGCCGTTTTGCGCTGGTGCTGGTGCGTGTTTTCCTGAACATTCGGGTGAACGTCACCGGGGCCGAGAACATTCCGGCGCAACCCTGCGTGATCCTCTCCAATCACCAGAGCACCTGGGAGACGTTTTTCCTCTCCGCCTATTTCCAGCCCTTGAGCCAGGTGCTCAAGCGCGAACTGCTGTACGTGCCGTTCTTCGGCTGGGCCATGGCCATGCTGCGGCCCATCGCCATCGACCGCGACAACCCCAAGGCTGCGCTCAAGCAGGTGGCCACCGAAGGCGACAAGCTGCTCAAGGACGGTGTGTGGGTGCTGATCTTCCCGGAGGGTACCCGCGTGCCGTTCGGCAAGATCGGCAAGTTCTCCCGTGGCGGTACCGCGCTGGCGGTTAATGCCAACCTGCCGGTGCTGCCGATCGCGCACAACGCCGGCAAGTACTGGCCCAAGGAAGGCTGGGGCAAGCGCGCCGGCACCATCGAGGTGGTGATCGGCGAGCCTATGTATGCCGAAGGCACCGGGCCACGCGCCATCGCAGCGCTCAACGACCGTGCGGCGGCATGGAACGAGCAGACCCAGCGCGACCTCGGTTCGCTGCCGGCGCACGCCCCCGACGACGCCCAGCCGGTGACCTGACCGTTCTGTGGATAACGTGTGTACAGTATTTGGATTTCTTTCAGAAAAATTCGCTAACCTTATGATTTAACTGCTTATTTCTCTGTATGACTGTTTTGCGAAAATCGTGCATAAGTTTTTTCGCGCGATAAAAAAACCGGCTTTTAGGCCGGTTTTTTTGTGGATTACTTAAGGCCCTTTCACACCTTGTCCAGGTCCACCTTGTTGGTCTCCTTCAGGCAGAAGATCCCCACCACCAGGCTCACCCCGGTAATCAGCACCGGGTACCACAGCCCGTAGAAGATATCCCCGGTATACACCACCAGCGCGAACGATACCGTCGGCAGGAAGCCGCCGAACCAGCCATTGCCGATGTGATACGGCAGCGACATCGAGGTGTAGCGGATGCGCGTGGGGAACAGCTCCACCATCACCGCCGCCAGCGGACCATAGGTCATGGTCGCGATCAGGATCATCACCACGATCAGCAGCACCACCATCGGCTGGTTCACGTTGGCCGGGTCTGCCTTGGCCGGGTAGCCAGCCTTTTCGATGGCCGCACGCATGGCCGCTTCGTCGAAGCCGTCGATACGCTGCTCGCCGATGGTCACCACCACCTCGGTACCGGCAGGCACCGATTGCGAGCTGTACGGCAGGCCCTGCTTGACCAGGAAGGTCTTGACCTTGTCGCAGGTGCTGTCGAAACGTGCCTTGCCCACCGGGTCGAACTGGAAGGTGCAGCCCTGCGGATCGGCCATCACCACGATCGGCGCCTGGCGGCTGGCCGCGTCGATCTGCGGGTTGGCGTAGTGGCTCAGGCCCTTGAACAGCGGGAAGTACAGCACGGTGGCCAGGAGCAGGCCGAGCATCAGGATCGGCTTGCGCCCGATCCGGTCCGACAGCCAGCCGAAGAACACGAAGAACGGCGCGCCGATCACCACGCTGATGATCAGCAGGGTATTGGCCTGGGCCGGGTCCATCTTGAGCATCTGGGTCATGAAGAACAGCACGTAGAACTGCGCGGTGTAGAAGGTCACCGCCTGGCCGGCGTTGATGCTGAACAGTGCGGTGAGCACGATCTTGAGGTTGGCCCACGAGCCGAACGACTCACGAATCGGCGACTTGCTGGTCTTGCCCTGGGCTTTCATTTTCACGAAGGCCGGCGACTCGTGCATGCTCATGCGGATCCAGGTGGAAATACCCAGCAGCACGATCGACAGCAAAAACGGCAGGCGCCAGCCCCATACCTCGAACTGGTCGCCCGTGAGGTAACGGCTGCCCAGCACCACCAGCAGCGAAAGCAGCAGGCCGAGGGTAGCGGTGGACTGGATGAACCCGGTGTGAAAGCCGCGCTTGCCGGGCGGCGCGTGCTCGGCCACATAGGTGGCCGCGCCGCCGTACTCGCCACCCAGGGCCAGGCCCTGGAGCATGCGCAGCACCACCAGGATGATCGGCGCGGCAATGCCGATGCTGGCGTAGTTGGGCAGCAGGCCCACCGCAAAGGTCGACAGGCCCATCAGCACGATGGTGACCAGGAAGGTGTATTTGCGCCCGATCATGTCGCCCAGGCGCCCGAACACCAGAGCGCCGAAGGGCCGTACCAGGAACCCGGCGGAGAACGCCATCAGCGCGAAGATGAACGCCGTGGTGTCGTTGACCCCGGCGAAGAACTGCTTGCTGATGACGACCGCCAGCGCCCCATAGAGAAAAAAGTCATACCACTCGAAAACCGTCCCGAGGGATGACGCGAAAATGATCTTGCGTTCTTCGCGGCGGCTGTTGCCCGCGGCTGCAGCGCCCTGCTGTTGAAGAGTGTCCGACATCGTGCTGTCCTCGGCCCTTGCGGGCACAGTGATTCTTGTTGTTGTTCCACTGTCGTCGCCGGCCGACTGCTGCCGACGTCACTGCACGCCGCCCTCAGGGCGTCGCTAACGCGGTCTTGCCACTGCTGTTGCTGGCTGCGGGTGCGGCCTTAAGAATCAGTTGCGCGGCCTTTTCGCCGATCATCAGGGTGGGTGAACAGGTATTGCCAGAGGTGATCTGCGGCATGATCGAGGCATCGGCGATGCGCAACCCCGCCACGCCATGCACGCGCAACTGTGCGTCCACCACATCCAGCGGGCCGTTGCCCATGCGGCAGGTACCTACCGGGTGGAAAATGGTGGTGCCGATCTGCCCGGCAGCCTGCTGCAACTGCTCCTCGGTATCGAGTGCTGCGCCTGGCAGGTATTCGACCGGTGCAAAAGCGGCGAGGGCAGGGGCCTGCACGATCTGTCGGGTAAGGCGGATGGCCTGGGCGGCGACGCGCAGGTCTTCAGGCTCGCTGAGGTAGTTGGGGTCGATGACCGGTGCATCGCCCGGGTTGGCCGAGCGGATATCCACACGCCCGCGGCTGAGCGGGCGCAGGTTGCACACCGAGGCGGTAAATGCGGCAAAGCGATGCAGCGGCTCGCCGAAGCGGTCCAGCGACAGGGGCTGCACGTGGTACTGCAGGTTGGGCGTGGGCTGCTCGGGGTGCGAGCGCACGAACGCCCCCAGCTGGCTCGGCGCCATGGCCAACGGGCCGCTGCGGTCATACAGATAGCGCAGGCCCATGCCCAGCTTGCCCCAGTGGGTGTTGGCCACCTGGTTGAGGGTGCGCACGTTGCTGACCTTGTAGATCAGGCGCAGTTGCAGGTGATCCTGCAGGTTGCCGCCCACGCCGGGCAATTCGTGCAGTACCGGGATGCCTAGGCGTTCCAGCAATGGCCGCGGGCCGATGCCGGAGCGTTGAAGAATGCCCGGCGAACCCACCGCCCCGGCACACAGGATGATTTCGCGGCGGGCCTGGTAACGCTGTTCGCTGCCCTGCCAGCGCGCCTGAACGGCCGAAGCGCGACCATTGTCGAGCAGCACCTTGTCCACCTCGACGCCGGTCAGCACCGTCAGGTTGGGGCGGTGGCGCACGGGGCGCAGGAATGCCTTGGCCGCATTCCAGCGCACGCCGCTGCGCTGGTTGACCTGAAAGTATCCACAGCCCTGGTTATTCCCACCGTTGAAGTCGTCGATGCTGGCGATGCCGCTCTGGGCTGCCGCCTCGCGAAACGCATCGAGGATCGCCCACGAATAGCGCTGGCGTTCGACCCGCCATTCGCCAGCGTTGCCATGCAGCTCGCTGGCGCCGCCAAAATGGTTTTCGCTGGCCCTGAACAGTGGCAGCACGTCATCCCAGGCCCACCCGGGATTGCCCTGTTCGGCCCAGTGATCGTAGTCGCGGGCCTGACCGCGCATGTAGATCATGCCGTTGATCGAGGAACACCCGCCCAGCACCTTGCCCCGTGGGTAGCCCAGGCTGCGCCCGTCGAGCCCCGGTTGCGCTTCGGTCTTGAAGCACCAGTCGGTACGCGGGTTGCCAATGCAATAGAGGTAGCCCACCGGAATGTGGATCCAGGGGTAGTTGTCGCGACCGCCGGCTTCGAGCAGCAGCACGCGGCAGCCAGGGTCGGCAGACAGCCGATTGGCCAGTAGACAGCCGGCAGGGCCGGCACCGACTACCACGTAGTCGTAGGAATGATCGGCTGGTGCCATGAAGACCTCGCGCCTGATTTTTATTCTTGTCCAGGCCAGTGTTATTGATTATTTTCGAGTTGAACACGTTAGATTTCACGCAACGGCTGTGCGTTTTAGAACAACGCAAGTGAACCTCTGATTCACAAGGAAAAGCATGTTCGACTGGAATGACCTGCGGTTTTTTCTCGAGTTGCAGCGTAGCGGCCGCCTGCTGACCGCCGCCAAGCGCCTCAACACCACCCATAGCACCGTGGCCCGGCATATCGAGAGCATCGAGAGCAGCCTGGGCACGGCTCTGTTCGTGCAGCACGCCCAGGGCTATGAACTGACCCCGGCCGGGCAGGCCCTGCTCAAGCACGCCGAAGCCATGGAGAACGTCGCCTTGCTGGCGCAGGAGGAGATCACCCAGGCCATCACGCCGCTGGGCAAGATTCGCCTGGGGGTGACCGAGGGCATCGGCATCATGTTCTTCACCCCGCGCATGGGCAGCCTGTTCGAACGCTACCCCGGGCTGGAGGTGGAGCTGGTTGCAGTGCCGCGCTTTGTCAGCATCATCAACCGCGAGGCAGAGATCAGCATTCACCTGGAACGCCCGCATGCCGACCTGTTGATCACGCGAAAACTCACCGATTACCGCCTGGCGCTGTATGCCAGCCCCGAGTACCTGGCCAGGGCTGCGCCGCTCAACAGCCGCGAAGACCTGGCCCGGCACAGCTGGATCGGCTACGTGGACGACCTGCTGTTCAGCCAGCAGTTGCTGTTTCTCAACAGCTTCTGCCGCGCACCGAACGTGGTGTTTCGCAGCACCAGCGTGATCGCCCAGCAGCATGCGGCGCGTGCCGGGCTGGGCATCGCGGTACTGCCCAACTACATGGCCCGCCACGACCCGCACCTGGTGCGCGTGCTGCCCAGCGAAACCATCCAGCGCAGCTACTGGATCAGCACCCGGCGCGAACTGCACAAGTCGGTGCGCCTGCGGGTAGTGTGGGACTACCTGCTGGCGCTGTGCGCCGACGAGCAGGGCGAACTGCTCGCCGAGTGAGCGGCGTTCAGCGCGCCAGGGTGTTGACCGCCAGCAACAGGGCAGCCGCTATCCCCACCAGCGCAAAGCCCTGTTGCAGACGCGGCCCGGCCAGGCGGTGGGCGAACTGGCGCGCAACCACCAGGCCCGCCACCGCACCGCCGGCAAACGGCACGCCGACACCCCAGTGCATCACCCCGCTGAGGCTGGCGCTCAACACGCTGCCCAGCGACACCAGGGCGATCACCGCCAGCGACGTGGCGACGATGCTTTTCATCTCAAGGTTGGTGTAGCGCCCCAGGGCAGGCACGATCACAAACCCGCCACCGACCCCGAGCAGGCCGGACAGCAGGCCGCTGAGCAAGCCGGTGAAGGCCAACGCGCGGGCGCAGGGCAGGGTCCAGCGCAAGCGCCCCTGCAACGGGTTGAGCACACAGGGCTGCAGGGCACGATCCGCACAGGGCGGCTCGCCCCGCAGCTCGCGCCGGGCCTTGCGCAGCATGCGTGCGCAGGCATACACCAGCACCAGGCTGAACCCCAGCGCCAGCGGTGCATTGGGCAGGCGATGCGCCAGCAGCAGGCCGAAGGGGGTGGCACACATGCCGATCAGCGCGACGAACAGCGCGGCCCGGTAGCGCACCAGCCCCTGACGCAGCCCCAGCACCGCACCCACACCTGCCGCCAGGCCCACCGCCAGCAGGCCGACCGGGGCCGCCTCGACCATGCTCAGGCCCAGGCCGAACACCAGCAGCGGCACCGCAAGAATGCCGCCACCGGCGCCCGTCAGGGCCAGGATGATGCCAATGAGGGCGCCCAGACCGGCGCCGACCAGTTCATGCTCTGTCACTGGCGCGCCTCACGCAGTCGCGCAACCGGCTTGGCCAGCCATTCGCGCCCCTTGAGCATGCAGCGCCAGTACAGCGGCGGCAGTATCCGCGCCTTGAGCAGCCAGGCCAGGCGCGTGGGCCTGCGCCCGTCGAGCAACCAGCGCGGAAAGCTTGGTGCCAGCTTGCCGCCGTAGGTGAACTCGGCCAGCACGATCCTGCCGCGTTCCACCGTCAGCGGACACGACCCGTAGCCGTCGTATTCGGCCAGACGCGACAGGCGCCCCAGTGCCACCAGCACGTTGTTGGCCACCACCGGCGCCTGCTTGCGGGCAGCGGCGGCCGTCTTGGCATTGCTGGTGTTGATCACATCGCCCAGGCCATGGATGTTGCCGTAGCGCGCATGGCGCAGGGTGGCCGGGTCGACCTCGAGCCAACCGGCCGCATCAGCCAGCGGGCTGTTGCGGATGAAGTCCGGCGAAACCTGCGGCGGTACCACATGCAGCATGTCGAATGCCTGCACCACGGTTTCGCTGCTGCCGTCGGGCAGGGTGCGCAGAAAGGTCGCGCGCTTGCCCGGCCCGTCCACCGCCACCAGCCGGTGTGAATAGTTGAGGTCCACGCCGTAACGGTCGATGTATTCCATCAGCGCCGGCACATAGTCGGCGACACCGAACAGCACGTTGCCGGCGTTGAAGAACTGCGCCTGGATCGCCCCCAGGCGCCCGCTGCGCAGCCAGTGGTCGCACGACAGGTACAGGGCTTTTTGTGGGGCACCGGCGCACTTGATCGGCATCGGTGGCTGGGTGAACACGGCGCGGCCTTCCTTCAGGCCCTGCACCAGCTGCCAGGTGTAGGGTGCCAGGTCGTAGCGGTAATTGGAGGTCACGCCGTTCTGGCCGAGGGTCTCGACCAGACCGTCGATGGCGTCCCAGGCCAACCGCAGCCCGGGGCATACCACCAGCTGTTCGTAACTCACCAGGCGCCCGTCATCCAGGCTGACGGTCTGCGCCTGCGGGTCGAACTGTTGCACGGCGGCCTTGATCCACCTGACCGCCGCCGGCACGGTCGAGGCCAGGGTGCGGGCGGTGGACGCTGCACGGAACACGCCCGCGCCGACCATGGTCCAGCCAGGTTGATAGTAGTGAACGTCGGCGGGGTCGATGATCGCGATATCCAGCGAGGCATCACGCGCCAGCAGGCTGGAGGCGGTGGCGATTCCGGCGGCACCGGCGCCGACGATCAGCACCTTGTGGTGGCTGACCTCGCGGGCAGCGGCAGAGGAGGGGGCAGGCATGGCAGTACGTCCTTTAATAATAATTCTGGTGCAGCAGGTTCAGAGCTTGTTGAGCGGGATCTTCAGGTAGCGCACACCGTTGTCTTCCGGCTCGGGCAACTGGCCGCTGCGCATGTTCACCTGCACCGAGGGCAGGATCAGTTGCGGCATGTCGAGGGTGGCATCACGGGCTTCGCGCATGGCCACGAAGCAGTCCTCGCTGATGCCGTCGCGAATGTGAATGTTGCTGGCGCGCTGTTCGCCCACCGTGGTCATGTAGCGCAACGCACGGCCTCCGGGCAGGTAGTCGTGGCACATGAACAGGCGGGTGGCATCCGGCAGGGCCAGGATGCGCTGGATCGAGCGGTACAGGGTGCGCGCATCGGCCCCGGGGAAGTCGCAGCGGGCCGTGCCGTAATCCGGCATGAACAAGGTGTCGCCGACGAACGCGACGCACTCGTCACCGGCCTGTACCAGGTAGGTCATGCAGGCCGGGGTATGCCCCGGGGTGTGCAAGGCGCGCAGCTTGAGCGTGCCAAGGGCGAGCTCGCCGTTGTCGTCCAGCAGCACATCGAACTGGCTGCCATCACGGGCAAAGCCGGGTTCGGCATTGAACAGCGTGCCGAACACCTTCTGCACCTGGGTGATGCGGCTGCCGATGGCCACCTGGCCTCCCAGCGCCTGCTTGAGATAGGCGGCAGCAGAGAGGTGGTCGGCGTGCACATGGGTCTCGAGTATCCACTGCACCTGACCACCCAGCTCGCGTACCCGTGCGATCAGCTTGTCGGCCGAGGCGGTATCGGTACGCCCGGCCTTCGGGTCATAGTCCAGCACGCTGTCGATCAGGGCGCAGTGCGCGCTGGCCTGGTCCATGACCAGGTAGCTGATGGTCGAGGTCGCGCTGTCGAACAGCGCTTCTACATACAGGTTACCGCCGATGATCATTACCGCTCTCCAGAGAAATCCGCTGATGCCTGCCGGCCAGCCGTGCAGGCATTCGACCAACAGTCATCAAGATATGTGCCAGCGCAGATTCACGCCTGCCCCCGGCCAGCACGCCCGGTTTACCTGAGTCTGGACCCTCTGGCCGAAACTGCCTGCCACGGTTCTGTCAGCTGGTTGGCAGAGGCTGGCAGTTTTTGGCAGTGGGCGTGGCGTTCGGTTAAGCTGCGGGCCTGCCTTGCCCCTGGTGCCGTCATGCCCATGAACCCCGACACACCCGCCAGCCCCGCCCTGCAGGCGCTGGTGTCCTACCTCGAACACGAACCTCAGCCGAGCATCGTGCTCGACCTGCAGTACAACATTCTTGCCGCCAACACCGCGTACCTGCATCAATTCGGGGTGGTGGGCGCCGCGCCGATCGGCCAGAAGTGCCACCACGTCTCGCACCACTACGCGGTGCCGTGCGACCAGGCGGGCGAGCACTGCCCGATGCGCAAGGCCAGGCACAGCCGCACCCCCGAGCGGGTGCTGCATGTGCATCACACCCCGCGCGGGCCGGAGCATGTGGACGTGGAGTTGCGCCCGATCCTGGACGAGCAGGGTGAAGTGATCGCCTTTGTCGAACGCCTGACCAGCATCGCCGTGGCGTCGGCACAGCCGCAGCAGTTCGGTCTGGTAGGGCGTTCGGCGGCCTTCCAGGAGGCCCTTGCCGGTGTCCAGCGGGCCGCGCCGGCGCAGATACCGGTGCTGCTGCAAGGGGAGTCCGGTACCGGCAAGGAGCTGTTCGCCCGCGCCCTGCATGCCAGCAGCCCGCGTGCCAGCGGTCCGTTGGTGGTGGTGGACTGCACGGGGCTGACCGAGACGTTGCTGGAGAGCGAGCTGTTCGGCTACGAGAAGGGCGCATTCACCGGTGCCAACCAGCGCAAGATCGGCCTGGCCGAAGCCGCCCATGGCGGCACCCTGTTTCTCGACGAGATCGGTGAGGTGCCGCTGGCGATGCAGGTCAAGCTGCTGCGCCTGATCGAGTCGGGCAGCTTTCGCCCGGTGGGCAGCCTGCGCACGGTGCATTCGGATTTCCGCCTGATCTCGGCCACCCACAAGCCCCTCAAGGAAATGGCCACCGCCGGCAGCTTTCGCGAAGACCTCTACTACCGTATCAGCGGCTTCCCGATCCGCCTGCCTTCACTGCGCGAACGCTTCGAAGACCTGCCCCTGCTGATCGAGACCCTGCTGCAGCGCCTGGCCGGGTCCGCTGCGCCGCGGGTCGACGAGGAGGCCATGACCTTGCTGGGGCTGTACCGCTACCCCGGCAACATTCGCGAGCTGCGCAACATTCTGGAGCGGGCGAGGTTGTTCAGCGACGACGGCATCATCCGCGCCGAGCACCTGCCCACGGAGCTGAGAGCCGACTCGCCCGCCAGTGCCCCACGCCGCTCGAATACCCGATTGCGCGACATCGCCCAGGCGCTGGACAGCTTCGAAGGATCGCGCAGCGAGCTTGCCCGCCACCTGGGGCTGAGCGAGCGCACCCTGTATCGGCGCCTGCGCGAGCTGGGTGTTTCTTGAGTGCTCACGCCTAGGGCGCAGCAGCACCTAGGCAGGAAAACAAAAAGGCCAACCCCTGAGGGTTGGCCTTTCGAGGGCGTTGTCACTGTGGATAACTGCCCGCTTTCAGAGGTACTGCAACCGGTCAGAAGTCCAGGTTGGATACCGCCAGGGCGTTGCTTTCGATGAACTCGCGGCGCGGTTCCACGGCGTCGCCCATCAGGGTGTTGAAGATCTGATCGGCAGCGATCGCGTCTTCGATGGTCACCTTGAGCATGCGGCGCACAGTCGGGTCCATGGTGGTTTCCCACAGCTGGTCCGGGTTCATCTCGCCCAGCCCTTTGTAGCGCTGGATGGTGTGACGCTTGGTGCTTTCGGCCATCAGCCAGTCCAGGGCTTCCTTGAACTCGGTGATGGCTTTCTTGCGTTCGCCACGCTGCACGTAGGCACCTTCACCCAGCAGGGTGGCAAGCTGGGCGCCCAGCGCGGTCACGGTGCGGTAGTCGTTGCTGCCGAAGAAGTCGCGGTTGAAGGTCACGTAGCTGGCAAGGCCGTGGGAAGTGATTTCCACTTCTGGCAGCCACACATTGCGCTCGCGGTCTTCACGCAGGCTGGCCTTGTACAGCAAGCCCGACTTCTCGGTATTGCGCAGGCGCTCATCGAACCTGGCGAGCCAGTTCTGCATGTGCGCGTGGTCGGACAGCTGCTCCACCGAGATGGCCGGCAGGTACACGAAGTGCTCGGTGAGCTCTTGCGGGTACAGGCGCGACAGACGCTTGAGAGTCTTCATCACGGTACGGAATTCGTTGACCAGACGCTCCAGCTCGACACCGGAAACCGGTGGCGCGGACTCGTCCAGGTGCAGGCTGGCATCTTCGAGGGCTGACTGGGTCATGTACTCTTCCATGGCCTCGTCGTCCTTGATGTACTGCTCCTGCTTGCCCTTCTTGACCTTGTACAGCGGCGGCTGCGCGATGTAGATGTAGCCGCGCTCGACCAGCTCCGGCAACTGACGGAAGAAGAAGGTCAGCAGCAGGGTACGGATGTGCGAACCGTCGACGTCAGCATCGGTCATGATGATGATGTTGTGATAGCGCAGCTTCTCGATGTTGTACTCTTCGCGGCCGATGCCACAGCCCAGTGCGGTGATCAGCGTGCCCACTTCCTGGGACGAGATCATCTTGTCGAAACGTGCTTTCTCGACGTTGAGGATCTTGCCCTTGAGCGGCAGGATAGCCTGGGTCTTGCGGTTGCGGCCTTGCTTGGCCGAGCCGCCTGCGGAGTCACCCTCCACCAGGTACAGTTCGGAGAGGGCAGGGTCTTTCTCCTGGCAGTCGGCAAGCTTGCCCGGCAGCCCGGCAATGTCCAGCGCGCCCTTGCGACGGGTCATTTCACGCGCTTTACGGGCCGCTTCACGGGCGCGCGCAGCGTCGATCATCTTGCCGACCACAGCCTTGGCTTCGTTCGGGTTTTCCAGCAGGAAGTCGGAGAAGTACTTGCCCATCTCCTGTTCCACCGCAGTTTTGACTTCGGACGAAACCAGCTTGTCCTTGGTCTGCGAGCTGAACTTGGGATCAGGCACCTTCACCGAGATGATTGCGGTCAGGCCTTCACGGGCATCATCACCGGTGGTCGCGACCTTGTTCTTCTTGGCCAGACCTTCCTGCTCGATGTAGTTGTTCAGGTTACGCGTCAGCGCCGAACGGAAACCCACCAGGTGAGTACCGCCGTCGCGCTGCGGAATGTTGTTGGTGAAGCACAACAGGTTCTCGTTGAAGCTGTCGTTCCACTGCAGGGCGATTTCCACACCCACACCATCCTCGCGCTGAACGCTGAAGTGGAACACTTCGTTCACCGGAGTCTTGTTGGTGTTCAGGTATTCGACGAATGCGCGCAGGCCACCTTCGTACTTGAATTCCTCTTCCTTACCCGAGCGTTCGTCCTTCAACAGGATGCCTACGCCAGAGTTGAGGAACGACAGTTCACGAATCCGCTTGGCCAGGATGTCCCAGCTGAAGTGGATGTTCTTGAAGGTTTCGGACGATGGCTTGAAGTGGATCTGGGTGCCGGTGGTTTCGCTGTCGCCGACAATCTTCATCGGAGCCTGCGGTACACCGTGAACGTAGGTCTGCTCCCAGATCTTGCCGCTGCGGCGAACGGTGAGGATCAACTCTTCGGAAAGCGCGTTCACCACCGAGACGCCCACACCGTGCAGGCCGCCGGATACCTTGTAGGAGTTGTCGTCGAACTTACCGCCGGCGTGCAGTACGGTCATGATGACCTCTGCGGCGGAAACCCCTTCTTCCTTGTGTACATCGACCGGGATGCCGCGGCCGTTGTCGCGAACGGTGATGGACTCATCCGGGTGGATGATTACGGTAATGTCGTCACAGTGGCCGGCGAGGGCTTCGTCGATCGAGTTATCGACCACCTCGAACACCATGTGGTGCAGGCCGCTACCATCATCGGTGTCGCCAATGTACATACCGGGACGCTTGCGTACGGCATCCAACCCTTTGAGCACTTTAATGCTGGAGGAGTCGTACGTTTGATTTTCGCTCATGCCTTCACTCCCGATGGTCGTGGGTCTGGGTGATACGGCCTTGTTCCACGTGGAACAAGGCAACTGGCGTATCCGTCTGCCAGCCTTCCCTCAATAATTCGTGGTCTACACAGGTGATGAACACCTGGCAGCGTAAGTCTTCCAGCAAGCGGCAAAGTGCACGACGGTGCTGCTCGTCCAATTCGGACGGCAGGTCATCCACCAGATAAATACATTGGCCGCGGCGTGCCTGGCTGACCAGATGCCCCTGGGCGATACGCAGTGCGCACACCACCAGTTTCTGCTGGCCGCGAGACAGGATATCGGCCGCGTTGTTGGCGCCTAACCTGAGTCGCAGATCCGCACGTTGCGGACCTGCCTGTGTGTGGCCCATCTGCTGATCCCGATGGAGCGAGCCAGCCAGGACCTCACTGAGGTCTCTGTCCTTGTCCCACCCTCGGTAGTAACTCAGGGTCAGCCCCTCGAGCTCCAGCAATTCGCTCAAGGTTTGTTCGAAGACGGGTTTCAGCGCTTTGATGTAATTACGGCGGTACTCGTCGATTTCCGCACTGGCCAGGCATAACTCCCGGTCCCAGGCTGCTTGCGAAACAGCGTCAAGTGTACCATGCCGCAACCATGAGTTCCGCTGCCGCAGGGCCTTCTGCAGGCGCTGCCAGGTAGACATGAAGCGAGGTTCCACGTGGAACACACCCCAATCCAGGAATTGCCGGCGAATCTTGGGCGCACCTTCGAGCAGGCGAAAACTGTCCGGGTTGATCAGTTGCAGCGGCAGTATCTCTGCCAGTTGGGCGGCACTGCGGGCGTTCTGCCCGTCGATGCGAATGGTGAAATCCCCTTGCCGTTCCCGCGATATGCCCAGGTTGCTGGAACCACCTTCATTCAGTTCGACCTGGCCGAATACCGTACACGCCAGTTCTTCATACTGGATGACCGGTGTAAGGCGAGTGCTGCGAAATGAACGGGCCAGGCCGAGCAAATGGATGGCTTCCAGCACGCTGGTTTTGCCGCTGCCGTTGGCGCCATACAGGATGTTGATGCGGGGGGAGGGGGAGAAGGTCACCGGGTGCAGGTTGCGCACCGCGGTGACTGAAACGCGACTGAGGGACATCTAGCGAGTGCTGGACAATTACAGGCGCATCGGCATGACGACGTATGCAGAATCGTCATTGTCCGCCTCTTGCAGCAGGGCGCTGCTGTTGGAATCAGACAGGATCAGACGAACCTGTTCGGTGGTCATCACGCCCAGCACGTCGAGCAGGTAGCTCACGTTGAAACCGATTTCCAGCGAACCGCCGTTGTAGTCGACGCCGATCTCTTCTTCGGCTTCTTCCTGCTCAGGGTTGTTGGCCTGAATCTTCAGTTGGCCAGCCGCCAGTTGCAGACGAATGCCGCGGTACTTTTCGTTGGACAGAATCGCGGTACGGCTGAACGCTTCGCGAAGTGCCTGGCGATCACCCAGTACCAGTTTGTCGCCGCCCTTTGGCAATACGCGCTCGTAGTCCGGGAACTTGCCATCCACCAGCTTGGAGGTGAAGGTGAATTCGCCAGTAGTGGCGCGAATGTGTTGCTGACCCAGCACGATGGCAACGGTGCCTTCCGGATCAGTGAGCAGGCGCGCCAGCTCAAGGATACCCTTGCGAGGCACGATCACCTGGTGGCGATCAGCCTGACCGATATCGGCCTGCATCGAGCACATGGCCAGACGGTGACCATCGGTGGCGACCGCGCGCAGAGTGCCGGTGGAGACTTCCAGCAGCATGCCGTTCAGGTAGTAGCGCACGTCCTGCACGGCCATTGCGAAGCTGGTGCGCTCGATCAGGCGGCGCAGACGGCTCTGCTCCAGGGTGCAGGTCAGCGAACCCGGGCCTTCCTCGACGGTGGGGAAATCGTTGGCTGGCAGGGTCGACAAGGTGAAACGGCTGCGGCCGGCCTTGATGATGACCTTCTGCTCGTCGACCTTGATGCTGATCTCCGCTTCGCTCGGCAGGCTCTTGCAGATATCCATCAGCTTGCGTGCAGGTACGGTGATCTCGCCAGGCTCGGCAGGGTGTTCCAGTTGCACACGGCCAACCAGCTCCACTTCCAGGTCAGTACCTGTAAGCGACAGTTGCTGGCCTTGGACCACCAGCAGCACGTTGGACAATACCGGCAAGGTCTGGCGGCGCTCGACGACGCCTGCGACCAGTTGCAGGGGTTTCAACAGGGCTTCGCGTTGAATGGTGAAATGCATGGTCTAGTCCCTTGCCTTAAAAAAAAGCCGCGCTGACGTTCATCACGTCGTCAGGGTCCGCAGCAGGTTCTTATAGTCCTCGCGGATATCCGCGTCGGATTCCTTGAGTTCGTTGATCTTGCGGCACGCGTGCAACACCGTGGTGTGATCGCGGCCGCCGAAGACGTCGCCGATTTCCGGCAGGCTGTGGTTGGTCAGTTCCTTGGACAGGGCCATGGCCACCTGACGCGGCCTGGCCACCGAACGCGAACGCCGCTTGGACAGCAGATCGGAAATCTTGATCTTGTAGTACTCGGCCACTGTGCGCTGAATGTTATCCACACTCACCAGCTTGTCCTGCAGTGCCAGCAGATCCTTGAGCGACTCGCGAATCAACTCGATGGTGATATCGCGGCCCATGAAGTGCGAGTGGGCAATGACCCGCTTCAGCGCGCCTTCCAGTTCCCGCACGTTGGAGCGGATGCGCTGGGCAATGAAGAACGCAGCGTCATGTGGCAGGTCGACCTTGGCCTGGTCGGCCTTCTTCATCAGGATCGCAACGCGGGTCTCGAGCTCCGGCGGCTCTACGGCAACGGTCAGGCCCCAGCCAAAGCGGGACTTGAGGCGCTCCTCGAGGCCTTCGATTTCCTTGGGGTAGCGGTCGCTGGTGAGAATCACCTGCTGGCCACCTTCGAGCAGGGCGTTGAAGGTGTGGAAAAACTCCTCCTGCGAACGCTCCTTGCGGGCAAAGAATTGAATGTCGTCGATCAGAAGCGCATCGACCGAGCGGTAGAAGCGCTTGAACTCGTTGATGGCATTGAGCTGCAACGCCTTGACCATGTCGGCTACGAAGCGCTCCGAGTGCAGGTACACCACCTTGGCATTCGGATTCTTCTTGAGCAGGTGGTTACCCACAGCGTGCATCAAGTGCGTCTTACCCAGGCCCACCCCGCCATAGAGGAACAACGGGTTGTAGCCATGCTTGGGGTTGTCGGCGACCTGCCAGGCTGCCGCGCGGGCCAGCTGGTTGGACTTGCCCTCGACGAAATTCTCGAAGGTGAAGGTGCGGTTCAGGTAGCTGGTGTGTTTGAGCGCACCCTCTACCTGCACAGTACGTTGTTCGGTACGGCTGCTGGGTGGAGCCACCACGGCAGTGTTCTCGCCCATCGAGTCGAAGCTGTCGCGCGAAGGTGCATCTTCGACCTGGGGCGCTGCCGGCACAGGTGCTGGCGCTGCCGGGGCTGCAACGGCGGCGACCTGGGCAGCCTGCTGGGCCTGGGAAGCGGCGACCGAGGCGGCGAGCGGTGCGTTGGGCGCAGCACGGGGTGTCGAACTGCGTCGGCTGCCTATTAATAAGGAAAGCGCAGGGGCGATGCCGTTGCCGTGTTCGCCCAGCAGTTCGAGCAAGCGACCCAGGTACTTTTCATTGACCCAATCGAGTACGAACCGGTTAGGCGCATAGACGCGCAACTCGTCGCCTTCGGCTTCGACCTGTAGCGGACGGATCCAGGTGTTGAATTGCTGGGCAGGCAGTTCGTCGCGCAGAAGGTCCACGCACTGCTGCCAAAGTTCCACTGACACGGATATCCCCTGAGTTGAACGCCGGTGAGGCAAAAACAAGCGGCCATTGTACCGACCACCAGCGCAGTTATCCACATGCAGGTGTGTCGAGGGTGGCGATAAATCAGCAGGTTAGTGGCAAAAACGTCACTTTACCGCTGTGAATAAGCCCTGTGGATAACCATGCCTGAGCACTTTGCACAAGTGGGGGTCGAAATCGGTGGATAACTGCGCTGTGGATAACAGGCCTTTTAATCCACAGCTTTTGCGCCTGCACAGCACAGCCAGAGCACCGCTTCCCGACAGGGTTTCTTTTCTCTGTACAGTACGTAGAACAAGGCCTGTAGCGTTCTATCCACAGAAAACAGCTGCCTAAGTTCTATAAGATTTACAAAAAAGCTTTAAATACCTTCTCTTCTTTTTTCTATGTTTAAGCGTCCGGCAAGGCTGTGTCCCTGTCATCCGGGGCACAGGCCTGTGGACGAGCACGCGAAGGCGCCCGGTTTTTTATCCATAAGGAAAAGCTGGTTGGAAATTGACCTATGGCGCTGCTTTCTCTAGAATCGCCGGTCTCTTAAAACGGGGGCCATTCCGGCCCGTTGTCGACGAACCAGGTAACACGCCATGAAACGTACTTTCCAACCAAGCACCATCAAGCGCGCCCGCACTCACGGTTTCCGTGCCCGTATGGCTACCAAGAACGGCCGTGCCGTACTGTCCCGCCGTCGTGCCAAAGGCCGTAAGCGTCTGGCAGTTTGATTTTTCGGCACAGGTGGTGAGTCAGGACTTCAGTCGGGAAAAGCGTCTTCTGACACCCCGACACTTCAAAGCGGTCTTTGACTCTCCATCCGGCAAGGTGCCAGGCAAGAGTCTCTTGCTCCTTGCCCGCGAGAACGGCCTGGATCATCCCCGCCTGGGGCTCGTGATCGGGAAAAAGAGCGTCAAGCTCTCCGTTCAACGCAACCGCTTGAAGCGTTTGATGCGCGATTCGTTTCGTCTCCACCAGCATTTGCTGGCCGGTTGGGACATCGTGATCGTCGCGCGCAAAGGCCTGGGCGACGTAGAAAACCCAGAATTGCACCAACATTTTGGCAAGCTCTGGAAGCGCCTTGCACGCAGTCGGCCCGCTCCAGTGGTTAACAGCGAATCTGCAGGGGTAGACCGTCCAGATGCGTAAACTGGTACTCGTTCCGATCCAGTTTTACCGTTACGCCATTAGCCCTCTGATGGCCAGCCACTGTCGTTTCTATCCGACCTGTTCCACCTATGCGATTGAAGCCATCGAAACACATGGCGCATTGCGCGGTGGATGGTTGACCGCTCGTCGTCTCGGGCGTTGTCATCCGTGGAATGCCGGCGGTTATGACCCGGTTCCGCCTGCTCCCACTTCCCGTACTTCTTCTTCGATAGCCGAGTAATCATGGATATTAAACGCACGATCCTGATCGCCGCCCTGGCAATCGTGTCCTATGTCATGGTCCTCAAGTGGAACCAGGACTACGGCCAGGCTGCCCTGCCGACTCAGAATACTGCTGCCAGCACCGTCGCGCCGGGCTTGCCCGATACCCCGACCGTTGGCACATCCGGCGCCAGCGCTGATGTTCCGAGCGCCACTGCTGAAACCACCCCTGCAGAAATTGCACCGGTTGCTGTCAGCACAGACCTGATTAGGGTCAAGACCGATGTCCTCGACCTGGCTATCAACCCCAACGGCGGTGATATCGCGCAGCTGACCCTGCCGAAATATCCACGTCGCCAGGACCATCCGGAAATTCCGTTCCAGCTGTTCGATAACGGCGGCGAGCGCGTTTACCTGGCTCAGAGCGGCCTGACCGGTGCCAACGGCCCCGATGCACGTGCCGCTGGTCGCCCGCTGTATTCCACCGAGCAGAAAAGTTATCAACTGGCCGATGGCCAGAACCAACTGGTCGTCGACCTCAAGTTCAGCGACGCGGGTGTGAACTACATCAAGCGTTTCACCCTGAACCGTGGTGAATATGACCTGAAAGTCACTCACCTGATCGACAACCAGAGCGGCAAGCCGTGGACAGGCAACCTGTTTGCACAGCTCAAGCGCGATGCCAGCTCCGATCCGTCGTCGAGCACCGCCACCGGTACCGCCACCTATCTGGGCGCCGCCCTGTGGACAAGTGCCGAGCCGTACAAGAAAGTGTCGATGAAGGACATCGACAAAGGTAGTTTGAAAGAAAATGTTACCGGCGGCTGGGTTGCCTGGTTGCAGCACTACTTCGTGACCGCCTGGATTCCCAACAAGTCGGACAACAACGTTGTTCAGACACGCAAGGACAGCCAGGGCAACTACATCATCGGGTTCACCGGTCCGGAGCTGAACGTGGCTGCCGGCGCCCAGGGCGAAACCAGCACGCTGCTGTACGCCGGTCCCAAGAGCCAGGAAAAACTCAAGGCGCTGTCCCCGGGCCTGGAGCTGACCGTCGACTACGGCATCCTGTGGTTCATTGCCCAGCCGATCTTCTGGCTGCTGCAACATATCCATGAGCTGCTCGGCAACTGGGGCTGGTCGATCATCGTCCTGACCATGCTGATCAAGCTGCTGTTCTTCCCGCTGTCCGCTGCCAGCTACAAGTCGATGGCGCGCATGCGTGCCGTGGCACCTAAACTGGCCGCGCTGAAAGAACAACATGGCGATGACCGGCAGAAGATGTCGCAGGCCATGATGGAGCTGTACAAGAAAGAGAAGATCAACCCGCTGGGCGGCTGCCTGCCGATCCTGGTGCAGATGCCAGTCTTCCTTTCGCTCTACTGGGTATTGCTGGAAAGCGTTGAAATGCGCCAGGCCCCGTGGATGTTCTGGATTACCGACCTGTCGATCAAGGATCCGTTCTTCATCCTGCCGATCATCATGGGCGCGACCATGTTCATCCAGCAGCGCCTGAACCCGACGCCGCCGGATCCGATGCAGGCCAAGGTGATGAAGCTGATGCCGATCATCTTCACCTTCTTCTTCCTGTGGTTCCCGGCAGGTCTGGTGCTGTACTGGGTTGTGAACAACTGCCTGTCGATCGCACAGCAGTGGTACATCACCCGCAAGATCGAAGCGGCGAGCAACAAAGCCACCGCTTGACGGGTTAGCCAGCTAACCTGTGGATAAAACGCCCCCTCGTGGGGCGTTTTGCTATCTGTCGTTTTTGTCTGAGGCCTTCGCTGATGAATGCTCGTCGTGAAACCATCACTGCAATTGCCACTGCCCAGGGTCGTGGCGGTGTAGGAATCGTGCGTATTTCCGGACCGCTGGCCAGCAAGGCCGGGTTGGCCATCACCGGCCGTGAGCTCACCCCGCGGTATGCCCATTACGGCCCGTTCAAGGGCGACGATGGCCTGGTACTGGATGAAGGCATTGCCCTGTATTTTCCCGGGCCCAACTCCTTTACCGGTGAAGATGTACTGGAGCTGCAGGGCCACGGCGGCCCGGTTGTGCTCGACATGCTGCTGCAGCGCTGCGTGGAACTGGGTTGCCGCCTGGCGCGTCCGGGCGAATTCAGCGAGCGCGCCTTTCTCAACGACAAGCTCGACCTGGCGCAGGCCGAAGCCATCGCCGACCTGATCGAGGCCAGTTCTGCACAGGCGGCGCGTAATGCGCTGCGCTCGTTGCAGGGCGAATTTTCCCGCCGTGTGGATAACCTCACCGAAAAACTGATCAGCCTGCGTATCTACGTCGAGGCGGCAATCGACTTTCCCGAAGAGGAAATCGATTTTCTTGCCGATGGCCACGTCCTGCGCATGCTCGAGGAGGTGCGCGAGAGTTTATCCACAGTGCAGCGCGAGGCGGGGCAGGGTGCGCTGTTGCGCGACGGCATGACGGTGGTGATCGCCGGGCGGCCGAATGCCGGCAAGTCCAGCCTGCTCAACGCACTGGCCGGGCGCGAGGCGGCCATCGTGACGGACATCGCCGGTACTACCCGGGATGTGCTGCGCGAACATATCCACATCGACGGCATGCCGTTGCACGTGGTGGACACCGCCGGCCTGCGCGATACCGAAGACCATGTGGAAAAGATTGGGGTGGAACGTGCCCTCAAAGCCATTGGCGAGGCCGATCGGGTGCTATTGGTGGTGGATGCCACGGCACCTGAAGCCGATGATCCGTTCGCATTGTGGCCTGAATTCCTTGAACAGCGCCCCGACCCGGCCAAGGTCACGCTGATTCGCAACAAGGCCGACCTCAGTGGCGACCCCGTGGGCCTGCAGTTGTCCGACGATGGCCACGTCACCATCACCCTCAGTGCCAAGGGCGCCGACCAGGGCCTGGAACTGCTGCGCGATCACCTCAAGGCCTGCATGGGCTACGAACAGACCGCCGAAAGCGGCTTCAGTGCCCGCCGGCGCCACCTGGACGCCCTGCGCCAGGCCAGTTCGCACCTGGACCACGGTCATGCGCAATTGACCCTGGCGGGCGCTGGAGAGCTGCTGGCCGAAGACCTGCGCCAGGCCCAGCAGTCCCTGGGCGAAATTACCGGCGCCTTCAGCTCCGATGACCTGCTAGGGCGCATCTTCTCCAGCTTCTGCATCGGCAAGTAGTCCGTTTATCCACAACGGGGCCGATCCAGGGCCTCGTTGTCGGCTGTCATCCCCCTCAATTTTTTATCCCCTGTCGAGAATTCCGGAACGCTCCGGGACTTTCGCGTGCCTGTCTTACTCACAAACCGCAGAATAAGCCCTGTGGAAAACCCCGCCTCAGCTCGGTTGATAACCCGGCCTCAAGGCTGGAGATAACTCCCCCTGTTGATAAGTGGGTGTTTCATCCACAGGCTTAAGGCGCTTATCCAGACCCCTCATGGCCACTAGACCACAGCCTTTTGAACCTCTGTACATAAGGTGGAATAAGGGCTGTAGAGGTTTATCCACAGAAAGGTGCCTCACTAAGAATAAACATAAAAACAAAGCTTTAATAAATTTCTCTCTCTTTATTTCTATTGTCAGCCACTCATCCACAGGCTGGTTAAATTTTGTTCAAGCGGTTCCTAGAAGGGGGGTAAGTCCCTATACTTGTGCGTTATTCCTATCTATTCCCGAAACAGGCACGAGGTGCGTGGTGGATTTCCCTTCCCGTTTTGAAGTGATCGTCATCGGCGGCGGCCATGCCGGAACCGAGGCTGCGCTTGCGTCTGCACGCATGGGTGTGAAAACCCTGCTGCTGACCCACAACGTGGAAACCCTCGGGCACATGAGCTGCAACCCGGCCATTGGCGGTATTGGCAAGAGCCATCTGGTCAAGGAGATCGATGCGCTGGGCGGTGTCATGGCCCTGGCTACCGACAAGAGCGGTATCCAATTCCGCGTTTTGAACAACCGCAAAGGCCCGGCGGTGCGTGCAACCCGCGCCCAGGCCGACCGCGCCATCTACAAGGCCGTGGTACGCGAGATTCTCGAAAACCAGCCCAACCTGTGGATATTCCAGCAGGCCTGTGACGACCTGATCGTCGAACAGGACCAGGTACGCGGCGTCGTCACGCAGATGGGTCTGCGTTTCCATGCCGATTCTGTGGTGCTGACCACGGGTACCTTCCTCAGCGGACTTATCCACATAGGTCTGCAGAATTATTCCGGTGGGCGTGCCGGCGATCCGCCGGCCATCGCTCTGGCGCACCGCATGCGTGAGCTGTCGCTGCGCATGGGTCGCCTGAAAACCGGCACGCCGCCGCGTATCGACGGGCGTTCGGTAGATTTCTCGGTGATGACCGAACAGGCCGGTGACACCCCGATACCGGTGATGTCGTTCATGGGCGACAAGGCCATGCACCCGCGTCAGGTCAGTTGCTGGATTACCCACACCAACGAACGCACTCACGAGATCATTGCTTCCAACCTCGATCGTTCGCCGATGTACTCCGGCGTGATCGAGGGCATCGGCCCGCGTTACTGCCCGTCGATCGAAGACAAGATCCACCGGTTTGCCGACAAGCAGAGCCACCAGGTATTCATCGAGCCAGAAGGGCTCAATACCCACGAGCTTTACCCGAACGGGATATCCACATCCCTGCCGTTCGACGTGCAGCTGCAGTTGGTGCGTTCGATCCGCGGCATGGAAAACGCGCACATCGTGCGCCCGGGCTATGCCATCGAATACGACTACTTCGACCCGCGTGACCTGAAGTACAGCCTGGAAACCAAGGCCATCGGCGGGTTGTTCTTTGCCGGCCAGATCAACGGCACCACCGGTTACGAAGAGGCCGGTGCGCAGGGGCTGCTGGCTGGTGCCAACGCCGCGCTGCGTGCACAGGGCCGCGAAAGCTGGTGCCCGCGCCGCGACGAGGCGTACATCGGGGTGCTGGTCGACGACCTGATCACCCTGGGTACCCAGGAGCCGTACCGCATGTTCACCTCGCGGGCCGAGTACCGCCTGATTCTGCGTGAAGACAACGCCGACCTGCGTCTGACCGAAAAAGGCCGTGAACTGGGCCTGGTCGACGATGCACGCTGGGCCGCGTTCAGCGCCAAGCGCGAAAGCATCGAGCGCGAGGAGCAACGCCTGAAGTCCACCTGGGTTCAGCCCAATACCGCGATGGGCCAGGCGATTGTGGATAAGTTCGGCACGCCGCTCAGCCATGAATACAACCTGCTCAACCTGCTGACCCGCCCGGAAATCGACTATGCCGGGTTGGTGGAAGTGACCGGCGGTGGAGAAATCGACCCTCAGGTGGCCGAGCAGGTCGAGATCAAGACCAAATACGCCGGTTACATCGACCGGCAACAGGAAGAAATCGCTCGCCTGCGGGCAAGCGAAGACACCCGCCTGCCCGAGGATATCGACTACGCTGGTATTTCCGGGTTGTCCAAGGAGATTCAGGGTAAGCTCAGCCAGGCCCGCCCAGAGACACTCGGCCAGGCCTCGCGCGTTCCCGGCGTGACCCCGGCGGCTATTTCCCTGTTGCTGATTCACCTGAAAAAACGCGGCGCAGGCCGCGAGTTGGAGCAAAGCGCTTGAGTTCTATGGTCACCCCTCAACACGCCCAGGAGTTGTCCACAGGTGCCCGCCAGCTTGGTGTCGAGCTGAGCGAGGCCCAGCACGCGCAACTGCTGGCTTATCTGGCGCTGCTGATCAAGTGGAACAAGGCTTACAACCTGACTGCAGTGCGCAATCCCGACGAAATGGTGTCCCGCCACCTGCTGGACAGCCTGAGCGTCATGCCGTTTATCCACAGCGGCACCGAGCGTTGGCTCGACGTCGGCAGCGGCGGCGGCATGCCGGGCATTCCCCTGGCTATCCTGCATCCGCACAAGCAGGTCACGGTGCTGGACAGCAACGGCAAGAAAACCCGCTTCCTCACCCAGGTGAAACTGGAGCTGAAGCTGGATAACCTGCAAGTTATCCACAGCCGGGTCGAGGCGTTCCAGCCGGAACAGCCTTTCTCCGGAATTGTTTCTCGTGCTTTCAGCAGCATGGAGAACTTCACCAATTGGACGCGCCACCTTGGCGACGCCCAGACGCAGTGGCTGGCAATGAAAGGGCTGCATCCGGCTGATGAGCTGGTAGCATTGCCGGCAGATTTCAAAGTGGATAGCGAGCAGGCCTTGACCGTTCCGGGTTGCCAAGGCCAGCGCCATCTGCTGATACTGCGCCGCACGGCATGACTGGGAACACAAGCAAGAATGGCTAAGGTATTCGCGATCGCGAACCAGAAAGGTGGTGTGGGCAAGACCACCACCTGCATCAATCTCGCTGCATCGCTGGTGGCTACCAAGCGCCGCGTGCTGCTGATTGACCTCGATCCACAGGGCAACGCCACCATGGGTAGCGGTGTGGATAAACACGTCCTTGAACATTCGGTCTATGACCTGCTGATCGGCGAGTGCGACCTGGCTCAGGCCATGCACGTGTCCGAACACGGTGGTTATCAACTGCTGCCGGCCAACCGCGACCTCACTGCGGCCGAAGTGGTTCTGCTCGAAATGCAGATGAAGGAGAGCCGACTGCGCACAGCGCTGGCGCCGATCCGCGAGAGTTACGACTACATCCTGATCGACTGCCCGCCGTCGCTGTCGATGCTGACGCTCAATGCCCTGGTGGCCGCCGATGGCGTGATCATTCCGATGCAATGTGAATACTTTGCCTTGGAAGGCTTGAGCGACCTTGTGGATAACATCAAGCGCATCGCTGCCAAGCTCAATCCGCAGCTCAAGATCGAAGGCCTGTTGCGCACCATGTACGACCCGCGCCTGAGCCTGATCAACGACGTGTCCGCGCAGCTCAAGGAACACTTCGGCGAGCAGCTCTACGATACGGTGATCCCGCGCAACATCCGCCTGGCCGAGGCCCCGAGCTTCGGTATGCCGGCCCTGGCCTACGACAAGCAGTCCCGTGGCGCCCTGGCCTATCTGGCCCTGGCCGGTGAACTGGTACGCCGTCAACGCCGTCAAACCCGCACTGCCGCACAGGCAACTTAAGGAATCCGCATGGCCGTTAAGAAACGAGGTCTCGGACGTGGGTTGGATGCACTGCTCAGTGGTCCTACCGTCAGCGCGCTCGAAGAGCAGGCTGTCAAGGTCGACCAGAAAGAACTGCAACACCTGCCGCTGGACCTGATCCAGCGCGGCAAATACCAGCCCCGTCGGGACATGGACCCGCAGGCCCTTGAAGAACTGGCGCATTCGATCAAGAGCCAGGGCGTGATGCAGCCGATCGTGGTCCGCCCGATCGGCGACGACCGCTTCGAGATCATCGCCGGCGAACGCCGCTGGCGCGCCAGCCAGCAGGCCGGCATGGAGACCATCCCGGCGATGGTGCGCGATGTGCCGGATGAAACCGCCATCGCCATGGCGCTGATCGAGAACATCCAGCGCGAAGACCTCAACCCGGTGGAAGAGGCCATCGCGCTGCAGCGCCTGCAGCAGGAGTTCCAGCTGACCCAGCAACAGGTCGCGGATGCTGTGGGCAAGTCGCGGGTGACCGTGGCCAACCTGCTGCGCCTGATCTCGCTGCCGGAAGTCATCAAGACCATGCTGTCCCACGGCGACCTGGAGATGGGTCATGCCCGTGCGCTGCTCGGTTTGCCTGAAGAACAGCAGGTCGACGGGGCGCGACACGTTGTCGCACGAGGCCTGACCGTACGCCAGACCGAAGCCCTGGTTCGCCAGTGGCTCAGCGGCAAGCCCGAGCCGGTGGAACCGGCCAAGCCCGATCCGGACATCACCCGCCTTGAACAGCGTCTGGCAGAGCGGCTGGGCTCGGCGGTACAGATCCGTCACGGCAACAAGGGCAAAGGCCAGTTGGTGATCCGTTACAACTCCCTGGACGAGTTGCAGGGCGTGCTTGCTCACATCCGCTGAAACAATTCGCTTTGTAGCGCGCAGTCGGAAATCACTACCCAGCAGTTGAATAGGGGTCCAAGCGCCCCTATACTCTGCGCGCATTTTGTCGGCACAAATTATGCCAAGTCATTACTGACTGGTTGGTCGACTTTCGAGGAGCAGTTGTGATGGAGACCCGCACGCCAAACCGCTTGCCTTTCCATCGCTGGGCGGTTTTTCCGGTACTGTTCGCTCAATTTGTCGTGTTGCTGCTGGCATCGTTGGGGGTGTGGCAGTGGCATGGGGTGGTCAGCGGCTATTCGGCACTCTGCGGAGGACTGATCGCCTGGCTGCCGAATCTGTACTTTGCCTACAAGGCGTTCCGTTACACCGGCGCCAGGGCAGCGCAGGCCATCGTCAAGTCGTTCTACGCTGGCGAGGCAGGCAAATTGATTTTGACGGCAGTGCTGTTCGCATTGACGTTCGCAGGAGTGAAGCCATTGGCGCCATTAGCAGTATTCGGCGTCTTCTTGCTGACCCAGTTGGTCAGCTGGTTCGCGCCCCTGCTGATAAAAACGAGACTTTCGAGACCTTAGGGCGTTTGAGGCAAACATGGCAGCAGAAACCGCTTCGGGCTATATCCAGCACCACTTGCAGAACTTGACCTTCGGGCAATTACCAGACGGCGGTTGGGGCTTTGCCCATTCCGCAGCAGAAGCCAAGGCAATGGGCTTCTGGGCGTTCCACGTGGACACCCTGGGTTGGTCCGTTGCGCTGGGTCTGATCTTCATCCTC
The DNA here is from genome assembly GCF_024261405.1 of Pseudomonas sp. FBF18. NCBI lineage: Bacteria > Pseudomonadati > Pseudomonadota > Gammaproteobacteria > Pseudomonadales > Pseudomonadaceae > Pseudomonas > Pseudomonas sp. FBF18. The sequence goes on along the minus strand of NZ_QKRS01000005.1, from coordinate 173,537 downwards.
CTGTTCCGCATGGCGGCGAAAAAAGCGACTTCCGGTCAACCCGGCGGCCTGCAGAACTTCGTCGAGGTGATGGTCGAATTCGTCAACGGCAGCGTCAAGGACTCGTTCCACGGCCGCAGCCCGGTCATCGCACCGCTGGCACTGACCATCTTCGTGTGGGTGTTCCTGATGAACGCCGTCGACCTGATCCCGGTCGACTGGATCCCGCAACTGGCGATGCTGATCTCCGGTGATCCGCACATCCCGTTCCGTGCCGTATCCACCACCGACCCGAACGCCACCATCGCGATGGCCTTCTGCGTGTTCGCGCTGATCATCTTCTACAGCATCAAGGTCAAGGGCATCGGCGGCTTCATCGGCGAGCTGACCCTGCACCCGTTCGGCAGCAAGAACATCTTCGTCCAGATCCTGCTGATCCCGGTCAACTTCCTGCTGGAATTCGTGACCCTGATCGCCAAGCCGATCTCGCTGGCCCTGCGTCTGTTCGGCAACATGTATGCCGGCGAGCTGGTGTTCATCCTGATCGCCGTGATGTTCGGTGCCGGTCTGCTGTGGCTGAGCGGCCTGGGCGTGGTGCTGCAATGGGCGTGGGCTGTGTTCCACATCCTGATCATCACCCTGCAAGCGTTCATCTTCATGATGCTTACCATCGTCTACCTGTCGATGGCTCACGAAGATAACCATTAAGACCGCCTGGCGTGTCTGAGGCCTCTCCGCCGGGGTGGGGGGAGGCCGAAAAAGTCCGCAAGGGCAGCTGTACCAAACGATTTTGTTTTACCGCTTCAAACTAAAAAACCTAACCAATACGACGTAAAAGTCGGGAGGAAAGATGGAAACTGTAGTTGGTCTTACCGCTATCGCTGTTGCTCTGCTGATCGGCCTGGGTGCCCTGGGTACCGCCATTGGTTTCGGCCTGCTGGGCGGCAAGTTCCTGGAAGGCGCTGCTCGCCAGCCAGAAATGGTTCCGATGCTGCAAGTCAAAATGTTCATCGTCGCCGGTCTGCTCGACGCCGTGACCATGATCGGTGTTGGTATCGCTCTGTTCTTCACCTTCGCTAATCCCTTCGTTGGTCAAATCGCTGGCTAATCACTCGAATTTTCGAGTGGATTGGTGTGATGGACTTAGAACGAGCGAGGTGTTGGCGTGAACATTAATGCAACCCTGATTGGCCAGTCCGTTGCGTTCTTCATTTTTGTACTGTTTTGCATGAAGTTCGTGTGGCCTCCGGTCATCGCGGCTTTGCAAGAACGTCAGAAGAAGATCGCGGAAGGACTGGACGCTGCCAACCGAGCAGCTCGCGACCTGGAGCTGGCCCAAGATAAAGCGGGTCAGCAACTGCGCGAAGCTAAAGCTCAGGCAGCCGAAATCATTGAGCAAGCCAAGAAACGCGGTAACCAGATCGTCGAGGAAGCCCGTGACCAGGCTCGCGTCGAAGCTGACCGTGTGAAGGCCCAGGCTCAAGCCGAGATCGAACAGGAACTGAACGGTGTCAAAGACGCGCTGCGCGCCCAAGTGGGTAGCCTGGCCGTCAACGGTGCTGAAAAGATCCTTGGCGCCACAATCGATCAAAACGCGCATGCGGAGCTGGTTAATAAACTGGCCGCTGAAATTTAAGCGAGGGCGATCATGGCAGAACTGACCACGTTGGCCCGACCTTACGCTAAGGCGGCCTTTGAGCACGCCCAGGCCCATCAGCAACTGGCCAATTGGTCAGCCATGCTCGGCCTGGCTGCTGCAGTGTCTCAAGACGACACAATGCAGCGCCTGCTCAAGGCCCCGCGACTGACGAGCGCAGAAAAGGCCGCCGCGTTTATTGACGTGTGCGGTGACAAGTTCGATGCACAGGCACAGAATTTCATTCATGTTGCCGCGGAAAACGAACGTCTCCTGCTGTTGCCGGAGATTTCGGCTCTGTTCGATCTGTACAAGGCCGAACAAGAGAAATCCGTGGACGTGGAAGTCACCAGTGCTTTTGCGTTGAACCAAGAACAGCAAGACAAACTCGCCAAGGTTCTCAGTGCACGACTCAGCCGGGAAGTGCGCCTGCACGCGACGGAGGATGCCAGCCTGATCGGTGGTGTCGTAATCCGCGCCGGCGACCTGGTTATCGATGGTTCAGTACGCGGCAAAATCGCGAAACTGGCCGAAGCATTGAAATCTTGAGTTTGAAGGGGCAGCAGAGCAATGCAGCAACTCAATCCTTCCGAAATTAGTGAAATCATCAAGGGCCGCATCGAGAAACTCGATGTAGCCTCCCAAGCCCGCAACGAAGGTACTGTCGTCAGCGTTTCTGACGGTATCGTGCGGATTCACGGTCTGGCCGACGCTATGTACGGCGAAATGATCGAGTTTCCGGGCGGCGTGTTCGGTATGGCCCTCAACCTGGAGCAAGACTCCGTTGGTGCGGTAGTACTGGGCGCGTACGACACCCTCGCTGAAGGCATGAGCGCCAAGTGCACCGGCCGCATCCTCGAAGTTCCGGTTGGTAAGGAACTGCTGGGTCGCGTGGTCGACGCACTGGGTAACCCAATTGATGGCAAAGGTCCGCTGAACAACACCGAGACCGACGCTGTTGAAAAGGTTGCACCGGGCGTTATCTGGCGTAAATCGGTAGACCAGCCTGTACAGACTGGCTACAAATCGGTTGACGCCATGATCCCTGTCGGCCGTGGCCAGCGTGAGCTGATCATCGGTGACCGTCAGATCGGCAAGACCGCCATGGCCATCGACGCCATCATCAACCAGAAAGACTCCGGTATTTTCTGTGTGTATGTTGCTGTCGGCCAGAAGCGTTCGACCGTTGCCAACATCGTTCGCAAGCTGGAAGAAAACGGCGCCCTGGCCAACACCATCGTGGTGGTTGCCAGTGCTTCGGAATCCGCCGCACTGCAATTCCTGGCGCCATACGCCGGTTGCACCATGGGCGAGTTCTTCCGTGACCGCGGCGAAGACGCACTGATCGTCTACGATGACCTGTCCAAGCAGGCTGTTGCCTACCGTCAGATCTCCCTGCTGCTGCGCCGTCCACCAGGACGCGAAGCATACCCAGGTGACGTGTTCTATCTCCACTCCCGTCTGCTGGAGCGTGCATCGCGCGTTTCCGAAGAGTACGTAGAGAAGTTCACCAACGGTGCCGTAACTGGCAAGACCGGCTCGCTGACCGCACTGCCGATCATCGAAACCCAGGCTGGCGACGTTTCCGCGTTCGTTCCGACCAACGTGATCTCGATCACCGACGGTCAGATCTTCCTGGAATCGGCCATGTTCAACTCGGGCATCCGCCCTGCAGTGAACGCCGGTGTTTCGGTATCCCGTGTAGGTGGTGCCGCTCAGACCAAGATCATCAAGAAGCTCTCCGGTGGTATCCGTACCGCTCTGGCTCAGTACCGTGAACTGGCGGCATTCGCCCAGTTCGCTTCTGACCTGGACGAAGCCACCCGCAAGCAACTCGAGCACGGTCAACGTGTTACCGAGCTGATGAAGCAGAAGCAATACGCTCCAATGTCCATCGCGGACATGGCGCTGTCGCTGTATGCCGCTGAGCGTGGGTTCCTGACCGACGTCGAAATCACCAAGATCGGCAGCTTCGAACAAGCGCTGATCGCTTTCTTCAACCGTGATCACGCCGAACTGATGGCGAAGATCAACGTGAAGGGTGACTTCAACGACGAAATCGACGCTGGCATCAAAGCCGGTATCGAGAAGTTCAAGGCCACCCAAACCTGGTAAGCCGCAGCGGGGGCTTTGCAGCCCCCGCTTGCTAACCTGATAGGTGTTACATGGCAGGCGCAAAAGAGATTCGCAGTAAGATTGCGAGCATCAAAAGCACGCAAAAAATTACCAGCGCCATGGAAAAAGTGGCGGTCAGCAAGATGCGCAAGGCTCAAATGCGCATGGCTGCTAGCCGTCCCTATGCGGAGCGTATCCGCCAGGTGATTGGTCATCTGGCCAACGCCAACCCGGAATACCGCCACCCCTTCATGATCGAACGCCCTGTCAAGCGCGCCGGTTATGTGGTTGTGAGCAGTGACCGTGGTCTGTGCGGTGGCTTGAACACCAACCTGTTCAAGGCCCTGGTCAAGGACATGGCAGCCAACCGCGAGCAAGGGGTCGAAATCGACCTGTGCGTGGTGGGCAGCAAAGGTGCGGCGTTTTTCCGCAGCTACGGCGGTAACGTCGTTGCAGCGATCAGCCACCTGGGCGAAGAGCCGTCGATCAATGATCTGATCGGCAGCGTCAAGGTCATGCTGGACGCTTACCTGGATGGTCGTATCGATCGTCTGTCCGTGGTATCGAACAAGTTCATCAATACCATGACGCAAGCCCCAACGGTCGAGCAGTTGATTCCGTTGGTTGCAACCCCGGATCAAGAACTCAAGCACCACTGGGACTACCTCTACGAACCTGACGCCAAGGAGCTGCTGGACGGCCTGATGGTGCGTTACGTGGAGTCGCAGGTCTACCAGGCGGTGGTCGAGAACAACGCGGCCGAACAAGCTGCGCGGATGATCGCAATGAAGAACGCCACCGACAACGCCGGCGACCTGATCAGCGAATTGCAGCTGATCTACAACAAGGCGCGTCAGGCTGCGATCACCCAAGAGATCTCGGAAATCGTCGGCGGCGCTGCCGCGGTTTAACGGTTCAAATATTCAGAGGATCCAGCTATGAGTAGCGGACGTATCGTTCAAATCATCGGCGCCGTCATCGACGTGGAATTCCCACGTGACAGCGTGCCGAGCGTGTACAACGCACTGAAAGTACAAGGCGCGGAAACCACCCTGGAAGTTCAGCAGCAGCTGGGCGACGGCGTGGTCCGTACCATTGCGATGGGCTCGACCGAAGGCTTGAAGCGCGGTCTGGACGTCGTCGACAGCGGCGCAGCCATCTCCGTACCGGTCGGTAAAGCGACTCTGGGCCGGATCATGGACGTGCTGGGCAACCCGATCGACGAAGCTGGTCCGATCGGTGAAGAAGAGCGCTGGGGCATTCACCGCGAAGCGCCTTCGTTCGCTGACCAGGCAGGCGGCAACGACCTGCTGGAAACCGGCATCAAGGTTATCGACCTGGTCTGCCCGTTTGCCAAAGGCGGTAAAGTTGGTCTGTTCGGTGGTGCCGGTGTAGGCAAGACCGTAAACATGATGGAACTGATCCGTAACATCGCCATCGAGCACAGCGGTTATTCCGTGTTCGCCGGTGTGGGTGAGCGTACTCGTGAGGGTAACGACTTCTACCACGAGATGAAGGACTCCAACGTTCTCGACAAGGTAGCGCTGGTCTACGGTCAGATGAACGAGCCACCAGGAAACCGTCTGCGCGTAGCGCTGACCGGCCTGACCATGGCCGAGAAGTTCCGTGACGAAGGTAACGACGTTCTGCTGTTCGTCGACAACATCTATCGTTACACCCTGGCCGGTACCGAAGTATCCGCACTGCTGGGCCGTATGCCTTCGGCGGTAGGTTACCAGCCGACCCTGGCTGAAGAGATGGGCGTTCTGCAAGAACGTATCACTTCGACCAAGGAAGGTTCGATCACCTCGATCCAGGCCGTATACGTACCTGCGGACGACCTGACCGACCCGTCGCCAGCCACCACCTTCGCCCACTTGGACGCCACCGTCGTACTGTCCCGTGACATCGCCTCCCTGGGTATCTACCCAGCGGTCGATCCACTGGACTCGACTTCGCGCCAGCTGGACCCGAACGTGATCGGCAACGAGCACTACGAAACCGCTCGCGGCGTTCAGTACGTGCTGCAGCGCTACAAAGAGCTGAAGGACATCATTGCGATCCTGGGCATGGACGAGCTGTCCGAGACCGACAAGCAACTGGTTTCCCGTGCTCGTAAGATCCAGCGCTTCCTGTCCCAGCCGTTCTTCGTGGCTGAAGTCTTCACCGGTTCTCCAGGCAAATACGTTTCCCTGAAAGACACCATTGCTGGCTTCAAAGGCATCCTCAACGGTGACTACGACCACCTGCCAGAACAAGCGTTCTACATGGTCGGCGGCATCGAAGAAGCAGTCGAGAAAGCCAAGAAACTGTAATCCCGGCGCCCCGCGAGGGGCGCTAATCAGGTTGAGGCAAGCAGATGGCTATGACAGTCCATTGCGATATCGTCAGCGCGGAAGGAGAGATCTTCTCCGGCCTGGTCGAGATGGTGATTGCGCACGGCAACCTGGGTGATCTTGGTATCGCTCCAGGCCACGCCCCGCTGATCACTAATCTGAAGCCTGGTCCGATCACGCTGACCAAGCAGGGTGGCGCCCAAGAGGTGTTCTACATCTCTGGTGGTTTCCTCGAGGTCCAGCCGAACATGGTCAAGGTGCTTGCCGATACCGTGCAACGTGCTGCCGACCTGGACGAAGCTCAGGCCCAGGAAGCCCTCAAGGCTGCCGAGAACGCCCTGAACGCCAAAGGCGCGGAGTTCGACTACGGCGCCGCTGCCGCACGTCTGGCCGAAGCCGCAGCTCAGCTGCGCACCGTCCAGCAGTTGCGCAAGGGAAGGTAATTCGGCCTACAGGCTGATTGCTTTCGCCGCGATTGAGTTAAAGGGTAGCCTCGGCTACCCTTTTTCTTTTTCTGCATATCTCATTTCGGTCATTCATCGACCTCTCCCCGGATTTGGTAGCCAGTCAATGTCTCTCGATATCGTTATTCTCGCGGCAGGCCAGGGCACACGCATGCGCTCGGCCGTGCCCAAGGTACTGCACCCGGTCGCCGGCAACTCGATGCTTGGCCATGTTATCCACAGCGCCCGCCAGCTCGAGCCCCAGGGTATTCACGTGGTGATCGGACATGGTGCCGAGCTGGTTCGCGAGCGACTGGCTGCCGATGACCTGAATTTCGTGTTGCAGGACAAACAGCTGGGCACAGGCCACGCCGTGGCCCAGGCCTTGCCGGCGCTCAGTGCCGACACCGTGCTGATCCTCTACGGCGATGTACCGCTGATCGAGGTGGACACCCTGCAGCGTTTGCTGGCCAGGGTAAACCCGCAGCAACTGGGCCTGCTCACTGTGACCCTGGCCGACCCGACCGGCTACGGCCGTATCGTGCGCGACGACCAGGGCCAGGTGGCTGCCATTGTCGAGCACAAGGATGCCAGCGACGCACAGAAGGCGATCAATGAAGGCAACACCGGCATCCTTGCCGTACCGGGGGCTCGGTTGGCCGAGTGGCTGGGTCGCCTGTCGAATCACAACGCACAGGGTGAGTACTACCTGACCGACGTGATCGCCATGGCAGTGGCCGACGGCCTGGTGGTGGCCACCGAGCAGCCGCTGGACCCGATGGAAGTGCAGGGCGCCAACGACCGTCGTCAGTTGGCCGAACTGGAGCGTCATTATCAATTGCGCGAAGGTCGTCGCCTGATGGCCCAGGGCGTGACCCTGCGTGACCCGGCGCGTTTCGACGTGCGCGGCGAAGTCATCGTGGGGCGTGACGTGCTCATCGACGTCAACGTTATCCTCGAAGGCCGCGTGGTGATCGAGGATGACGTGGTCATCGGCCCGAACTGCGTGATCAAGAACAGTACCCTGCGCAAGGGCGCAGTGGTCAAGGCCAACAGCCACCTCGAAGGTGCCGTGCTGGGCGAGGGCAGCGATGCCGGTCCGTTCGCGCGGCTGCGCCCGGGCAGCGTGCTGGATGCCCGTGCGCATGTGGGTAACTTTGTCGAACTGAAGAATGCCCACCTGGGTGAAGGTGCCAAAGCAGGCCACCTGACCTACCTGGGTGATGCCGAGGTGGGGGCGCGCACCAATATCGGTGCTGGCACCATCACCTGCAACTACGACGGTGCCAACAAGTTCCGTACCGTACTGGGCGAGGATGTCTTCATCGGTTCCAACAACTCGCTGGTGGCGCCTGTGGATATCCTCGATGGGGCCACCACCGCTGCGGGGTCCACCATCACCCAGACGGTCGAGGCTGGCCAGTTGGGCGTGGCCCGCGGTCGTCAGCGCAACATCGATGGCTGGAAACGGCCAGAGAAGATCAAGAAGAGCTGAGTTGTCCACAGCTCTGAAAAAGCCGACCGCATTGTGCATAAGTCGGCTTTTTTTTTGCCTGGCATTCGAGTGTGGATAACCTGACCCCAGCAACGCCTTATCCACAGAAATAGTTTCATTGCCTGCTTGACCAAATGAAAGCTTTAGGTTTTGATTGACGTCATTATCTTTCGAATCGAAACTTAACTTCTCATGTCGAAACGAAACACACCTCAACGCCGCCACAACATCCTGGCCTTGCTGCATGAGCAGGGCGAGGTGAGTGTGGATGCACTGGCCAAGCGTTTCGAAACCTCCGAAGTCACCATTCGCAAGGACCTCGCCGCGTTGGAGGCCAACGGCCTGCTGCTGCGCCGCTACGGTGGCGCGGTGACCCTGCCTCAGGAACTGTTCGCCGACCAGGGCCAGCCCATCTCTCTCTACAAACAGGCCATCGCTCGTGCCGCCGTGGCGCGGATTCGCGAGCATGCGCGCATCATCATCGACAGCGGCAGCACCACGGCTTCGATGATCCCCGAACTGGGTCAGCAACCGGGGCTGGTGGTGATGACCAACTCGCTGAACGTGGCCCGTGCCCTGAGCGAACTGGAACACGAACCGGTACTGCTGATGACCGGCGGCACCTGGGACCCGCATTCCGAATCGTTCCAGGGCCAGGTTGCCGAGCAGGTACTACGCTCCTACGATTTCGACCAACTGTTCATTGGTGCCGATGGCATCGACCTGGTGCGCGGCACCACCACCTTCAACGAATTGCTGGGGTTGAGCCGGGTGATGGCCGAGGTGGCCCGCGAAGTGATCGTGATGGTCGAGTCGGACAAGGTCGGGCGCAAGATTCCCAACCTGGAGCTGCCCTGGGCCAGCGTGAATACCCTGATTACCGACGAACGCCTGCCCCAGGAGGCACGCGATCAAATTCAAGCCCGCGGCATCAACCTCATCTGTGCCGCTATCAGCTAGGAGCAACATCTATGTGTGGAATCGTGGGCGCCGTCGCCGAACGCAACATCACCACCATCCTGATCGAAGGCCTCAAGCGCCTGGAATACCGCGGCTATGACAGTGCCGGCCTGGCTGTCTTCACCCAGCAGGGCCACCTTGAACGCCGTCGTCGCATCGGCAAGGTCAGCGAGCTGGAAGCGGCCGTTGCCGCCGAGCCGCTGGTCGGCAACCTGGGTATCGCCCACACCCGCTGGGCGACCCATGGCGCGCCAACCGAAGGCAATGCACACCCGCATTTCTCCGGCCACGACCTGGCGGTGGTGCACAACGGCATCATCGAGAACCACGATGTGCTGCGTGAACAGCTCAAGGGCCTGGGCTACGTATTCACCTCGCAGACCGACACCGAAGTGATCGTGCACCTGCTGCACCACACCCTCAAAAGCCTGCCGGACCTGGCCGACGCCCTCAAGGCGACCGTCAAGCAACTGCATGGCGCCTATGGCCTGGCGGTGATCAGCGCCAGCCAGCCAGACCGCCTGCTGGCCGCCCGCAGCGGCAGCCCGCTGGTGATCGGCCTGGGCCACGGCGAGAACTTCCTGGCCTCCGACCAGTTGGCCCTGCGCCAGGTCACCGACCGCTTCATGTACCTGGAGGAGGGCGACATCGCCGAGATTCGCCGCGACCAGATCACCATCTGGGCCGTCGATGGCCAGCCGGTGCAGCGCGAGGCGGTGCAGTACCACGAAGGTGCGGAGGCGGCCGACAAGGGCCATTACCGCCACTTCATGCTCAAGGAAATCCACGAGCAGCCCACCGTGGTGCAGCGCACCCTGGAAGACCGCCTGGGTTCGGATCACGTGTTGGTGCAGGCTTTCGGCCCCAAGGCGGCCGAGCTGTTCCCCAAGGTGCGCAATGTACAGATCGTGGCCTGTGGCACCAGCTACCACGCGGGCATGGTTGCGCGTTACTGGCTCGAAGAGCTGGCCGGCATTCCGTGCCAGGTCGAAGTGGCCAGTGAATTCCGCTACCGCAAGGTGGTGGTGCAGCCCGACACCCTGTTCGTGTCGATTTCCCAGTCGGGCGAAACTGCCGACACCCTGGCGGCGCTGCGCAATGCCAAGGAGCTGGGCTTCCTTGCCAGCCTGGCCATCTGCAACGTCGGCATCAGCTCGCTGGTGCGTGAATCGGACCTGACACTGCTGACCCGTGCCGGCCCGGAAATCGGCGTGGCCTCGACCAAGGCGTTCACCACCCAGCTGGTGTCGCTGATGTTGCTGACCCTGTCGCTGGGACGCGTGCGTGGCACCTTGCCGGCTGGCGTCGAGGCCGAACTGGTGGAGCAACTGCGTCGTCTGCCGGTACGCCTGGGCGAAGCGCTGGCGATGGACGCCACCATCGAGAAGACGTCCGAGCTGTTCGCCGACAAGCATCACACCCTGTTCCTGGGCCGTGGCGCGCAGTTCCCGGTGGCGATGGAAGGGGCGCTCAAGCTCAAGGAAATCTCCTACATCCACGCCGAAGCCTACCCGGCTGGCGAGCTCAAGCACGGCCCGCTGGCGCTGGTGGATGCCGACATGCCGGTCGTTACCGTGGCACCGAACAACGAGCTGCTGGAGAAGCTCAAGTCCAACCTGCAGGAAGTGCGCGCCCGTGGCGGCGAGCTGATCGTGTTCGCCGACGAGAAGGCAGGCATGAGCAATGGCGAGGGCACCCATGTGATTGCCATGCCGCACATCATCGATGCGCTGGCACCGATCCTGTACACCATTCCGCTGCAATTGCTGTCGTACTACGTGGCCGTGCTCAAGGGCACCGACGTCGACCAGCCCCGCAACCTGGCCAAGTCGGTGACGGTGGAGTAAGGGGCCGGTCAGGCCCAGGCACTTGGCTTTGAATAATAAAGATTGACACAAAATAATAAAGTTTGACACAAGCTATTAAAGTTTGACACAACGCGCAAACCCCCGTATTTACGGGGGTTTCCCGTTTCTGGACCACGCCATTGGTCCGGATTAGCTGCTTCGCTTTTCAGCCGGAGTAGTCTAGGTACGACCCTCTGAGCAGCTCCTCGTGGGCGGTGTTTTCCTAGAACTATTTTTTTGAATGTGAGGTACAGCGCTTCGTTTGGTCTGAGGAGGCAGTGTTGCGCGGTCGTAGGTTTGCTTCGAAGCAGGATATTGAACGGCACATTGCCAACGGATTTGGTGCCGGAGCCGGAGCCAGTTACGTGCCCTGGTTGCGTGTACAGGACGTCCCGTCGCGGGGGCGGTCTCACAAAATCCAAGGCGTGAAAATCGATCGTATACATCACTTTTTGTCCGATCTCGAACGCGCCTTTTTCCTGGTTTGCGAATTCTCTGAAGACGTCGTGGACATCCGTGAGCAGTATCCGCTGCTCCAGGTGGAAAGCACCCAAGCAATTGCCCGGGCAATTGGTGTCCGATATCCGAGATACAAAGGAACCACCCTCCCGCTAGTCATGACGACAGACTTCCTTTTGACCGTGAAGCAGCCGAATGGGGATTTCAGGTCCGTCGCAAGGACAATCAAGTATCAGCAAGATCTCGTCGGGGAGGACTCTGTCCGGACATTGGAGAAATTGGAGATTGAGAGACGATTCTGGATGAGCCAGGACGTGGACTGGAGCATTGTCACCGAGGAGTTGTTCACACCTAATCTGATTAAGAATCTCGGGCTGTTGAGACAATATGCACGGCTACCCCGGCCTCTGATGAGTTCATCTCTGCACTCCGATTTTCTCGAAATCCTTGAGGCTAGTAAGGCTTACCCTTGGTTGACATCTGAGTCTTTGCGAAAAATCGCAACCCGTTTGTCTATACCGTATACCGAGGCGCGGGACATGTTCTTCCATCTTATCTGGAGCAAGATGATTCAGGTCGATTTGAGCAGCGCTCCGCTTCACCTCAAATCGCCGTTACCAGATCTCAAGGTAGTTTATCCCGCCGAGATGACCTCATTCATTGAGAAATTATCATGAATATTTCAGTGAATGAGGTGTTTGAACCTGTAACGGAACACTCTGTGATCTCGTCCATGGTTAGAGTTCTTCACCTCATTGAGGCTCAGGACGCCGTAATGGTGATAGCTCTGACCGAGCCGCCAGGTAAACCTTATCCTTTGGGCCTTGAGGAGCTCAGGCTGTCGTTAGAGTCTGGCGACACCAAGCCGGTAGTGACTGCCGTGCCTGAGTTTCTGCTCGTTCTGGAGGATGACCTCGATGACAGCACTAAGCGTGATCGAGATGAGAAGTGGGCAATTATCGAGCCTCTCCTAGACCCGGCTTATCCAGGACAGATTTTCGTGCAGGGCGAGATGGGCCGGCTGGTTGGGAACAGGGCCGCTGAGCTGGGTATCCAGCGAAAGACCATTTACCGCTTACTGTATCGATACTGGTTTTATGGTCAGGTAAGAAATGCGTTTCTTAAGAACTATTCGGCTGTAGGAGTGGCGAACAGAAACTACTCGCCTGGCGTACGACCAGGACGGAAACCAAAATTTCAGGGGGTACTTGTATCCCCTTGTAAATTGCTCAGTGCTATTGATAAGCGATGCATAAAAGTAGGTTATGCGCTTTATGCAAAAAATAAAACATCATCTCTTCGTATTGCTTACGACAAGATGCTTAAGAAATTTTATTCTGTAAAGGATCTTTCGAAAAACTCGGAAAATCGGGTACGACTTCTTCCGGAATCGGAAATTCCAACATTCACTCAGTTCGACTACTGGGGAAAGCAGTTTTTTGATGAAATTGAAACTGATCGTGGGCGTAAAGGGTTGACGAAGTGGCTTAAGGATTGCCGCCCAATCGCAGGCACTGTTCGCGATTGGCTTCGTGGCCCGTGCCACCAGTTTGAGATCGACGCGACGATTGCGGACATCTACCTGGTTAACAGCTACTCGCGGCGGATGACTATCGGTCGTCCGGTGGTATACGTCGTTGTGGACAGCTTCTCGGGAATGATTGTTGGTCTCTATGTCGGCCTGGAGGGGCCTAGCTGGAACGGCGCTCGGCAGGCATTGTTCAACGCCTTTACCTCCAAGGTGGAGTTCTGTGCGAAGAACGGTGTCGAGATCGCCCCCGGTGATTGGGACTGTCATCATTTGCCACATCAGATCTACGCCGACCGGGGCGAGATGCTGTCCCTTGCAGCAGAAGGGCTGGCAAGCGGCTTGGGCATCGAGATGGGTACGGCACCTCCGTACAGACCAGATTGGAAGCCCATGGTCGAAAGTCGATTCGGTATCCTCAATGATCTAACCGATATCAGGTGGCTTCCAGGCGGCGTTGCCGCACGAGATAAAGAGCGGGGCGAGCGGGACTGTCGACTCGATGCCACGCTGAACCTGAAGGAATTTACCCAGATCGTCATTGAGTCCGTTCTTCATTACAACCGTTTTCATCGGCAGCCGGATCGCCTCACACAGGCGATGATGAACGATGGCGTCGAGCCTACTCCGACGGGCATATGGACCTGGGCTTTGGAGAATGACCTGATTCACGCCAATAACCGGCCTGACGAATTGATCTATCTCCACCTGCTGCCTCGCGAACGAGCCACCGTGCAAAAGGGCGGCATGCTCTTTCGCGGAATGCACTATGTTTGCGAGCTCGCCATCAAAGAGAACTGGTTTGCCAAGGCTCGACGTAATGGTGTCTGGTCGATTGACTGTCGGTTTGATCCGAATTCCGCGGCGCATATCTGGATTCAGGGTGAGAACAAGCAGTTCGTCCGCTGTGACCTTCGAGGCTCGGACTTCAAGTACGCCGACTACCGTTCGGATGAAATCTACGATCTTTTGGAAGCGTATCGACAGTTGCCCCCATCTCATAAACGCGCGGAGCTGGAGAGCCGTGTGAGCTTGGTCGACACGGTCGAACAAATCATCAGCAATGCGCGGGCCGAGCGAAAGGATGAACCAGCTGCCAGCACCAAGGCTGAGGCGGTGGGTAATATCCGCCAAAACCGGTCCGAGGAACGGGAGCGTGAGCGCGAGAATGCGTTTGTTCCTGATGGCGTCCGTGCCGAGCCTGCAAAACCCGCTGCCGACACACCTTTAATTACGCATGATTCGTATGCGGGACCTCGCCGCGCGCAGGTGATCGATCTCCTTAAAAGAACGCGGCCGGGGAAAACTCAATGAAAGGCGCACAAATTTTTGCGAGCTATACCAAACAAGCGATCGCTGAGTACGCGGGAAACCCCTTGATCGAAGCTCTGCCGCCGATTCTTGTTGATACGGATGCTATCGATTTGATATCGAATTTCCCCGAGCCAGTTACACCCGCAGAGCTTGATCTCGACGGTGCAACACGGGTTCACTGCATCGAGCGCTTGAGGACAGTCGTTCAACCTTTCCTGCTGCATTTGGAGCTGGAGTCCATGATTTCCCTGCTGATCCGCCGGGGATACGTTGGACGCAACCCAACCTCACCTACCACGGTAAGGCATCTACATTCCCTGTCAGGGGCCCAGCGTTACCATGACTCATTCAAGTCGACCGCTGACTCGTTCAGTGTTGTAGGCTTGAGTGGAATTGGGAAGTCCACTGCTCTGCACGCCATTTTGAGCCTTTATCCACAGACGATTCGGCATGAGCGTTTTGAGGGCAAGCAGTTCGTCCAAACACAAATCACGTGGCTCAAGCTGGATTGTCCGCGAGATGGCTCGCTTGCTGGATTTTGCCGACAGTTTTTCCATGCCGTTGGTAAGGCACTGGGAGATGCGGATTATCACAAGCGACATCGGTACAGGAACATCGACGATGCGCTGCAGCAGATGGAGCAGGTCGCCAGCACGTTCTACATTGGTGCTTTGCTTATTGATGAGCTTCAGAACCTTCACTTGGCGAAGACGGGTGGGAAGGACAGCATGCTCAACTTCTTCCTCCACCTCGTAAACAATATCGGAATTCCTGTCGTGTTCATCGGTACGAATTCGATGATCAGCCTGTTCTCTGACGTTATGCGTGTTGCACGGCGCAGTTGCGGTGGCGGTATGGTCGAATTCAAGCGATTCGAGAAAGATGATGAAGAGTGGCAGTTTCTGGTTCAGAACCTCTGGAGTTATCAATGGTGCAAGCAGCAGGCTGAACTCACTCCCAAAATTTTCGACGCGCTGTACGAGCACACCCAAGGCGTAACGGACTTTTTGGTTAAGATTTTGGTACTTAGCCAGCGATATGCTATTCAGAGCGGTGTTGAGTGTCTGACTGCCGAGATAATTACCCAGGTCAGTAATGCCAAGATGCAGATTCTCAAACCGGCTATCTCGGCTTTACGCAGCCGCAACCCTGCACGTATGCGGCAGTTCGACGACTTGCTTCCTATCGAGGAGCAGCTGATAGCCATGATGGCGTTTGACGGACTCCCTCGCTCAGAGCGTATTGCATTGCTGCGTGGTGTGACGCCGCACTCTAAGCCGGAGACCCAGGCTCCCACAGCTGTAGAGAGTAAGCCTACAGCTCCTACCGCGCCCGCAGCTGTTGCTGTGGAATCATCGGAGGCAAAGGCCTTGAGTCAACAGCCTGACACCCTGGCAGCGCTGAAGTCAGCTGGTTGGATCTCTACGGACCTCTTTGAGTTTTCACCAAGCTACCGTAAATCATGATTCGAGGGTATGGAGATGGGGCTCAAATTCCATTTCTTCCCAGCAGCTTTTCTCGACGAGACACTTCACAGTGTCCTCTCTCGATACGCCCGGCTTTGTGGAGGTAGCCGTAAAGCTGCCTTCGCTGGCGAGCTCGCCGCGGCCTCGTTTACGCAGAACGTGGCGTTTCCGAGTCGGTTGGCTGATTTGGCCGAGTTACTTCCCCACGGCACTGATCTCTCCGTTGCTCGAATCATCGAGCTGCATACCGTGTTGCCTTACTACGCACCCTTCCTCACCCATGACCAAATGCAGCACGCTCAGGGCGTGATGGCGGTAGATGGTAAAGGACTGATGCTGAAATTGGGCATCAATGCCAGTCGGATCGAGGGCGCTTCGAGAGTGCGGTTTTGTCCCCTGTGTATCGACGAAGATATCGCTCGGGATGGGGCGGCCTACTGGCATCGAACCCACCAACTACCCGGTGTTTTGGTATGTCCCGACCATTGCCAGTTGCTAAAGGTAGTGGATCACGGCTGGCATAGCCGAAACTCACGACAGCTCAATCTTCCAGACGATGACGAAGTACAAGGCCATTCAGTCCAACTGGAGGTTGCCCAAGAGTACGTCCCCAGGTTGCACCAGGTCGCATTGAACTCACAGCAATTGCTCCGTTCACGTCTAGGTCCGCTAGCCGCTACTGTAGTGCAATCCTTTCTCCTGCAAGGCGCTGCAGCTCTTGATCTGGCTTGCGGTGAAGCGCATCGGTTGGATCTGTGCCGTTTGGCTGCGCATATGAACAGTTTTTTCAACGAACTCCCGGTCGCAGGGGAGTATTCGATTCTTCGTGAGGCCTCTCCAGGACTGCCTGCGACTTGGGTTACCAAGCTGCTTCGAAGGCCCAGAGGCACCCACCATCCTCTCAAGTACATCTTGCTGGCCAGCGCTTTGAAAGTTGAACTGGCAAGCATCCCACACACTGGGGAGCTGCTATTGCCCAGGGAGGGGAGAGCACTGCCAATTGAGGTCCGCTCATCACACCTGAGGGTGGCGAGTCCCAGAGTTGAAGAGCTGGATGGTCTGCCAGCGGCAGTTTGGAAGCTAGCGCTTTCCGGACACGATGCATTGAGGATCGCCGACTCGCTGAATGTGTCCGTGGTTTACGTTTATCGGGCCATCCGCGCCGTGGAAGGTGGTCCGAGCGCCTGGCGAGAAGCGAGATTTTTAAACGAGCGCCGGCAGCGGCGAACAGCCTTTGAGGAGGCTCATCGTCGGCTCCAGGCTCGCGAATGTCGTGATTATGCGTGGCTCTATCGATGCGATCGCGCATGGCTTACGGACTGCATCGCGGAGCATCGCAATGCCCACGGAGGCCGGGCGCATAGTGCCGGCGTATTCGTTGTCCTCGACGCGGAACTTGCTGAGCAGATCAGAAGTTGTGCTCAGAGGCTTCGAGCAGTATCTGGAAAACCCGTTCGAGTATCGCGTACCAGGATTGGTAGGGAGCTCAACGCACTGTCGCGGTTCGAGAAGCAACTCGCCAAACTCCCACTCTGTGCGGGAGCATTGGAGCAGGAATGCGAGTCTGCTGAGCAGTTTCATCGTCGGCGTCTGCAATGGGCTCAGGAGAAACTGTTGTCGGAGCAACGAAGCGTGACTCAATCGTCGTTGTACCGCACTGCCTGCATAAGGCCGAGGGTGTCGTCCAAGAAGGGTAAAGGCTTTTAGCCGGCAGGTACCGCGCGAGCTTCAAGCTGACGGGCTCGGCCCACCTGTCCACCTGATCCATAGTGTTACGATGTCAGCCAATCCCAAAAATGGAGTCATCAAATGTCGCGCTTGGCGGAGTTTCGTCAACTTGAACAACAGCTTGCAGCTCAGCTGGCTGAACTAGAAGCATTGAAAAACGATGAGGGCCTTAAACGCGAGATCGAGTTTGAGACAAAGCTTCGAGCCCTTCTGGCCGAACATGGCTTTGGCCTGCCGCAGGTGATTGAGTTGCTGGATCCGAAAGCCACGATCGTACGCCCTGTCAGGGAGCCCAAGATTAGAGCGGAGCGTAAGCAGCGCGCGCTGAAGGTCTACCTCAATCCTCACAGTGGTGAGGTCATCGAGACAAAAGGGGGTAACCACAAGCGCCTCCAGTACTGGAAGTCAGAACACGGCGCTGACACGGTCGAGTCGTGGCTTCAGCGATGAATGAAAGGAGACTGATCCTTGATTGGTCTCCTCCCCCCCGATTTGGGCTCTGAATCTGAACTCAAATGAACTATAAATTTTTCCTGAAAGCCACGTATTACATGGGCTAGAGAAGGAAAATCGGTATGCCTCCATCTAGATAAGGCGGCGCGAGATCTTCACAGTTGAGCCTTGATCAGTTTTCGGAGCTGCAACAGTGAAAAACCTACTTAGTTTTTTTGAGAAAGCGCTTTCCTCCAATCCAGTTAATCTTGCGTTATTTTGCTTAATGATCAGCCTTGCGCTGATGTTCTATGTTGTCTGGCTTGCATGGGGGAAGGCGTGATGGCGGCCAAGAGTGAGTGGGCGAAGCTGCCGATCAGATGGATCCACGAGGGAGCTCTTGTAGACTTCCGCGGCCGATCAACCAGGCCAAGCAGCCGATTGTTTTTGCACCTTGTGCAGCCAGAGGTCGATGCTCCTGCACTGCGCAACGAGAGCCTGGCAGCGCTCAAGCTCTTTCTGGTGCTGTGCTGCCGCGCGGACTTCTCCACAGGAATGGCCAAGGTCACCTATACGGAGTTGTGCAAGCTTGGTGTGATGTCTAGAGCGGTGGTAGCGCGGTCCCTTCTCAGACTCGAAAATGCCGGATTGATCGCTCGCGAGACGCGCGCCCTCAAGAGTGGGTCCTTGATCAAAATCGAGAAATGGAATGATGACTACGGTTGGGGGAAAATCCCGAAGCTGTGGCTATACGACGGCAACCTCGGACGTATGCTGCGTTTGAGCGAATTCAACTTTACGCAGCTGTCATTTCACGCCATGAAGATCTATCTGGCGATCTTGGCATTCCGAGATCGCCGCGGAATAGCGACCATCAGCTACGACCGTCTGGCGAGCTACACAGGGGTTCCCAGACATCACATCGCCGATACGATCACGCAGCTGTATGCCATGGAGCTGGTCTCGTTCCGCCCTGGTGAGTTTCACAACGAGCATCAATTTGACCGGACGAACCGATATTTAGTGCGAGGTTTCGATACGCGGTGGCCGGCGCTCGAAGAGGAGGACAAGCCGCCTGTCCGAAGCGCCGCTGCGCCTCAGCGCCCTTCCCAGGAGAATGTTGCCTCTGCCTTGGAATTCGTAAAGCCGAGCGAAAACTGAGTTTGTGGGTGGTGGTCAGCTCGCCATGTGATGCACACATTTTTTCAAGAAAGTGTTAAAGAATTTGAGAGTGGCACTGCCCTCAACCCCCCGAAAATCATGGCGCGCACTTGATATTTGCCGAGCAGATGCACACAGCCATATTGGCAAAAAAGTGTTGAAAGTATACTGGCTATGCGCCATCACACTTTTGTAAATTTCTAAAAGTCCTGACCCTGATACAGGGTTTGGTGTGATACAAGTGTACCGATCACGGAATGAGTGTTCTTCCCGAACCTAATTTGTAAGTCGGTAACCGATGTCTGATCTTCTATTTTTTCCCATGACTATGCCGGGCGAGATGCTGCACTCTCGTATAACTCGCTATCACTTCCTTTCAGGTAACAAAACCGTTGGGGAAACTTTTCGTGACCTTTTTGGCTCGGACGTTTTCTCCATAGGTACGCTACCCAAGCGGCTAGAGGTGCTCGCTGCCAGGCTACCTGGCGATGCAGAGGCCAACCTCGAGGAGCTGATTTCCACGAACACCACTTTCCCTTTGTACAGACCTTTTCTAGGCATCGCTCAAGAGGGGAATGATGGGGCGACAGGGCTCAGTTTTTGCCGGGTTGCGCGTGTTCCCCGTCGCGAAGGATCCGTCCACGGCAAGGCTAAACTGTGCCCCAGCTGTGTGCAGCAGGATCTACTTGAACTGGGTTATGCCTATTGGCACCGGTCCCACCATATACCGGGTGTCTCCGTCTGTTGGCGTCACGGTGACTTACTGATGCATGTTTGTCCCGAATGCACCCATCCGTTCTTCCGAAAGCTTCGGTTGCTTCCGAGTCTTACCGAGCCTTGCGCATGCGGTTGGAGTGCTCTCTCTCCAGCGGCGGCAAAGAAGGGAAGTCATCTTCAACAGAAGTTCGCGGAGTTCGCACACGAACTGCTTCAGCGAAATATACAGACGATGAGTAGTGAGGCCTTGTGTTCTTGCTATCTGCGCCAATGCAGAAAGCGCGGGTTTATACACGGTAGATTTACAGGCACTTCAAAGCTATTCGACAGTATCCAATCTAAATATGGTGATGAATCTCTATCGGAAATGGACAAAGCCTATGGAGCAGGTAAGCGTTCGCAGTGGCTTAGGTTTACTTCTCATCGAGGTCAGATGGATATGCCGCTCGCGCGTCATCTAATTATTGCGCTACATCTTTTTGGAACAGTAGATGAATTTGAGAGCGCATTGAGGCAAGAACTAATTCTTCAAAGTATTTCAGGTGCAAGATCTCGTTCGAACTTGGAAAAGCCAAAAGTCGGTAAAAAAGAACAGTGTCGGCAAAAAATCGAGACGATTCTAGCAGCACGAACAGATGTCAGTCTGGAGTATCTTTGGAGAAAGGCTTACCAAGCCACACGGTGGCTTAACGAAAACGATAACACCTGGCTGATGGCGAAGCTTAGTGGATCGAAGCCCGAATCGCTTAAGGTCGAGGACGTCAGCGATAAGCGAGACAGCGCGTTCGCCGCCATTCTGAAAGCGAAGGTTGAGGATCTTTACCTGATTTCTAAAGAACAGAAACGGGTGAACCTCGCCAATCTGCAAAAACTACTTCCTGTTCGCCTGCCTCCGAGTCCATCAGTACGTAAGAGCAGATTCCCGCTCACCGTGCAGCAGATTGAACTTCATTTGGAGTCTGTTTGGCATTTTCGACTGAGAAGGTTGATTTGTGCGATTGCGGATATGACAAGACTAAAGCTGCCACTTAACACCGGCGGTCTAAATTTGGTATCCACGGTACCTAATCCGGTCTTCTCTGTTCTTGTCAGTTTTTTTGAGTGGGATTTAGACAGCTTTTCCAGGAACGGTGTTGACCCCGAAGCACTTCTCAAATCAACCGGTGTTCTTAGGGATTGGCAGGGGCCCCCAGGATTCGACTTTTTGCTTGGGGGGAACGCGTACTATCGCAGAAAGTCATCAAGCGGGCCCTCAAGCAACGTGCTGAGCTAACAGTGGAGCAGAGTAATCGCTGCCGTCACCGCGATCATCGCGGAAGGCCAATCAAATGCCCCCACTGAAGCTCTGTGGCCAAAGCACGTGAGAGCCGAAGAACATGGCGAGGATGATGGCGTCCACCAGCACGATCAGCGGGAACGGCACGTTGAGGGCGAAGATCACCACGAACGAGGCGCCGGCCATGGCCCACAGCCAGCCATTCTTCAGGGCTCGCGAGCCGAGATTGTCTTTTCCCCAGTTCTGTCTGGCAGTCGTGATCAACGTTTTACGCAATCAGCCAGGTGAGTTATTCACTCAGAGCAATGGTCGGTACCTCGCATTTTTGGTGCTGTTCGCTGCTCTTTCTGAAGTCCCTTACCGGATGGTCAGCACCTCGGGCACCTTCAATGTCCTGGTCACGTTGGCGCTAGGGCTTCTGGTCGCTTGGAGAGTTCAGCACCGGACGCTCGAAAGCCTAGTAATGGCTGGCGGTGCAATTCTGGTGGGTTATCTGCTGAGCGAGCCGCTGATGTACTGCTTCTACGGGGTGTTCGTGCCGGCGGCTCTGGTGCTTGCCATCAAACGCCCCGAACTAATCGTCAACTCTCGTACTGGCCTATTCGAACAGGCGGCGCAGCTTGAGCCGTTCGCTGTTCTGGCGCTGCTGATCGCGGCTTTGGCTCCTTTGCTCGGTTTGGTTCTGTTCTGGGCCCGGCTGCCATTCAAGATCTTGCCAGTCACACAGTGGAGCTATTGGTTCTACCCGTCAGGGCTTCTGGGAATTCACAACCTGCTTTAGCTGCGGGCTTTGCTTTAACGCTGGCATCCCCTGGGTCAAGAACGCCAGCGCTGAAAGAGCCCACGCACTGCCTTAATGGCAGTGGCGCTCGCCCGTTTTGTGATTGGTGTGGCAACCCTTGGAGTCAGTACCACCGCTGTGTGCGAAGGCGGCTATCGAGGAGAACGAAAGGACGGCAGCAATCACGAGGGAAACGATTTTCATCAGGCTACTCCATGCTCAGCGTTGTAGTGGCAAATTGCCTTGGCGAGCATATGGCCAAGTGCCTCCCGTTAACAATCCTAATTGCCGCGAAGCCGATGAAAGGAATGACTGGTATGGGTCGTTAGCTGTCGTTCATGACGGGTATCTAACGGAGTGATCTGCTATGCGTCCTATACTCCCGTTGGCAAAACCGGAGGACGGCATGGACGATTTACGGAAAAAGATAGAGGCGGGTGAGCCACTGATGCAGCAGGCCATTGAGGCATTGCGAAGGTACCACGAAGCCAAAGCTGCGGGGCGCCCATCCGATGAGACCGAGCACCTGAGAATTCTGGCGGAGTCGTTACTTGAGGCCGTTTCGGAGTACCAACTTCAAGTATTTGGAGGCCCAACTAGTGTGGTGTTTCACAAGTAACACTCATATTTTGGTCTAGGCTTTTCAGCATCAGAAATGCCTCGGAGCAACGATATGAAAACCGGCCGACCTGCTGCCCTGATTGAGTTGAGCGACGAAGAACACCTCGAACTGCTTCGCCGCTCCCGGCAACGTAAAGGCCCCGCCGAATCCCGAATTCGGGCCGAAATCATCTTGGCGTGTGCAGGTGGAGAGTCAGGCACCTCGATCGCCCACAGGCTCGGTATTGGCGTGCACACGGTTTCACGTTGGAGGGTGCGATTCAGTCGGTTGCGGCTTGATGGTTTGAATGACGAACATCGCTCAGGTCGGCCTCGCAGCATTACCGATGAACAAGTACAGGACGTGGTTAATCAGGTACTGCAATCCAAACCCGAAGATGCCAGCCACTGGAGTACTCGCTCGATGAGTCAGGCAACCGGTATTTCTCCAGCCAGCGTCATGCGGATATGGCATGCCTTCGGACTCAAGCCTCACCTTGAGAAGACGTTCAAGCTTTCGACCGATCCTCTGTTCGTCGACAAGGTCCACGACATTGTTGGGCTCTATCTCAACCCGCCCGACAAGGCTCTGGTGCTCTGTATCGACGAGAAAAGCCAGATTCAGGCGCTGAACCGTACCCAGCCAAGCTTACCTCTTGCCCCCGGCAATCCCGTCACTCGCACACACGACTACAAACGCCATGGAACCACATCGTTGTTCGCGGCGCTGGACATTGCTACGGGTGAAGTCATCGGAAGATTGAAGCGTCGACATAGAAGCACGGAATTTCTTGCCTTCCTCAAAGAGGTGGACGCCAACGTACCAGAGGACATGCCTGTTCATCTGGTGATGGACAACTACGCGACACACAAGACCGACAAAGTGAAAGCATGGTTGGCAGCGCATCCGCGCTACCAAGTGCATTTCACACCGACATCGGCATCCTGGTTGAATCTGGTGGAGCGCTTTTTCTCGACGCTGAGCGAGAAGTGGATCAAGCGCCAGGCACACACCAGCGTGAAGGATCTGGAGGAGTCGATTGAGTACTACTTGTCCACTTACAACGCCAACCCTCGACCGTTTCGCTGGTATCGAAAGGCCGAGGACATTTTGGCGAGCGTCGGCCGGGCGGCCGAGGTATTAGGCCGAAAAATATGAATGTTACTTGTGAAACACCACACTAGGCCTCTTCATTAAAGGTTTATGTCTACAGCTTCTCTTGCCCCTCTGGACCCAAAGCTGCCTTTTATGGAGGGCTGCTGGGGTCATTAGCAGCCTTCCGCCAAGAGCAGCTTTGGGTCGTTAGCTCTCAATCGTCGATGGATACTTTCGCCGCTCAGCTATGCAAGCGACTGGTCAGATCGAACGCCAATCGATGGTCACATCGAATGCAAACAGGTGGTCACGTGGGTGCAATTACACATGGCTGTCTGGCTTGTAAACGTAATCCATATCCTCTGCGCGGATATTCCATTTTTCAGCAGTTTCCCGGGCACCTTCAGCATTGAGCAGTACCTCACGAGCGGGAGGAAACAGGCTTGAGTAGTGATGGGAAAAATGCCCGATCAGCATCAGAATTACCTGCAAGTTGGCCGACCCTAGCATGTATTGATCTGCGAGGTTTCTCGCTTGGCTACTTTGGAGGGTACCGATGAAATCGCTGTGTGCGTGGCCACTTAGAAACGGGTAGTAGGAGGTGAAATAAGTCTTGTGTAGCCCCGCATCCACCGCTAGGTCGTTCCAATGCCACCCTACGTCCCAGCTGCCTTTGCGAAGGCGGTCTTGCTGGGGAGCAGCATATTTTTGGAAGTGCGGTGAGCTTTGAATAGAGGGCCATAGTGCTGCTGCATCGGTCTCTGCCTTGTTTCGGGCTACTCTGGCGTCATCGATGGTTGCTGCTATTTTGCTTCGTTTCTTCCAGCCGCAGTATTCCCAAACGTTATGCCTAAACTCTCGCAGCGAATCATCCCCGCCGCTAAGGAGCCACGTCATTACCAGGTAATTTTCAAGCGCCGAACGGGTCAGAACTGCCATCGAAGAGTGATCAATGAAGCTGCCCGCAGGGATTGTCTCGTTCCTGAATGGAGACGGTTCGAGCAGTGTCCTCACTGAGCACATGTGCCGAAAGAGTTTCTTGGCCAAATCATGTTGAATGAACATCCACGCTGGGGTGTCGGCTGCCGGGTCGGATTGTTCTGCCTGGGCTGTGATCATTTCAGCCATCAACCCGATGAGGACCTCGAACTCTTTTTCCAGCCCGGTCTCTCGCTTGTACTGCATACACATCCTCCTTATCGCAACGTTCCAGTACGCTGAGTCTAGGCTGAGCGTGAACGCTCAGGGAGCCGTCAACGACTGCACAGGCCAACCCTGGATCTGCGAGACGGTGCAAGCCCGGAATAGCGCCTTTGCTCGCTTCGCGGAAGCATGTCGAAACCACCTATCGGATAGCGGTCGTATCTGCTCGTGGATTGGTAAATTTTGAATCAGTCTGAAGACGGGCATGAGCTGCGAGCTCATTGCGCGTACGGATTTGGTGTGGATCTGATTGCGGGGTCTGGCGAGGGGGGAGGCGATGATGGACAACGATGAGATTCGACGTAAGACGCGTCTGAGAGAGGCTCAATCCCTTGAAAGAGCTGTATCCAGGATCCTTGGCAGCGGCGATCTTCTTTGCTTTGAAGATTTAGCTAGTCGCATCCATTTTCAACCCAACCTATCCCGATCAATCCTCAGTACCTGGGAAGCCGAGAACCGTGTGTTCTCGATCATTGTGGATCATGAGGCCCTGTATCCACTCTACGCATTTTCACCCGAAGGTGAGTTGCTGCAATGCATGAACGATATCATCCTGACGTTATCCCCCCGGAAAACTGGCTTAGGAATGGCGCTCTGGTTCGGTAGTTCCAATAGCTATCTCGCGGGTAAGAAGCCACTCGAGCTCTTGCTTCTCGATCCTGCGCTCGTCTCCTCAGCGGCTCGTGCCGAGGTCTGTAGCTTCCTCCAAGGTTAGTTCAGGTCTACATTGGAGGCGCTTTTGGATAGTAGGCGCTCCCTAAACCCAACCTGATCCGAAATAGGTAGTTCGAGAAGCGATGCGATTGTCGGATGCAGTTCCAAGACAGGAGTGCTTAGCGCCGCCTGCAGCCGGCGTTCCAGCGCGCGCCTGGGGGCTCCGCCAAGCGGCTACCCTCGTGGCTAAAACTCGCAAAAAATTATTTATCGAGAAATAGGAAAGAATCCTTTTGGGATAAGCCGGGGCTAAAAACCGATCGCCAAGTCCACGGGAAAATAATATCGGCGTCGTAGTATTACCCCCGAGAAAAAGCAAACCCAACCAAGCAGGAGGTTGGTATTCGCAAGTGACAAAAGTTTACGTGAGATCTACTTAAATATGCTGGTTGCTGGAGCTTTAGCGCTTCTCCAGTACATACCCAACCCCTCTAAGTGTATGGATTAACTTGCTTTCAAAGGGGTCGTCTATTTTCGCCCTGAGCCTACGGATAGAAACCTCAACTACATTGGTGTCGCAGTCAAAGTTCATATCCCAAACTTGAGATATTATCTGCGTACGGCTAAGCACCAGTCCGGTGTTGCGCATCAAATAATGCAGAAGCGCGAACTCTTTAGTCGTCAGGTCAATTCGTTGCCCGTCCCGGAATGCTCTGTGGCGGCTCTGGTCGAGTTCCAGATCAGCTACTCGAATTGTTTCTGTAGACGATGGGTGATCGGACCTACGCATCAAGGCGCGGACGCGAGCAAGCAGCTCAGGGAACTCAAATGGCTTGATCAGGTAGTCATCTGCGCCGTTCTCAAGACCTCTGACCTTGTCGACCAAGCGGCTCCTCGCGGTGAGCATCATGATGCGCGAAGGGCAATTTTTTCGCCTTAGTAGCTCGAGAACCTGCCAACCATCCATATCTGGAAGGTTTATATCGAGAATGATCACCTCGTATTCGTGTTGTTTGGCCAGGAATAGACCATCTGGACCGGTATGTACGCAATCAACGACATAACCACACTCTGTTAGGCCTTGGCGCACATATTCCGCAGTTTTAACCTCATCCTCAATTACCAGAATTCGCATTTGATTTTGTCTCGATATCACTGAGCCATTAACCGTGCGCTTGCGCCGGTGTTACTGAACGGATGATAAATCATAACTAACGTATTAGGGCTCAAATTACATATTTGTAATTTGTAAGCAATGCGCCTGATAACCTTTCGGTATACTGTGTCGCAGTTTTCGTCACCATGATCCCTTTGACTAGAAGGTGATTTAGCCTTATGAAATATTTGGTTGTTTTCTTCTTTGTTTTGATCTCGTTTCGTTCAGATGACGGAGAGGTTCCTCACATTGAAGAGACCGAGCACTGGTGCAGTCATGAGCTACATCGACATGCGATGCATGTACTCGAACGAATATTTAAATTTTAGGTGAAAAAAAGGCGCCCAAAGGACGCCAAATATCCACCTTTTACCAAAGGAGCAATTAAGCTACTCAAGGTGAATTCTTGATGTTAAGTCTTTGGTTGATTCGGATATTTATTAATATCCGAATCAACCGGTGCGATTACAGAATCGAGAGTGGGTACTCCACGATCACACGAGTTTCATCCAGATCCGATTCAAACGCAGTGGCGCGAGTAGTGGCCTGGCGCAACCGGAAGGACAGGTCTTTGGCTGGACCTGTTTGTACGACGTATTTGACCTCGACATCACGCTCCCAACGCTTCTGATTGGTGAGTGGATCGCCGTTATTGTCAGTGCGCATGTAGAACTGGTTGGCGTTCGAGTAGTCTGCGCCTGAGCCTCTGGCGTAGCGGGTCATGAACGAAAGTCCAGGAATGCCGTAGCTAGACATGTTCAGGTCATAGCGCAGCATCCAGGAGCGTTCCTTCGGAGAGTTGAAGTCGCTGTATTGGATCGAGTTGTCGACGAAAATGGAATCCGACTGACGCAGATAATCGAAGTCGTCATCGCCGTTGTTGCGCTGGTGCGACAGTGCGAGGGTATGAGCACCATAACGTACTCCGACCTTAGCACTCCAGATGTTGTTATCGAACTCACCCAGGCGTCGCTTGCCCTCATCTACAGCCTTGTAATAATTGAAGCCACCGAGCAGCGCGAGGTTGTCGCTCAGTGGGTAAACGACGCTGGTGCCAGCGTAGTATTGATTCCAGACATCTTTCAGTTGACTGGCGTATACGCTCACGGTGACATTGTCGTTGACCTGATAGTCGCCACCACCGTAACCGATCCAAGGCGAGTTTACCGGGCCGCCATAGAAGGTAACGAAGTTATCGTTCAGGTTGCTGGAAACCGGCTGGCTCATCGCATGCAGTCGACCCCCCTGCAGGGTGAGGCCCTGGATGCTGGTGTTTTCAACCGTCACACCACGGAAACTCTCTGGCAGCAGGCGAGAGTCGCCCGATGCAACCACGGGCGTCGATGGAAAAACATCACCCACCTTCACCACGGTATCGAACAAGCGGACTTTTGCTGCGCCACCAACCTTGGTGTACTCATCGCGAGCTTCGCCCTTGTTATCAACGGGAAGCACGTCGAAGGAGCTTCGGCCGCCGTTGCGTCCGTCGCCGGTATCAAGCTTGAGGCCGATCATAGCGAAGGCATCAACACCAAATCCGACTGTACCTTGGGTAAACCCGGAGTTGAATTTGGAAATGATCGCGTGTGCCCAGGCTTCGGAATAGCCATTGGTATTGCCCTTGCCGCTATTATAGGTAGGGGCAGAACCATCGCGATTATCACGATTGAAGTAGAAGTTTCTGTTCAGGACAGTGAGGCTACTGCCTTCAATAAAGCCTTCCGGCTTTTCTTCAGCTTGTGCCGAGATAGCATAGCTTCCAGAGAGCGCAGAAACTGCGGCCAGATAAAGTGGTACCTTAATTCTCATTCGATGCTCCTTTGATTTATGGCAGCTTTTATTATGTTTTACTTGCGCGGGCGTCTTTATATGTTCTAACCCGGCAGCGCGCCTAGCGTAGCGCCGAGCTAATATTTGCAGGGCAAAGATAACGAGAGGGTGATAGATCAATTACAATTTCGTCATCTGTTCGTTATCTTTCTCGGTTTTACGCGTGCTACTCATTTGCCTGGTCTGTAATAAAATCCGTCACATGGGCCGATTTCTTCAGTGTTTACAGGTGATACCGGCATTTCTTACGAAATTGTAATTTTCTAGCCACCCCTCTGATAGCTGCCGCTGATTAGAGTGCCATCACCTAATCCAGTGGGGCTTGGCAGCTGATTCCGCGTTCTCGCCAAGCTTTATCAAAGTTTGTGCACGAGGACTATCAAAGTGCCCCGGTATAACCGCAATATTTTAACCAAGACCTCTGTCTCGCCCTGGAAGATCGCTGCGCTCTGTGTGGCTATCTCCGGATTGATGGCACCTGGTGCATTTGCTCAAAGCATCAGCTTGCCGCAAGCACTCTCCACAGCAATGGATGCCAACCCAGATCTCGCTGCAGCTAGACAGGAGATTGGGATAGCGGACGGCGCCCGCAAGCAGGCTGGGCTTATCCCCAACCCCGAAATTTCGTACGACGTTGAGGACACTCGTCGGAGCAACAGCCAAACGACCGTTACGCTTAGCCAGACGCTCGAGCTTGGTGGTAAGCGGGGTGCCCGCGTTGAAGTCGCCACCTACGGCCAAACTGTCGCGCAGTTGGAGTTAGATCGTCGTGTAAACGGACTGCGGGCTGACGTCGTTCAGGCTTTTTACGCAGCCCTGCGGGCCCAGACTGGGTTGGATTTGGCTAAACAATCTCTGGAGTTGACTGAGCGTGGCCTTCGGGTTGTCGATGGACGCGTCCGCGCAGGTAAGTCTTCCCCTGTGGAGTCCACGCGTGCCCAGGTGCAACTGGCCGAAGCCAAGCTGCAGGTTCGCC
This sequence comes from Pseudomonas sp. FBF18, assembly GCF_024261405.1. Classification (NCBI taxonomy): domain Bacteria; kingdom Pseudomonadati; phylum Pseudomonadota; class Gammaproteobacteria; order Pseudomonadales; family Pseudomonadaceae; genus Pseudomonas; species Pseudomonas sp. FBF18. Next base: position 144,349 of record NZ_QKRS01000005.1, on the reverse strand, counting down.
GCGCTGAAACGGAGAAAGCGAACGCCTACCAGCAGCTCAGCCAAATTACTGGTAGCTCGGTGACCGTATTTGATCGTCTGGACTCTCCGACCCTGTCTCCGGGGGTGCCTCCTCAGACGGAAGAACTGCTTTCGAAACTCGATCAGACTGCCGAGATGCGTCAGGCAGTAGTGCAGATCGACAAGAGCGACGCCTCGCTTGGTGCAGAAAGAGCACAACGTATTCCGAACCTAACGGTGAGTGTGGGTAGCCAATACGACCGCTCCGTGCGTGAGCGTATCAATTTGGTTGGACTGTCCATGCCACTACCTCTGTTTGATCGTAATCAGGGCAACATTCTTTCCGCTTCTCGACGTGCAGATCAGGCCCGAGACCAGCGTAACGCTGTGGAACTGCGACTTCGTTCGGAAACCCAGACCGCACTGAACCAGTGGACCACCGCCATGCAAGAGGTTGAGTCCTACGACAAGACCATTCTGCCGTCTGCCCAGCAGGCTGTGGAAACCGCAACCCGCGGATTCGAGATGGGCAAATTCGGCTTCATCGAGGTGCTGGATGCCCAGCGCACTTTGATCCTCGCGCGTGGCCAGTACCTCGACTCGCTGGCAGCTGCGACCAATGCGCGTGCGCAGGTGGAAAGGGTTTATGGCGACGTTGGTACGAGTGCCGGCGTTCGCTGAACAGGACACACAATTCTTGAGCACTGGTTTTGAAAAACGCGGTGCCTACGATCAGCAGGAGTAGCAATGGATAACAAACGCAAGATCGCCCTCGCGGTTGCCGCTGTGGCAGCCCTCGGATTTGGCAGCCTTGCCTGGGATAGCAGTTCCGAGTTGCAGGCAGCCGGCGCTGCCGAGCACGGCGCTAACGATGGCCATGGCGACGAAAAAAAGACCACTTCATCCGCCCAAAAGGCTGGTGATGAGGGGCATGGTGAAGAAGGCCATAGCGAAGAGGGTGGAGAGGAAGAGGGCAAGCTGACGCTCAGTGCCGAGCAGATCAAAGCAGCCGGTGTCGTCTTGGAGTCTGCAGCTCCTCGTGACCTGGGCACAATTGTGAGTTTCCCAGGCGAGATTCGCTTCGATGAAGACCGCACTGCACACGTTGTTCCTCGTGTACCGGGTGTTGTGGAAACTGTTCAGGCCAACTTGGGCGAGACGGTCAAGAAGGGCCAAGTCCTCGCTGTGATCGCTAGCCAACAGATCTCTGATCTGCGCAGTGAGCAACAAGCCGCACAGCGTCGCCTAGAACTGGCCCGCGTGACCTTCGACCGTGAGAAACAGCTGTGGCAGGACAAGATCTCTGCCGAGCAGGATTACCTCCAGGCACGCCAGGCGCTGCAGGAGGCCGAGATCTCGCTGGCCAACGCCAAGCAGAAGGTCGGCGCGATCGGTGCCTCGGTCAATTCCGTTGGCGGTAATCGCTACGAGCTTCGCGCCCCCTTTGACGCTGTGGTGGTGGAGAAGCATCTGACCATGGGTGAAGTCGTCAGCGAGGCGACCAACGCCTTCATTCTCTCCGACCTCAACCAAGTCTGGGCCACCTTCGCAGTTCCTCCTACCGACTTGGGCAAGGTCGTGACTGGCCGCGCCGTGAAGGTTTCTTCGCCTGACATGAACGTCTCGGTCGACGGCAAGGTGGGTTATGTCGGCAGCCTGTTGGGCGAGCAAAACCGTGCAGCGACCGTCCGCGTGACCCTGACCAACCCTAGCGGCGCTTGGAGACCAGGTCTGTTCGTGAACATCGCGGTCACCTCTCAGACTGATCGAGTCGCCGTTGCAGTTCCTGAAAGCGCCGTACAGACCGTGGAAGACAAACCTTCGGTATTCGTGCGTACCCCAGAGGGCTTTGACACTCGCCCGGTAAAAACCGGCCGCCGCGACAATGGGTATGTGGAAATCACCGACGGCATCGAAGCCGGCGCCCAGGTTGCAGCCAGTGGCAGCTTCACACTCAAGTCCGAGCTTGGCAAAGCATCTGCCGAGCACGGGCACTGATGCGAACTGACAGGATGATTTCTCATGTTTGAACGTATCATCAGATTTGCCATTGAGCAGCGCATCGTCGTAATGATCGCTGTTCTGATCATGGCCGGCATCGGCATTTACAGCTATCAGAAGCTGCCGATCGATGCGGTACCCGACATTACCAACGTCCAGGTGCAGATCAACGCTTCAGCGCCTGGCTATTCGCCTTTGGAAACCGAACAGCGGATCACGTTTCCTGTTGAAACGGCCATGGCCGGTCTCCCGGGCCTTCAGCAGACCCGTTCCCTGTCTCGCTCTGGCCTGTCTCAGGTCACCGTGATCTTCAAGGACGGCACGGACATCTTCTTTGCTCGCCAGTTGATCAACGAGCGATTGCAGGTTGCGAAGGAACAGCTGCCAGAGGGTGTAGAGGCCGTAATGGGTCCGGTATCCACCGGTCTTGGCGAGATCTTCCTGTGGACCGTCGAAGCCGAAGATGGCGCAGTCAAAGAGGACGGTACACCGTACACGCCCACCGACCTGCGGGTAATCCAGGACTGGATCATCAAGCCTCAACTGCGCAACGTCCCAGGTGTGGCCGAGATCAATACCATTGGTGGCTACGCCAAGCAGTTCCTGGTCGCGCCGGATCCGAAGCGCCTTGCTACCTACAAGCTAACCCTCAACGACCTGGTCGCAGCGCTGGAGAGCAACAACGCCAACGTTGGCGCCGGTTACATCGAGCGTAATGGTGAGCAGTTGCTCATCCGTGCGCCGGGTCAGCTAGGCAACATCGAAGACATCGCCAACATCGTGATCTCCAGTGTGGATGGCGCTCCTATTCGCATCAGCAACGTCGCTGATGTCAGCATCGGCAAAGAACTCCGTACAGGTGCTGCCACTGAGAACGGCCGCGAGGTCGTGCTCGGTACCGTATTTATGCTGATCGGTGAAAACAGCCGTACCGTGTCCCAAGCTGTCGCTGCCAAGCTGGCTGACATCAATCGCACCCTGCCAAAGGGCGTGGTCGCCGTAACTGTTTACGACCGTACCAACCTGGTTGAAAAAGCTATTGCGACGGTGAAGAAGAACCTGGTGGAAGGTGCGATCCTGGTAATCGCCATTCTGTTCCTGTTCCTCGGTAACATCCGTGCAGCACTGATCACCGCGATGGTGATCCCGCTGTCCATGCTGTTCACCTTCACGGGTATGTTCAACAACAAGGTCAGTGCCAACCTAATGAGTTTAGGGGCGCTCGACTTCGGCATCATCGTAGACGGTGCCGTGGTTATCGTGGAAAACGCGATCCGTCGCCTGGCTCATGCACAGCACAAGCATGGCCGCATGCTAACCAAAGCCGAGCGCTTCCATGAGGTCTTCGCTGCCGCGGGTGAAGCTCGCCGGCCACTGATCTTCGGCCAGTTGATCATCATGGTGGTTTACCTGCCGATCTTCGCCCTCACCGGCGTCGAAGGCAAAATGTTCCACCCCATGGCCTTCACCGTCGTGATGGCGCTTCTGGGTGCAATGATTCTTTCCGTCACCTTCGTACCTGCGGCCATCGCCATGTTTGTCACTGGCAAGGTCAAGGAAGAGGAAGGTGTGGTGATGCGCACTGCGCGGCGCCGTTATGAGCCGGTTCTGCAATGGGTACTTGGGCATCGGAATATTGCTTTCTCGGCCGCAGTAGTCTTGGTCGTGCTGAGCGGTGTGCTTGCAAGTCGTATGGGTAGCGAATTCATCCCTAGTCTGAGTGAGGGGGACTTTGCTATGCAGGCCTTGCGTGTGCCTGGGACGAGCTTGAGCCAGTCTGTTGAAATGCAACAGCGCCTTGAGAAGGCCGTGATTGAACAGGTGCCGGAAGTAGAGAGGATGTTTGCGCGTTCGGGCACGGCAGAAATTGCATCTGACCCGATGCCGCCCAATATCTCCGACGCCTACATCATGCTCAAACCTAAGGACCAGTGGCCCGACCCCAAGAAGCCTCGCGATGAGCTGATTGCTGAAGTGCAGAAAGCTGCTGCCAACGTTCCAGGCAGCAACTATGAGTTGTCCCAGCCCATCCAACTGCGTTTCAACGAGTTGATTTCCGGCGTTCGAAGCGACGTCGCTGTGAAAGTTTTTGGCGACGACATGGGTGTGCTCAACAGCACGGCTAACAAGATTGCCTCAGCGCTCAAGGCGGTACCGGGCTCTTCGGAGGTCAAGGTTGAACAGACCACCGGCCTGCCGGTGCTGACTATCAACATTGATCGTGAGAAAGCCGCACGCTACGGTCTGAACATTGCGGATGTTCAGAACTCGATCGCCATCGCTGTCGGTGGCCGTACGGCCGGCACGTTGTATGAAGGTGACCGTCGCTTCGACATGGTGGTGCGCCTGCCTGAGGCCGTGCGTACCGATGTAGCAGGTATGTCCAGCCTTCTGATCCCTGTGCCGGCCAATGCCTCTCAAGGCGCCAATCAGATTGGATTCATCCCGTTGTCGCAGGTCGCCAACCTGGACCTGCAACTGGGTCCGAACCAGATCAGCCGCGAGAACGGCAAGCGTCTGGTGATCGTCAGTGCCAACGTCCGGGGCCGCGACCTTGGGTCGTTCGTTGAAGAGGCCAGCGCGTCCCTGGCAACGAATGTGGAGATCCCCGCCGGCTACTGGACCAATTGGGGTGGTCAGTTCGAGCAGTTGCAGTCGGCTGCCAAACGTCTGCAGATTGTCGTTCCGGTCGCTTTGCTGCTGGTCATGACCTTGCTGTTCCTGATGTTCAATAACCTCAAAGACGGCATGCTGGTCTTTACCGGCATTCCATTCGCTCTCACTGGTGGGGTCATGGCGTTGTGGCTGCGGGACATCCCATTGTCGATCTCCGCAGGTGTTGGCTTCATTGCGCTCTCAGGTGTGGCGGTGCTTAACGGCCTGGTGATGATTGCTTTCATCCGAGGCCTGCGAGAGGAAGGACGCACGCTCAGACAAGCCGTCGATGAGGGCGCTCTGACTCGACTTCGCCCCGTTCTGATGACTGCCTTGGTTGCATCACTGGGCTTCATCCCGATGGCCTTGGCCACTGGTACCGGGGCAGAAGTTCAGCGGCCACTGGCGACGGTGGTGATCGGTGGGATCTTGTCTTCCACGGCGCTGACCTTGCTGGTACTTCCCGCCCTGTATCATTGGGCGCACCGCAAGGATGAAGACGGCGATGAGGTCGAAGTCGTCAACTGATACTCGTTAAGAAAAAGCCCACAATATGCATTGTGGGCTTTTTTCTATCTGAACTAGTTTAGCCAACCTTACAAAATTGTAAGTCTCTCGTCATGCCGGTGATGTCTGTAGGTTGCTAGAGTTACATCCGAGAAAGTCTTACATTGAGAGGATGTATGAAGAAAATTATTGTTGCTGCTGCACTTGTTATTTTTTCAATAGCTTCGCAAGCCAGCACTTTTTCGGAGAAAAGACAGCTGCAATATATCCAGGAGCATCAGACTGCTGTTGCAAAGTACGCGGAGAAAAATGGCAAACCTATGCCGGAGATACAGGACTATAAATACGGTATGAAAATTGATGTAGCAAAATTTGTTCGTCAATCTCAAGACCCCCGTACCTGCAAGGTTTACTCGCGGTTGATGACCTTCGAAGACTCCCAGGGTACGCTAAAGACAGTCCGTTATTCTCTGTATTCGCAGTGCGTAAATGATAAGTAGTGTTCGTTTTTCTTCGAAAAATAATCGATTTTATAAATGCCAAGCAATGCTTGGCATTTTTTATTTTCTCTGCAGCTATTTGGTAACGGCTGGTCTTGTTTTTCGGCGCCTGCGAGTACGTAGTGGAATAAATATCAGGTCACCAGACACGATGCCCAATAACTGCCCCCAAAGGTAGTAGCCTCAGAAAGGACGAGTTATGAAAGTTTTGCTTGAACACCCAGACGAAAAAGTAGGGTCTGGAAGCCATAGTCATGAGCATGGTGGCATATTTGGTATGAACACCGAACTGGTCTTCGCGCTAATCTGTGGCACTCTCCTGGGAGCCGGAGCTCTCGCAGGGAAACTCGGCCTGATTGATAGACTGCCGCTGATACTCTACGTATCTGCTTATGTCTTCGGTGGTTGGTTCACAACCAAGGAAGCTATCACCAACCTTCGCCAAAAACGTTTCGAGATCGATACGCTAATGCTTTTTGCGGCCGTAGGGGCTGCAAGCATGGGGGCTTGGGCAGAGGGGGCTCTGCTACTGTTCCTCTTCAGTCTGGGGCATTCCCTTGAAAGCTATGCGATGGGCCGGGCGAAAAAAGCTATTGAGGCGCTGGCCAAACTCGCACCTGCAACCGCCATCGTACGACGCTCCGATGGTACGCAGGAAATGCCAGTGGATCTTGTGGTGCCCGGTGACGTTGTCATCGTACGCCCAAATGATCGCCTGCCAGCCGATGGTTTTGTGGTCGTAGGGTTCTCGAGCATCAACCAGGCTCCTGTGACCGGTGAGAGCGTCCCAGTGGACAAAAAACCAGTCGCTAGCGCAGCTCTCGCGCGCAGTAAGCCGGATGCTGTAGATGCTGCATCCAAGGTTTTCGCGGGCACCATCAACGGCGAAAATCTGATCGAGATCGAGGTGACACGGCGCTCCACGGAAAGCACCCTGGCGCGAGTCATCAAAATGGTCAGTGAAGCAGAGGTCCGGAAGTCGCCGACCCAGCGATTCACGGATCGCTTCCAGCGGATTTTCGTCCCTTTGATCCTGCTCTTGGTGGCAGGCCTGGTATTTGCCGGCATTTTTCTCGACGAGCCTTTCCGAGATTCGTTCTATCGCGCCATGGCCGTTCTGGTAGCCGCAAGTCCCTGTGCGCTTGCGATAGCAACACCCAGCGCCATTCTTTCAGGTATCGCCAGAGCTGCTCGGGGTGGGGTGTTGATCAAGGGTGGTGCACCGCTTGAAGAGCTTGGCTCATTGAGCGCCATGGCATTCGACAAGACTGGTACCTTAACCGAAGGACGCCCTCGTATTACCGATGTAGTACCCGTGGGCGGTACCAAGATCGAAGACCTTCTGACTGTTGCAATCTCCGTAGAGTCGATGAGCGACCACCCGCTCGCTGTAGCCATTGTGCGCGACGGTGAAGAGATGATTGGAACCAGAAGTAAACCCCAAGCAACGAATGTGAGGAACCTGGTTGGTCGGGGTGTCCAGGCTGAGCTAGATGGTCAGCAAGTTTGGATCGGCAAAGTTGAGATGTTTGGTGCTGATGGTATTCCCTCCCTCACCGAACCTGCTCTGGAAGCTGTGGAGCGACTGCGTCAATCAGGTCGCACAACGATGATTGTGCGCCGTGGTGATCGTGATCTGGGAGCGATTGGATTGTTGGATACGCCCAGGGAAGGAGTGAAGGAGGCGCTTCAGGAGCTCAAGCAAATGGGCATTGAACGCATGATCATGATCTCAGGCGATCACCGTCGCGTTGCAGAAGCTGTCGCCAAACAGGTGGGCTTGGATGAGGCGTGGGGGGATCTAATGCCGGATGACAAGGTTCAGGCTATCAAGAACCTGCGCATCACCTCCAAAGTAGCGATGGTAGGGGATGGTGTGAATGACGCCCCGGCCATGGCCAATTCTAGCGTGGGGATTGCAATGGGTGCGGCAGGCTCCGATGTTGCCCTGGAAACGGCTGATATTGCGCTTATGGGCGACGATATTCGACAACTTCCATTTGCGGTCGGGCTAAGCCGCCATACGAAATCCATCATCCGCCAGAACCTATTCGTCAGCTTAGGGATCGTCGCGATACTGGTCCCCTCCACAATGATGGGGTTAAGCATCGGTGCTGCCGTCGCTATTCATGAGGGGTCCACGCTTCTGGTCGTGTTCAACGCCTTACGCCTGCTGGGTTACCGCAGGAGCACTTGATCTCTGAACATAAACAAAGGGGGCGCATTGAGCGCCCCCTTTGTACACGACAGTCTGAAAGTGGATCAGAAGACGTATTGCAGGCGGGTTACGAGAGCGTTGCCACTGTCGTCTCCGGCCGCGTTCTCGGCATTGTCAGTGCGCACGTTGATGTAGTCGGCACTCACCTTCACGGCCTCGTTGACATACCAGTTCACACCGATTGTGTGGCTCTTTGCTTTGCGCTCATCTGACTGAGCCGCAGTGGTGACCAGGTTACCGTCCTCGACCTTGATGTCGTCAAAGCGATAGAAAACTTCCCAGGCCCCCAGATCTTTGTTCTGTGGTTTGATGGTGTCAAACTTGGCACCGTCGAGTTTGTAGATGCGGGGCTCGCCAGTCAGCGTATACGCCATTTGTGCGTAGTAGCCCGATGCTTTCAGGTCATTGGTTGCCTGGTCAGCTTGCAATTTGCGGCGAAGGTATTCAGCTTGCACAGAGAACGGGCCGGTAGCCCAAGCACCTTCAACACCCCAGACCGAATCGTCGCTCCACAGGCCTTCTTGCGCCGTGGCGCCGCCAAACAGCATGCGATTGCCGTTGGTACCCGCATCACCACCGCCATTGGTATCCACACCACGAACGCCGAGACGTGAGCGGATCCGGGTGTCTACTGAACTGTCTTTGAGGTCGCGATAGGCATACTGGGCACCGATGTGCAGGACGTTGCCATCAGAATGCAGCGGTGCGAAGACACCGCGCACGTTATAGCGTTTCGTGCTGTCGCCATCGTTATCATTGTTGGTTTCGCTAAAGACGCTACCCGACAGGTAGGCCATGTTCGCGATGGTGCTGGTGGCTTGAACGCCCATGCCAGCGTTGTCGTTGATCCAGTCTGCTACATCGTAGGAAAGGTTTCGCTCCATCCCGGTTGTCCACTTCGAGCTGGTCGCCTTCTCAAGACCGAAATCGGTGTAGAAGCGGCCGAATCGCAGTTGGACTGGAGCGAAGCCCGTGTAGGTCAGGCTCGCTTCGTCAAAGTAGCCATCGGCGTCGTTACCGGTGTTGCGGGACAGGTCGTAGCTAACCTGGTACTTCCAGTCACGGTACAAGGTACCGCCGAACTCGATGTAGGCGCGACGGAAGTAGGCTGCGTCAGCAGTATCGCCATTCTTGGTGAAGACACCGTCGAACCGTCCGTAGTCGGCCTGAACCCTGCCGCCCAGTTTGAAACTGAACTCCTTATCGGTAGTAGAAAGTTCAAGACCGCCCTTGGTTTTGAGAACGATATCAGCTCCGTCGCTAGTGACTACTCCGGAGAATGCTTGCGAGGAAAATGTGCCTATTATTGCGGCAGCCAAAAGCTTCACTCGCATGTTCGAAGAACGGATCATTGCTTGCCTCTCGTGTGTTAAGTGCTAAGGCGTCGACGGGATGTTTGCCCTCCGTCGGGCCTAATAGATCTGGCAGATGTGAGCAGGTCACGTTCGTCACCTGCTGCAACAAGATGCCTTTGTTCTAAGCACTATGGCTAGATCGCAAGCAAAAATGACAGAAGTGTTTCTGTAATGTTAAAGAAAGACTTCTGAAAAATAACGAGCTTGTCATTTATCAAGCCAGTCACTTTTGTCCAAGAAGCTTTTTTTAATCAGTCGACGGATATCCAAGGCCTGAGGGTTGCGTGTGAGCGTTGACTTTATAACAAGATAGACATCTTTATCTTCCAAGTCTTCGAGAAATCCTGGCACGAGCGTGATGTTTCTGTCCATTTTACGGCTGTAATCTGGCAACACACCAATGCAGGCCCCCCCAACCACCAGGCCGCGGGAGAAATTGTAGTTCTTGGCTCTGGTCGTCCCTCCTCGGTGGCCGGAAATTATAGAGGCCCAATTTTTGGAACCCGAGAGAATGTCATCGTCCCAAGGAAGAACGAGCATAAAATTCTGTAGGTCATCACTCGCCACTGGGACCGTGACACTTCTTGAGTAGCGGCTTGAGATAAATAACGCGTGTCCGATCCGGCCAAGCCGTTCGAACCTGTACTCGGGGTAGCGATCGAAGGCATCGTCATCAGATGGTGTCACGAGAACAATACCCACATCGACGTCACATCCATTGAGCATTTTCGGGGTGCACTCAGAGTGGATCTCCAGTTGCATTTCAGCATGATCCCGAACGTAGGCGACGAGATCTCGATTGACGATATCGCTGAGTACCGGTTCTGTGATCGCAAGCGTGAGCCCCGGGATGCCCGTGTCGCCGGCTTTTCCAAGGCCCTCAGGGCCAAAAAGTTGCGAAAGGTAATGGCTGACCTTGTCGCCTATTCGAGTCAGAGCAAGCTTGTTGTTTTTATAGACGAATACAGGAGAACCGATGTGCTCCTCTAGCTTTTCCAGGCGCCTCCGAAGGCCTACTACAGGTAGGTTGAGCGCCCTGGCTGCCTGTTTAAAATTTGCACAACGTACGGTTGAGAAAAATTCTAGCGCTAACTGTTTATCAATTGGCAGATCATCCAATATGTCAGGAATGCAAGAAACAGTAATGCCAGTAGATGTTTCATTTTGTGTAGCCATTTATTCCCCCTTGTGCGGGGAGAATTTATCTCAATGTGGATCTGCAGTTCCCGATACTATCAATATTGTAATTTCCGCGTAATCTAATTGTTATTTGGCGAGGTTGATTTCAATAAAGTAATTATGAGGAAATCTTTTTGATATTTTGGCGTGCTAGGTTTTCCGTAAAGTTTTAACCCTATAATCGGCATCTGCTCCCCAGTTTTCTACCGACATTTGATTCACTTTTTTTTCACCTTTGCTTCCATAGTCTCAGCACATGGAAACCAAATGCCCGCCTCTTGTATTTTTGCTGTTCCGATATTTAGGCGTCGGATCAATAGCGACAGCGATACATTATGCAATCTTCTTGGCGCTTATCGAAGCGGAGCTTGCTGATCCCGTGTCGGCCAGTATATGTGGCAGCATGGTAGGTGCTATTGCAAGCTTCATCGGTAATCGAGCGCACTGTTTTAAGGCAGATGGTTCTCGAGTGCTCCAGCCTATTAGGTTCACACTTGTCGCTCTGGCAGCAAACCTAGGTAACGGAGTGGGTATTTGGGTACTCATTAAATTAAGTTTCTCACCGCTTATCGCCCAGGCCTTAGTGACTATAGCCCTTACGGCACTTGGATTCATTGCACATCGTTTCTGGACATTCAGCCATGCAGACATTAAATCGGTTTCCCGAGCGCCCTGATCCCTTGTTGACCATTGTGGTTCCCTGCTTTCAAGAAGAAGACACCATTCCAGAGTTCCACCAACGCGTTACCAAAGTTGTTAAGCGGCTACCTGTTTCTTGCGAGATTCTCTACATCGACGATGGCAGCAATGATGGTACTGCAGAGCTGCTGCGTGAGTATCAGGATGGCTCGGCTGTTCGATGCCTTTTCCTGAGTCGAAACTTTGGAAAGGAGGCCGCGTTGAGGGCTGGGATAGATCATGCTCGCGGCAGCGCGCTCATCTTCATTGACGTCGACTTGCAAGATCCGCCTGAGCTCATTCCCGGCATGGTGGAGTTCTGGCAAAAGGGTTATGACGTGGTGAACATGCAGCGCAATCTGAGAACCGGCGATTCGCTTTTCAAGCGCATGAGCGCTCGAGCCTACTATTGGGTCATGCAGCGTCTGGTGGATAAAGTGGATTTGCCCGCCGATGTCAGCGATTTTCGCTTGATTGGACCCGCTCCGCTTGCAGCTATTCGAGCATTGGATGAGCGTTCCAGCATCCTTAAGGGCATGATCGGCTGGGTAGGCTTTCGCACCTTTGAACTACCCTATAATCGCGCTGTTCGTCATGCAGGGAGCAGCAAGTGGAACGTGGCTGGACTAATCAATCTTGCCATCGAGAGCATTCTCAGTTTTTCTCGCAAGCCGCTGCGTATCTTCAGTCTCGCTAGCTTTGCACTCTTCGTTTCCAGCTTCTGCTACATGCTCGCAGCCCTCGTGGCTGGTAGTTTCGATGTCCATCATCTGCTCGTCGGAATGGCCTCATTTATGTGCGTCGGTGTCGCCATGGTGGGGGAGTACCTTGGCCTGACACTCGCAGAGGTTAAGCGCCGCCCCCAGTATTTCTTGAAAAACAGTCCCAAAGCGGAGTGCGCGTCTATCCACCCTTCGGTCTCATCGTTCGAGGGTAAGAAATGCTGAGTTTGAAGAGGGAGCAGACGTTATGGCGGATATTGGGCGCTATTTTGGTCCTACGTTTATCAGGATTGGGTGTCTACCCCCTGATGGACACATCGGAGGCCCGTTATGCCGAAATGGCGCGAAAAATGGTCGAGCTGAATGACTGGATCACGCCCATGTTCGATTACGGGGTACCGTTTTGGGGCAAACCACCACTGTCTTTCTGGACGCAAGCCGCGAGCATGACGATCTTCGGGGTCAATGAGTTCGCTGCTCGATTCCCTGCATGGCTGCTGCACCTGGCTAGCTGTTTCATCATCATCAAGCTCGGTACGCAGCATTTCTCGCGTAACGCGGGCATTTGGGCGGCAATAATCTTTTCCAGCACAACGCTTGGCTTGGTCTCCAGCGGAGTCGTACTGACCGACCCCGTTCTATCGTTCTCAATTTTGCTGGCCAGTTATGGGTTCTGGCGTTGGATGCAATGCGCCGACAAAGCGTACGCCTATCTGATGTTCGCAGGTTTGGGGCTAGGTCTGCTTGCTAAAGGCCCGCTGACCCTGGTGCTAGTAGGGGCGCCGGCATTCCTCTGGATCGTGATTTACAAGGAATGGAAACGGGTGCTAAGGCTACCTTGGGCTGGCGGCCTGGGTCTTATGCTCGGCATCTCTGTGCCTTGGTACGTCTTGGCTGAGATGAAGACACCAGGCTTTATGGAGTACTTTTTCGTTGGTGAGCACTGGAGCCGTTACGTCGTTAGCAACTGGGCTGGTGATCTTTACGGCAGCGCCCACGCCAAGCCATACGGGACCATCTGGCTACAGCTCGGGTTAGCGCTTCTTCCGTGGGTATTCTTCCTTCCATTGCTGATCCGTAGGCGTGCGTCGCTGCAGCGGTTTGAGGCCTACCTCTGGCTCTGGGCGCTGGCTACTCCGGTCTTCTTCACGTTCGCCGGCAACATTCTGTGGACCTACCTGCTTCCTGCGCTCCCAGCCTGGGCTTTGCTGCTGTCGGGCCGGGTCAGCGATACCGGCCCGAAGACTACATGGGCTGCTGCTATGAGTGCTTTGATATTGCCAATGATAGGAGCGGGCATAATTTACGCTGGCGCAATGGAAACGCGGCCTCAGAATCAGCGGGATGTGATCCAGGCTTGGCTCAATGCTCAGTCTACTCAGCCGGGCCCCCTGATCTATCCGGGACGCCGGTCGTACTCATCCGAATTCTACAGCACTGGCAAATCCGAGCACATCAAGGATCCTGCCAAATGGCCAAGCAGTGGCTTGTTTTATCTATCGAGGCGCTTGCGCGACAGCAATGCTGAGCTGCCTACCGGCCTGGAGTGCACCAAGATCACAGAAGCCAACGCCAGCCAACTACTGCTATGCCGTTGGAACGCCGACGAGAAAAATGCCCAAAGCCTCGCCATAGAAAGCAGCACGAAAACTTATCAGAAGAACGAGGGCTAAATTTAGGATGAAAAAAAGCCAGGTATTAACCTGGCTTTTTTGTTGACTGCTACCCTCATCAGAGTTCCTAGTTTATCGTCGATCAGTTATCGGACTTTTCCTTGGCATCTTTGCGCTCTTTTTGTTTCTCTTGAGCGACCTGCTGCTTTTTCTGATCCGATGAATCATCGCTCCATATGCGTGCCTGCTCAGCCCGGAAATTTTCGTTGAATTTTTTCGCTCGATCAAATCCGTCTTCAGCATGGGCGGTAGTCATCAGACCGAACAGCAAGCTTCCAAGAGCGATAGATTTTACAAATTTCATGTTGAACCTCGGTATTTACTAGACCTCCCTGACTAGGGGTCTTTGTTGTTTTGTAGTTTAGGGAAGCGAAGCTAACGACAAGGTGAGGTATTAATTACAATTCCGTAATTTTAGCGTGCGGCAGGATGCGTTCTAAGTCTGGATCTGGAAGGATCAGACCTATCGCCGGAATTGCTGAAAGAAAATTTCAGTTATCCAGTAAATTACAATTTTGATATCTACCACCGTAGTTTCGTGCGGCATTGCAGTCCGCACCAGGAGATAGCTATGAATGAAATTGAGCCTTGGGCAGTTGCCATGAATGATTTTCGCCGCTGCGCTGAAAATCTTTCTGCCCAGGTCGATGAGCTGACATCTCAGACACGGCTTTCTAGCGCTGTCTTGGAGAGGTCGAACGAGATGGTGGAGCAGGTAGAGGCTATAGGTCGGCAGATTCACGGGGAGGTTCGGAAGGCTGAGAAGGCTTGGTCCGATGGTGAAGAGGTCGCCTTACGCGCCGCGACAAAAGCGTACTCTGCCGCTTACCGTGGAGTCGACAGTGCCATCCAGCCTCTCATTTCAGAGCTTTCGATCGCTACCAGTGCCGCGAATGCTTCGCTCGCAGAACTCAAGCGTGCACCGGCACTGGCCAAGCGTTACGTAATGGTGGTGGCGACAGCATTTTTCATCCTGGCATTGATCTGTTCGTACTCGACCATGCGTCTGATTGATGCAGCCGGCCGTGTGAGCGCTCAAGAAAAGGTCAACGCTCAATATTTCTCACAGCTTTGGAAAAACGCCAACCCAGAAGAGCAACAGATCATAAAGTCAGTGATTTTAAGGGCCCCGATGGATCCTGTGGTCCTTAGGGACTGATGCTCTGGAATAAAGCAAAAGGCCCGTCTATTGACGGGCCTTTTTGATCACGCGATCGAGGCGGCGCTCATCGTAGAGTGGTTGAGCTGGGGTTGAGGAAAGTTAAGGTGAAACCAGGTGAAGTTTTCATCAGTCACTTCCACACCCGCCGAACCTTGGTGCAGGCTCATAATCGATTGAACGATGGCCAAGCCAAGCCCTGTACCACCTTCACTCCGTGCTCGGCTCTTGTCCACGCGGTAGAACCGTTCAAACAAATGGGCATGGTGTTCTTTAGCAATCCCGCGCCCCGGGTTGCCCACGCTTAAAGTAGTACCGTTTGCACTGCGGTGTACCTTCACGTAGACCGTGCGACCTCGGGGGCAGTATCGGATAGCATTTGATAGCAGATTCGAGACGGCACGCTGAATCATCAGACGATTACCGCGCACGGCGTCGTCGCTGCCCGAAATCTGGAGTTGGATCTCGCCGTCTTCAGCCGAAATACTGAAGAGATCGCAAACACGCTGAATCTCATCGACCAAGGATACGGTTTCGAACTCAACCATGGATGCAGGATGACTGACCTGCGCTAGGAACAACATGTCGGAAACCATACGGCTCATCCGATCCAGTTCTTCTGTGCAGGACTCGAGAACCTCGCGGTACTCGGACAGCGACCGCTCTCGGGTCAGGGCAACCTGGGCTTTCCCCATCAGATTGGACAATGGTGCTCTGAGCTCATGGGCAAGGTCATCAGAGAACTGCGAAAGCTGCTGAACCCCATCGTCCAGTCGAGCCAGCATGATATTGATTCCGTCTGCGAGCTCTTTGAGCTCTGCCGGCATTCCATCTGCCGGCAGGCGATGCTCGAGGCTCTCGGTCGAAATTTTGGAGGCAACCTTCAGGAACTTTGTTAAGGGCAGCAGGCCACGTCGCACAGTCCACCAGCCAATAGCTAGGATGAGCAAGAGAATAACGGGGGACATCATCAGAGCCCAGGTAAGCAGTGCGTCGAGCAGAGCCTCATTGGATGACTGGTCCATAGTCATGTAGACGCTTACTTCGGTGCCATCATCCAAGCGCATTACGCGGGACGTGCTGAGTAGTGGGCGGCCCTGGGTGTCGCGCCACTCATGTTCTTGCGCCGTCGCTCCAGCGTTGAATTTGCGTACCTCTAGATTCACCTGCTTCGAGCCGATCGAGAGCAGCGGCTGTCTGCTCGTTGTTGAATCGAAGATGCTCACATACAGATTATTGTGGCCCATGACCAGATCAACGAGCTGGTGCGCGTCTGCATTGACCCCGGAGATATCCGAGATGGTAGAAAGGTTGTGAGCCATTCCTTCCATTTTCACTTCGAGGTCAGTTCTGGCGTTTCTTTCAAGAGCTTGACCCACCATCAGGTACCCGAAGGTGGCGAACAGAAGCAGCAACCCTGCGCTCATCAATCCAACTTTTAATCCTAGCTTCGCAGCCAGGCTGAAAGGCCTCATGCGCGCTCCTCAAAAACGTACCCAACGCCTCGAAGCGTATGAATTAGCTTGGTTTCAAATGGATCATCAATCTTCGAGCGTAAGCGCCGAATAGCGACATCGATGACATTGGTGTCGCAGTCAAAATTCATGTCCCATACCAACGAGATGATCTGTGAACGGGTCAGCGCTTCGCCCGCTCTGCTCATGAGCAGATGCAGGAGGGCAAACTCCTTGGTGGTGAGGTCGATGCGTGTGCTGCCGCGAAAGACTCTATGCCGTACGGAGTCAAGCTCCAGGTCGGCAATTTTAAGTAGGGTCTTCTCGACCAACTCATCACCGCGCCTCTGCAATGAGCGAATACGGGCTAACAACTCTGGAAACTCGAACGGCTTCACGAGATAGTCATCAGCCCCGCCGTCCAAGCCTTTGAGCTTGTCATTTATGCGCCCGCGGGCAGTCAGCATGATGATGCGCACTCTACTGGTTTTCCGGATGGTCTCCAACAAGTCCCAGCCATCAATACCTGGGAGGTTAACATCCAGTAGAACGAGCGAGTAGTCGTTGGTATAGAACTGGTGCAAGGCGTCAACGCCATTATGCACGATGTCTACGATGTATCCGCTTTCGGATAGGCCCTGCTGAAGATATTCAGCAGTTTTAATTTCGTCTTCCACTATTAAAATGCGCATAACCTATCTCAAAGTATGGGAAGGAGTTGGCCTAATCCACAAAAAGCTTTCATTTTTTGAAAGTTTAGCCGAGGGCATATAGTGTGGTATTCGCTACTTCTGTGCGTACGCCTTGGTCACCTGATTGCACTCGAATCTTAACGCGAAGAAGGTAGCTGCGGCGAAATCCTACAAATTTGTAATGTAGTAGCAAGACTGCTGACAGTCACGCTGACTTACCTTCCTCAGCATAGCGGATCCTGCGGCTTCCAGCGGCTTTCTGCGCTGGTGGTTGAGGAGGATTCGGCCGTTCACGGACAGCATTTCTGCCAGAACAGTTGGGGCCTGCGCGCGGCACCCAATGACACCTTGGCAGGCGTCGCTAATTTGACTCAGCGATCAGGGCCTCTCTGCATTAGACGTGCTTGTCTTTTCATCCCAAGTAGGCAGGGAATCTACTCTGCAATTACAATCTGTTACATGTCCAAATTGTAATTGCACCATCATCTTGTCGTCAGCCGCCTTTGTTATTTTGACCGCAGCACGCAGGCAGCGCTGCTTTGGGGCGTTATGCTCCGAAAATCTGCTCACGCCGATGCATTCGCCTTAGAACCATCTGCTCCTTTGGTAAGGTGAATTTTAGCGCCCTGTTTAGGGCGCTTTTTTTATTAATGGACTTATCATGAAAACAACTAGATCTGCTATCGCCGTGTTCATGCTTTTTTCCGCGCTGTCGACAAATGCCCACAGTAGTATGCAGGCCAATGAGGAACTTGAGCGGTCTGCCAAAGACGCTACCGCGCGCTACGCACAGAGCACGAAGAAGCCTATGCCTGAAGTTGAAGACTACGCTTACGGTATAAAGTTGGACGTTAGTAAGCTAGTGTACGTATCGCCTAACGTTCGTCAATGTGGCAGCGTCAATAGCATGATGAGCTATGAGGATTCTAAAGGTGAACTACACATGGTTCGCTACTTGGTGAATGGTGAGTGCATAAATAGTCGGTGAGCAACCACAACTGGGTGCTCCCAAGCATTGGCTCACAGGTGTTCGCAAATTACTCCCGCTCATTGACACTTTCGACTTGGAAGGTGTCAATGGCGGTCAGAAGTTACCGACTGATGTCAGTGGGTCGGCGATGGAGTACTTTCGTGGAACGATTCGCGCTCGATCTGAATGGTGCAGTGGTGTATTTCAAATGCACTGCTGACAGCGTCGACGACAGCCGCCAGTACAGTGTCTGCATCTGCTGAGTCCCGCACTACAACGTGCGATGTCAGTACGTTACTGCCACTACTCACCGCCCAAACGTGCAGATCATGGACGCCAGTCACCCCCTCGACACTGAGGATAGTGGACTCGATTGCCTCAACTTCCAGGCCTCTGGGAACCCCTTCCATAAGAATGCCCAAGCTCTCGCGAAGCAATTGCCATGTGCGCGGCAATACCCATAAGCCAATTGCAACGGCGACAATCGTGTCTACCCAGCCCCACCCCGTGAACCGGATAATGAGAGCTGCGATGATCACGCCCACCGAGCCGAGCATATCGCTCCAGACTTCGAGGTAGGCCCCCTTGACGTTGAGGCTCTCATTGCTGGCAGATGCGAGTAGTCGCATCGAAATGAGATTCACGATCAATCCAGCGATCGCGATCCACATCATCGCCCCGGTGGCGATCTCCGCGGGCATGAAGAAACGCTGGTAGGCCTCATACAAGATGTACATTGCCACCAAGAAAAGCAGCACGGCGTTAAATGTGGACGCGAGAATCTCCAGGCGCGCATAGCCAAAGGTTCTTTTCTGGTCCGCGGGACGCTTGGCAATCTGAAGTGCAATCAATGAGATCGCCAAAGCGGCGGTGTCCGTAAACATGTGAGAAGCGTCCGACAAAAGCGCTAGGCTGCCGGTTATCCACGCGCCAATTACCTCTGCGATCATGAAGCTGCCAGTCAAGGCTAGCGCCATGACCAGCTTTTTCTGATGCCCTTCACGCACCGCAGCACTACCATGATCATGATTTGACCCCACGTATTTCTCCTTGTGTAGAGCTCTAGTCGCGTTGTCTTTTCTGGCTAGCTTGCCTTAGAGAGCTGCTTGACCACACTGGCTGCAGAATCTTGCTCCGGCACTCATTGGAGAGCCGCAGGCGGAGCAACCATTTGTTAGTGGTACTCCGCAGTTTAGACAAAAACGCGCTGACGGTTCGTTTGTGGTCCTGCACTGCCTACAGTTCTGTGGAGCTTTGATTGAGGATTGGGCTGCCGGGGGTGTGCCGTCGATTGAATGATTGCGACTTTCGCAGTTTTGAGGATCATCACGCCGCTCGTGTCGAGCGCTTCCATGCCCCCTGTCGTGGTGTTTGCCGCCGCTGTGGCTCCCTCGACCGTGATTGCTACCCAAGAGATCTTTGAAAAACTTCATGACGTTCGCCCTCATTAATGGGTGATCTACGAGCGGTGTCGGATAAATGATCATCCGCTCAAGAACATGGACTTCTAATTAGTGATCTAAGTTCAAATGTAACGCGCGATAGATCTAGCTAGACTTGCTGTTGACATATGATTAATTTGCGCATGCAGTATGAAGTATTTGACGGCTTAGTATTGGCTACTTTTTAGCATAACGTTAGCGATAGCAAACGGGAAGTCGTTGCGCTGATTCTGTCAACATTGTAATCAGGAGGTCATCGTGTAGTTATCAGATGAAAGAAATAATGACTCTAGAAAAATCCATTCCTCCTCTAATCCTTCTGCCTTACGAATCCTAAGCGCTCTCAAGTCCCGAAGCTCATGGTCTCCGGTGCCCCGACACCGCATGCCCGTCCAGTGTTGGTCGATGGCTTGCGTGTTACCTCCGTAAATTCCATAGCAAGCGCTATGGGTGAGCAGCATCTCAGAGCTTGATAATGACACCTCCAGAATTCGACGTTAAAACCCTGCCTGGAAAATTGGCACTTTTTATTCGTAATGCTCGGAAGGAGGGAGTCAGTACTAATCTGTTAGTCGGTTTCGTAACTGCTTGGTTACTGACTTTCGCAAACTCTGAGCTTTGGGCGCTGATTTGGAAGCTGGTGTTCAAGAAAAATGATATTAACTGGTTGCTTGCCGGCAGCCTGCCGGTGCTTGTGTTCGCTTGGGTTTTTACAGTGCTCAGCTTGTTGTCGTGGTGGCGGCTCGCCAAACCACTGCTGTGCCTAGTCCTGATTAGTGCGGCTTTTGCAAGCTACTTTATGAGTACTTACGGTATCGTTATTGACTACACAATGTTCACCAACGTTGTGGAGACCGACATCGGTGAAGTGTTCGAGTTATTGAATTGGAAGCTTTTCCTTTGGGTTGCCATTGTAGGAGGCTTGCCCGTTTACATAATTAGCCAGGTTCCCATCCGGCGAAAGCCTTGGGCGAAGGCCCTGGCCAGTAGACTTGTTGTCCTTTCACTAGCGCTGGTCGCCCTTTCCGGCATCCTGCTGAGTCAGTATCAGTCGTATGCCTCCTTGCTGAGAAATAACCGAGAGATTCGACTTATTCTGGTACCTACCAATCTGTTTGCAGCCGGTCATGGGTACCTGAAACGCCAACTGGCCACGCCTAAAACACTGACGGTCATAGGTTCCGATGCAGTGGTAAATCGTCAAGGTGCAGTTCGAAAGCCCAAGCTATTAGTACTGGCTCTGGGAGAGACCGCGCGCGCTGCCAACTTCTCTCTCAACGGCTACTCACGTGAGACCAATCCAGAGCTTCAAAAGCGCAATGTAATCAGTTTCTCGAACGTCAGTTCTTGCGGCACAGCTACTGCAGTTTCGCTGCCGTGTATGTTTCTCGATGTCGGAAAGGATGGATACAAAGATGGCTTAGCCAAGAGTCGTGAAGGGTTGCTTGACGTGCTTCAGCGGGCTGGCATCAACGTCATGTGGACTGATAACAATTCGGGATGCAAAGGGGTCTGTGACCGCGTCCCCAACCGCAAGGTTGCCCTCAGTACAGACTCCCAGCTATGCACCAGTGACGAGTGCAAGGACGGGGTACTACTCGCTGAGATGGAGGACTTCATCAAGAGCTTGGAGGGTGATGCTGTTCTAGTGCTCCACTACAAAGGAAGCCATGGCCCTGCCTACTACAAGCGCTACCCCTCGCAATTCAGGAAATTCGAGCCTGTCTGCGAGACGAATGAACTCGACAAATGTAAGCAGCAAGAGGTGGTCAACGCCTACGATAACTCGATTTTGTACACCGACTACGTGACATCTGCGCTGATCGATATTCTCGCTGCGAACACTAGATTCGACACTGCACTCATGTACGTCTCTGACCACGGGGAGTCGCTGGGTGAGGGCGGTCTCTACCTACATGGGTTGCCCTATGCGATGGCTCCTAGTGAGCAAACCAAGGTTCCATTGGTGCTCTGGATGTCTGACCCGATGGCGAAGAACGAAGGACTCGATGTCGGTTGTCTAAGAGCCCAGGCAAGCTCACCGTTGAGCCATGACAATCTGTTCCACACAGTTCTCGGGATGATGAGCGTTCAGACATCCTCTTATCGTTCAATGCTGGACTTCACTGCACCTTGTAGGCCTCTGGACGTCAGCTCTAAGAGCGTTAGCTATCGCTCAATCCCTTGAACAGGGCTCGGCTAGAGCTTCGAGTCGTTGATGTTACGGCAGATCCCTAGGTACGGAGGTCCATCGAGAGCGCTTGAGCATGCATAGCTGGCTTGAGCTGAAGGCCTACAGGGTTGATGAGTCCGCCTAAAGTGAGCTCGTCCCTGGTTGTGTCAAACTATATTATTCGCCGCAGAGTGCCTTTTTCGATGAAGCATCTGCTTGTGTCAAACTATAATTCGTTTGCTGCGGTAGGCCGCATCGCTGGAGGCCACGGAATCCGGGGGGCTTTGTGTCAAACTATATTATGAGCCTCCAGCACTCCTGTTTTTGATTAATAAAGGTTGTCACAAAACAATAAAGGTTGTCACAACGTAATAAAGGTTGTCACAAGGCTGGCCCCGACCGCACATCAGGCCGGAGCCAGGCCTTGGAGATTTGGGTGACAATCCTCTACGCACCGCTGTGACTGTTGTCCTGGCTGAGCCCGCTCGCTGGCGTGTCCTCTTTACACGACACACCAGCCTCGTTCCGTTCGAGTGGGTCGCCCAATCATGAGCGACTTGAACATGGCATCTGCGCCCGTAGCTCCGGTCAAGGCTGCCCACCGCCAGCTGATGACCCAATCAAAAATAGATAAAAAAATTAAATCAGGCCGTGGAAGTGGAGTGAGAGATTCCTATAAACCATGGATCAAGGTGTGGGAAATCAAATCAAAGGGTGTCTCCCATATGATTGCGGGAGTTAAGATTTTCCGCACTCATCACCTGCTGTCCAATGCGGAGCGAGATTACCTCACTGTACTTGAGCACGACGCCTCGATCATTGATATCCGAGAGCAGTACCCCCTGCTTACACAGGCTGAGACTCAAGCAATTGCCTCAAGCATAAATTGTCGTCACCCTGTATATCCTGGTACGCAGATACCTGTCGTTATGACGACGGACTTTCTCATCACCTTCTTGGATCCCTCTGGTGAAACGAGGTTAGCTGCTCGCTCAGTAAAATATAGAAAGGAATTTGAGCAGGCTGATCTTCATGTGCGGAATCGAATAGCTGAAAAGCTCGCTATTGAGGAAAAATACTGGTCAATGAGGGGCGTGGACTGGAAGCTGGTCCTGCACGAAAACCTCTCGAAGATTAGATTAGCGAACCTCAGAGTTCTCAGGACTTATGCCAATATCCATCCCTCGTTGCCGACTGAGAAAAATATAGGGAACTTACTTGAATACATCGCGGGGTCAAAGACGGATCAAATACCCTTAAAAGCTCTTTTGGAAAAGGCGTCACGTGATATCTATATTGACTATATGAGCGTGAAGCGGCTCTTCCATCACCTGCTATGGATCGGCCGTTTAGAGTCTGATCTTACCTCGAAAATAATAAGCTTGTCGCAGCCGTTGCACGTATGGCCGAGCCATCGGTCAGCGGCTTTGTCTCCGCCAACCGAGGTTTCTCATCATGCTTGATTTTCAAATTAACAGCATTGTTTCTCCCGGCGAAGAACCGAGCTTACTAAAAAAGGCAGTTAGGGTCTTAGGCATAAATAATGATACTGTTATCGTGATTGAGCTGAATATGAATCCAGGCAAGCCTTGGCAGATTGATAAGTCAGTTTTAATTGACGAAATTGATTCAGGGCGCGCGGTCTTAAGTCCAGAAATGGTTCCTTTACATCTGCTCAGAAGCGACGATGAAATTAGTGAAAATGAAAAGGCGAGCCGAAATCGAAATTGGAGTCTTATAAGAAGTTTAGTAGAAGATCGCTCTGCCTTGGATATTCTTGGTCCTGATTTTGGGAAGCTTGTTGCGACGCATGCCATAGAGACAGGGGTAGAGCGTAAGCAGATATACCGGCTTCTATACCGCTATTGGAGTATGGGTCAGATACCTAACGCGTTTCTTTGGAACACAAGCGCTTGCGGCGGACGTGGGAAGAAAAAGGATC
This sequence comes from Pseudomonas sp. FBF18, assembly GCF_024261405.1. Lineage (NCBI taxonomy): Bacteria > Pseudomonadati > Pseudomonadota > Gammaproteobacteria > Pseudomonadales > Pseudomonadaceae > Pseudomonas > Pseudomonas sp. FBF18. The sequence goes on along the minus strand of NZ_QKRS01000005.1, from coordinate 121,030 downwards.
GGTCCTCAGGTATTATCCCCGGTCGGCCGCGTAAGTATCTTGGTGTCGTTGTCAATGATGGTGGTGCCATCCCGCTCGAACAGCGCCATCTCTCTCATATCCGTTTGGCTTACGGGCGAGTCGCTAGCGGCAAGTGTGGCACCCTGAAAGATGCACATAAGTGGATGTTAAACAAATTTTATAGAGCGACTCTCCCTGACGGATCGAAAGGAAATATTGTACGCGGCAGTTACCCGACTACTGCACAGCTTAGATATCACGGTAAATTATTTTTCGATGACCTGTATAAGCTCAAGGTGCGTGGCGGTTCTATCAGGTACAACAAAGACCATCGGGCTATCGTTGGCTCAGCATCCCAAGGCCTGATAGGCGCAACGCAGCGATATGAGATAGATTCCACCATCGCTGATGTCTATTTAGTGCATCGCGTTAATAGGCTGTGGCTCATTGGGCGTCCGATACTTTATGTAGTCGTCGATACCTACACCAGAATGATTGTAGGAATTCACGTGGGCCTTGAGGGGCCCAGCTGGAATGGGGCTAGACACGCGATATACAACGCTTGCACCTCAAAGGTTGAGTTTTGCAAACGATACAACGTAGACATTGAGGAAGCTGACTGGCCATGCTCGCATTTGCCAGTCGAAATTGTGGCTGACCGGGCTGAACTTCTAAGCGAGGCGGGGGCAACGCTCTCCCAAAGCTTGGGGCTTGGGGTGCAAATTTTGCCTCCTTTCAGGCCTGATTGGAAAGGGATCATCGAAAGCCGTTTCCGTCTGATTAATGAACACCTCGACTTGAAGTTCGTTCCAGGCGGAGTGGATGCTCGTAAAATGGAGCGCGGCGATAGGGACTACCAACTCGATGCCATTTTGGATATCGACGAGTTCACCGAAATGGTTATTGTAGGAGTCTTGGCTCACAATAAGAGCCTGCGGATACCACACCTTTTAAATCGCGAGATGATTGCCGGCGGAGTGGAAGCAACGCCTATAGCGATTTGGAATTGGTCGAAGGATAATAGCCCTATAAATTCAAAAGTAGTATCGCCGGCTGAGTTGAAAATCGCTCTATTGCCCTCTCAGCAGTGTCGTATAAGTCGAGGCGGTATTGTTTTCCAAGGCGTACAGTATACATGTCAAACAGCGATACGCGAGGAGTGGTTGGAGCGCTCGCACAACCTGCGGACGAAATATGTTCGAGTATTCTATGATCCTAACTCTATTGAAAATTGTTGGATCAAGTCAGAAGCAGGTTTTGAGGCTTTAACTATTGTACCGCAGCAACGGCAGAAATATGGTGGACTCCGTATGGAGGAGGTTCTTGATATGATCCATGTCCTGAACCAAGTTTCGCCGGATGCCCGTTATGACAGTGATAATACTGCGGCGCTGGTAAGGGGGCGGCAAGAGGAAATCTTTGACCGGGCCAAATCCAAACGTGTCGCTCAGGGTGACCCGAAATCGAATGCAGATTTCAAGCGGGACAAACGTGCCAAGCGTGCTACCGAAGCTCAGACCGAGCGCGATTCCCATACCGCTGATCTGAATCAGCTACGCGTTGTGGATAACATACCTCCTGTGGCAGAAAATTCTAAGCTAGTCACCGGCAGGCCCAGTTCCGCGAGAAGCGCGGCGTTTCTGAAACTAGTCGTCAGCGAGGGAAGCGAGGCTGAGACATGAACGATTTGACGTTCTCCCCCGCAGAATACATTCCTACAGGCATGCCTCAGTACGATGGCAACCCGCTGATCGAATGCTTGCCTAGAATTCTGTCGGATGTAGATGTGGTCAGGCGCGTTGGGAACCTTCCGCCGAAGCCCGACGAGGCCGAACGAGCGTTGCCACCGAAGCTTCGCGGTCATGGGATCAACCGGCTGAAAGATGTTGTTGTTCCATTCGAAATTCACCTGCGCCTTGAAGACCTTTTCAGCCAGCTGATTCGCTACGGATATATGGGACGCAATCCGCTGTTGGCCTCATCTGTTAGGCATCGGCTGCCTTCCTCAGCGGAGGCCAAGGGCCACGGATTCATGTCCACCGCTGAGACGATGACGCTCATCGGCTTGAGTGGTATGGGTAAGACCACAGCGCTCAATTCCATCGCAAGGCTTTATCCGCAGGTGATCAGCCACAGCAGATATAAAGACGCCATTCTCATCGAAACCCAGGTCGTGTGGCTAAAGATTGAGTGCCCTCATGACGGCTCGTTGCGCGGTTTCTGTGCAGCATTCTTCTCAGCGTTGGATGCTGCGTTAGGAGTCGACAAATACTCGCGCAGGGGCGGTTCTGGCAACAGCATCAGCGTAATGCTCCAGCACATCAGTCAGCTGTGCAAAACCTTTTTCATTGGTGCTTTGATCATTGATGAAATGCAGCATCTTTGCTCCTCGCGGGGGGGACAGGATCGGGAAAAGTTGCTGAATTTCTTCGTAACTTTATCCAACGATGCAGGCGTTCCGCTGGTGTATGTAGGGACCAACGCAATGCTCCCGCTGTTTTCTGGTGTGCTGCGCAACGCCCGAAGAGCGGCGGGGATGGGACCCATCGCTTTTGACCGATTCAGCGAAGACGATCCGTTTTGGGAGCACTTGGTGTCCCAACTCTGGGCCTATGACTGGACGGCATCATGCGCCCCCCTGACGAAGGAGCTCTTGTCCAAGATCTATGATCTCGCCCAAGGCAATACTGATTTCCTAGCGAAACTGCTTATGCTTGCGCAGCGTCATGTAATTTGGGAGGGCCTCGACGCTATTACGCCAGCGGTGCTTCAGCAGGTGTATGACAATCAAATGAGGCTTCTACACAAGCCCATCGAGGCTCTACGAAGCGGTGATCCTCTTCAGATTGCTGACTTCGAGGACATGATGCCTACAAAAGACCAGATCGCCCAGATGATGAACTACGACTTGGCTCGCCGGGCCGACAGAGCTCATCTTTCGCTACTTACCCAGGCCGCGATCACTCCTCCACCTCAAGCCAAGGATAAATCGGCATCGAAGGCTACGGGTCGTACCGTGGTCCCGGTTGCTGACGGAGCATTAGCTAACGTGCATTTTTCGAAGGACGAAGACCTTCAGGCTCAGCTCGAACAGCGCGGCTGGGTGGATAGGGATTCCTCCTGGTGACATGAGGATCGGGAGCTCAAGGCAGTGGCTAACCTTCTGTTCTTCCCCCAGCCGTTCCCGGATGAGTCGCTCTACAGCCTGGCCGTGCGCTATCACAAGCTAGCGGCCAATCCAGGATACCGCGTGTCAAGCCACGAGCTCTTCGGTAGCTACTCGCGTACCTGTGGTTCCATTTTGCCATGCTGCTTAGGGGCTCTGTCTGAGCGTCTGGGAGGCGCCATTCCCGTAGGAGAGTTGATCAATCGCTTCACACTTTTACCGCTTTATTTGCCGTTTTTGAATGAACAGAAGGGCCGCGATGCCGTTGTTCTAATGGGAGGTAATCGGGGTACAGGACTCAAGATGGCCTTGGGCATAACAGCGTCGCGTTTCCTCCAACACGCCTCGTTTAGATATTGCGAGAGCTGCGTCGGACAGGACATGCTGGAGTGCGGCTTAGCCTACTGGCATCGTATTCATCAAGCTTCGGGCATTTGCGTCTGTCCGCGCCACAGCGAAGTGCTACAGGCGATGAGATTTCCCAAAGGGGCAGATTGGCGTTGCATGTTGCTACCGGGCGAATCAGGTGGAACGCCGGTTATGGACTGTGGAGAACACAGCGCGGCCATTGCGATTGCCCGTATGCAGCTATGGGGGCTCGACCACCCCGATGAGATCAAAGCGATCCAGGCTGGAAATTTTTTCAGGACCCGTTTGGACGAGATGAGTTTTATTAGGTCTGGTCGAATTAGAGAGGGAATGCTGAGAGAGTTCTTAACCAGGCGACTTCGGTGCAGTCCTAGCGCTGCCGAGTTTGAAGAAATGGTTCGGTCCTGTGACTGGGTTTTGCAGATCATACGGCGACGAGAGCGAATCGTGCAGCCCTTCAAGTTCTATTTCCTCTGCTGGCTCCTCGATCTGGAGCTGGAACACCTCAAGACCTACTGTCCAGAGGCCGATATATCCGCTGGTGTTATGGTCTGTCGTGATAGGCCGAATAACCTTACTGATGACAATGACCTCCAAGCCCGCCGGTTAGCCTTTGCAAACAGTGCTAACCCCAAATGTCATGACAAGCCGGGCTATCAGTGGTTGTACCGCCACGACAGGGAATGGTTGGTCAACTATGTTGCTGCAAACCCCTACCTCAGAGATCGAAAGATTCGAATCGACTGGCAATCCAGGGACTTCACCCTTGCGTCAGAGCTCGCTAAAGCTAGGGCGATCTTACTTTCTGTACACGGAAAGCCTCAGCAGGTCACCCGCGCTGCTCTATGCAGGCTTGTGGTAAACGCCCACGCTTTCCTTAAAATGCCGGAACATTTTCCGAGGAGCATAAGGTTGATGGCGGATTTGCTTGAGTCTACTCATGACCACCAGCTGCGTAAAATCCGGTGGGCAATCCGAGAATACTCTCTGACTGAACACTGTGCCATGAGTGTTCTCTACCGTTATGCCGGAATACGGATATCTCGCGTATCCGAAGATGAAATCCTCATGCAGATACGTGACGATATGGACTAGTTCTATTGGCTTCGTGCAAGAGTTTATTGAATATGGATTTTTTCTTCTCTCGCAGGAGGTCTTGCTCATCTTGGTTCGCTAGCAAATTTAAATAATTCTCAGCGGTGTGACATCCTAAAAATACATACATAGGAAATTTGTCACTGGTGGAGATACTGCTCGTGGTAAGTCTCGACGTAATCCCCATTTCTTTGTAAATCAGTTTGGAAATATCCAGCTCGGTGCGTTCGAATTCTCTAGTGCGATTAATCATGAGGCTTGCATATGCGATAAAGTCTGCCGTTCCATCATGTATCATCGGGCCGCGGTAGCCCAGAAGATCTGCGACAAATTTGGCGTACATATGACGGGTTGATCCGAATTCTCGCTTTTGACGTCTTGACCATTTGCCCTGCTTGCTGCACTTGGCTAGGTGACCAATCTCGTGCTTTTTCAGTGGCATTGAGCAGGCCGGACATGTTTCGATTAGAGTGCAAGCATGAGTACTGCAAACCTGTACGGAACCCAACACGTGCCTGCAATGAATATAGGGGCTTCCGCAGTTATTCAAGTCTTCGAGAACGCAATCTGGACAAACTTTCTGCCAAGTCTTTGGTGTGACGATTGCGGTCGCTCGATGACGACCAAGCGCAGCTATCATAGGATACAAAGTGTGGTCGTTTAGGACTAGTTCGGAAATTTTGTGGTCGTCTAGCAGTTTTGGGTAATAAAATTCTTGATGCGGCCGCCACTCTGCTTGCACGGTGCTTAAGGTTTTACTAATCCCGAAGCCAACACGAGGTATCGGTTTTATATAGAAATCTTCAGTTTTTAGAGATTTAATACCTAGAAGCTCATTGCCTCGCTTAAGCGCTGATGCGACATATTCTCCAGGTAATGGTGCGAAAATTCTCATTAATTGAAGTGCTTGTACACGTTGCTAGACGGGCGGTATGCCATTTTAGTTAGAAGTCACCGGTATCGCATCCACATTGGTGACCGTATTGGGCTATTGTGACGGTGGAAGGGCGCCGGACGTGCTTGGGAATCAAAATGGCTAGTCTGGCAGCCAACGCACAAGAGGAGGTCGATGCAGTGAATCCTACAAGCACTCGCCCACCTGTTGAATCGCAGGCCTTTCCACCAACGTTCCACCTGGTTCATACCCACCCCGACGGGTTGAGCCAGCTGGAGCTCCTGAGTCTAGTCCAAACAGGATTCTTTTTCAGCGACGTGAAGTGCATGGTCGAGTCATCGAGCCTGTTCAAGGCTCGTAACCTCGTCGGGCGAATCACAGGAAGATCGACCAGAAGCATTCACCGTCTGAGCCATCCCGCTCAGGCCCATCGTCTGGATGCCCAGCAGAGCGCGGTGGCGTTCCAGTATGCGAAAGGACTGGAGCTTGCATCGAAGGTATTTGGCTCTCAGATGCTCGCGGAGCAGTGGCTTTGTCGGCCGTGCGGCCGTTTGTTGGGGTTTGTACCCTTCGAGATGCTCGACACGTCGCTCGGGTTCAGCGTCGTAGCGGACTATCTTGAGCGTATACGCTTGGGTGTCTACCAGTAGCTTGCCTGAGGGCGAGGTTGGTATGCGGCGAGGAGGCAACGCTACCTCTTTTTACATGCGGGACTTACAACCTTGTAATTCCCGTATCACTCAATTGACAGCGATCAACCCCTAATCTTCAGTCACGTTTATTGGAGTGATTGAAATGAAAGTCATCAAAAGTATCACCGCTATCCTGGCCCTAGTGGCTTCGTCAGCCGTACTCGCCGAAGGAGGATCCGACCGTCTGCATGGAAAGATGATTCAGGCCAATGAGCAAGCTATGCGAGCTTATGCCGCTGCCAAGGGAAAGAACCCACCGGAGGTGATCCACTATCGCTACGGGATGCGGCTCGACGTGGCGAAGGTGATCAGCATGACGTCGACCAAGGCGAGCTGTGACGTGATGCCGGCACAGATGAATTACGAGGATTCCAACGGAGACGTGAAAATCCTTGAATACCGGACCGCTGGAGTCGGTTGCCGGGGCCAGAACTGAGCACTGAGCGAGTGGACAGGACTTACTCTGATAAAACGCCGGGTTGAAGCGTCAATTCCGGCAATAGATCGCCTGGTTACCGGCTTTCATGACTGGTGGAGTACGATGAGGACTGGTAGCTCAGGCAGGAGAGTCCAATGACTCAATCAGCGCGCACCACGGTAAAGTGCCTAGATCCCGGCGACGGCTCCGGCGATGTGATTGTGGAATTACCCGATGACATTTTGCGCGAGCTCGGGGTCACGACGGGCGACAGACTCTCCATCGAGCTCATCAACGGCGATATCGTACTCAAGCCAGTCCGCGAGCGCCGTGAATCTGACTAGCTACCCTTTGTAGCCCCTCTCTGTCGTCCTGTTGAGCTGATGAAGCTTTCTAGCGGGGGAATAAGGGACGGCAGTCAGCCTACCGCCGTCCTCCTGGTAGGTGCGTTATTTGGCTGGATAGTTGGCGACTACTTGGTCCTCGCCGCTTTTGATTAAACCAATGACTTGGTAGGCATGGCTTACGCCATCAACCTCCATGCCTGGGGACCCAGCTGGCATTCCTGGTACGGCGATCCCGACTAGATCGTTCCGCCCCCTGAGTTCTCGAATCTGCTCAGCTGGCACGTGACCTTCAACAAACTTTCCGTCGATCACAGCTGTGTGGCAGGACGCTAACCGTGGCGCTACGCCCAGCTTCTGTTTCACTGCGCTCATGTCCGTCTCAACATGGTCGGTCACTTTGAAACCATTGGCTTCCAGGTGCGCGATCCACTTCTTGCAGCAACCGCAGTTCGCGTCTCGGTGAACGTCGATGGACAATGGCTCGGCAGCATAGGCCGCCGAGGTCACCAGAAGCCCAGCGATAGCGGCTAGCCGAACGAATATCCGGTTAGTTGGCATGAGTGTGCTCCTTACCGTCTTTGTGAACATGCGTCTTTGGCGACGATGTCGGGTGGGCATCCGAATGGGCCTCGGCCGCATTGTGGTCACCGTGATGATCTGCCGCTTGAGCGGAGCCTGCGGGTGCAGCTCCATGGTCGTGAGCTGCCTGGGCATGATCGTCGTCTGCCGCTTCATCGTGATCACCATGCTCGGCACGACCGCTCCCGCCGTGCTGGCCCTCATGGTTGTGCATATCGCTTTCACCGCCGCCGTGCTGGTGGCCGCCGCTCGTGGCCACCAAGGCCTTGTACTGCTCGGCATTCATCTGGGGCAGTTGATCCAGGAACGCGACGATTCCCCAGATGTACTCATCGCCCATGCTCTTGCCCCAGGCGGGCATGCCCGTGGCTTTGATACCGTGCTTGATTGTCCAGAATGCGGCGGCTGGATCGCCTCCGACACCCACCTTGGTGAGGTCGGGTGGCGACGGGTATAGCGCTTGGCTTAGCTCAGTCTTCCCAACGCCAGGGGCAAGGTGACAGCCTATACACATGGCGTTGTAGTTGCCCGCCCCCGCTTTGATCAACGCGGCTTCCTTCAGATCAGGGACTTCGATGTCTCGCGCTCGAACCTCAATAGACCGATCACGAGCCATGGCGAGAAAGGAATGGACTGCCGGGAAGTGAGGATCATCAGCGCCGACATTCACCAGACCGAAATAGGCTGTGCCCAATACCGCAGCACTTCCGACAGCACCGGCCCCAAGCAGCGTTGTAATTGTTTTTTTCATGTTGGAATTCTCAGAACCACATCCGGATACCGGCAACGAAGCGTGCCTCATCAACATCTCCACCCTCGTCTCGGATGAAGTCAGCGGTGTTGCCGTAGGAGCGGCTCCAGGTAACGCCTATGTATGGAGCAAACTGGCGGACAATTTCATACCGTAGGCGCAGCCCGACTTCGGTATTGGCAAGGCCCGAGCCAACGCCGCGCTCAGGATCGTTCTTGCCATAGAAATTGACCTCGGCCGTGGGCTGCAAAATCAAGCGATTGGTCAGCAGGATGTCGTATTCGCCCTCAAGACGCGCAGCAGTCTGACCGTTCTCGCCTATAAACGCCGTGGCTTCGGCCTCGAAGTCATACAGAGCCATGCCCTGAATACCAAAGGCTGCCCAGGTCTGTGGGGATTCCGGTTTGAAATCCTGGCGGACCCCGGCGACCACATCCCACCAAGGGCTGACCGAGCGCCCGTACAGGAGTTGCAGCTCAGCATCTTCGGTTACCCCATTGGTGCGCTCGCCTTCCGAACGAACCCAGAGGCGATTAATGTCGCCGCCTATCCAGCCTGATGCGTCCCAGGCCAGGGTGCTGCCCTCATCGGCGTCCTGGTATTCGAGCTGGTCCAACAGGAAGAAGCTGTTGATTCCGCTGTCGTGCACTTGGTGGCCACCCAGGGGCGGAAAGGCCGACTCGCGATCCGCATCAGTGAGCACTGGAATCGGCGTGCGGCTCGTCGTGGTCGGAGAAGTCGCTGAGCTATGGTTCATCTGGGAATGGTCCATGCCCTTCATAGAGCCGTGATCCATGCCCTGCATGTTTCCATGGTTCATTTTGCTGTGGTCCATCTTGTTGTGGTCCACCGGGCTGGATTTACTCTTGCTTTGAGCATGCCCCATCTGGCTGTGATCAACAGGGGCAAGCTTTTTCTGCTGTTTGCCCATCCCCATCTTGCTGTGATCCATCGCCGGCATCGATTCGGATGGAGCAGCATCCATTTGCATGGAGCCGTGCCCCATTTTCGAATGATCCATGCCCGAGTGATCCATTTCTTCAGCAGCGAAGCTGGGCGTTACGCCCAGCATGCTGATCGAAACGGTCAGAGCCAGCAGCGAAGGCCGCCCGAGGCTATTGGCCATCTTTCCCTGCCTTAGCTTTGTCGCTGCCATGCGATTTCATCATTTTGTCGTGGTCCATGCCTTCCATCGAGCCATGGTCCATTCCCTTCATCGAGCCGTGGTCCATACCTTCCATGGAACCATGGTCCATGCCTTCATGGTTCATCCCCTGGCCCTGCTTGTCCTGCGAGCCTTTGGCTTTGCCGGCCTCTGTGGTTTTCTGGGAATGCTGATCATGATTGTCGCTGGACCACGACGACGGGGCATAAACAGCCAGAATGCCTACCATCGCAGCAGAAAGGAAAAAGGCGCTTCGTTTCATTGGTTTGCTCATCTCAAATCTCCAGTTCATTCGTCCACACGTACTTCTCGGAACATGCCCATTTCCATGTGGAACAGTAGGTGACAGTGATAGGCCCAACGTCCCAAGGCATCTGCGGTGACGCGATAGCTTCGTTTTGAGCCAGGTGGCATGTCGATGGTGTGCTTGCGAACCATGAAGTTGCCGTTCTCGTCCTCCAGATCACTCCACATACCGTGGAGGTGGATGGGGTGAGTCATCATGGTGTCGTTGACCAAGGTGATGCGAAGACGCTCGCCATATTTCAACCGCAGCGGTTCAGCGTCGGAGAATTTGATACCGTCGAACGACCACGCGAACTTCTCCATGTGGCCGGTAAGGTGCAGTTCGATTGTCCGTCCAGGCTCTCGACCATCGGGATCGATGAAGGTGCTCCGCAGATCGGCGTACGTCAGCACTCGACGCCCGTTGTTGCGTAGGCCAATTCCCGGATCGTTCAGCTTTGGCGTTGGCGACATAGTCTGCATATCGACCAGTGGGTTGTTGGTCTCGGAAGCCGGATGGCTTTGCATTGCGCCGCTCATGCCGGCCATGCCTTCATTGCCCATCCCAGTCATCTTGCTGTGGTCCATACCGGCCATGCTGCCGTGGTCCATTCCAGCCATCTTGCTGTGATCCATGCCGGCCATGCTGCCCTGGTCCATGCCAGCCATGCTGCCATGATCCATTCCGCCCATGCTGCCGTGGTCCATGCCCATATCGCTCATGGCGATGATCGGGCGTGGATCTACCGCCGGTACGGGCGCTTGCAAGCCTTCGCGAACTGCCAGGGTGCCTCGGGAATACCCGGTACGGTCCATGGATTGCGCGAAAATCGTATAGGCCTGTTCGTTTTCAGGCTCGACGATGACATCGTAGGTTTCAGCAACGGCGATCCGGAACTCATCGACCGATACGGGTTTGACGTACTGGCCGTCGGCAGCCACAACCGTCATCTTGAGCCCAGGAATCCGGACATCGAAATAGGTCATGGCCGAGCCGTTGATGAATCGCAGGCGGATCTTCTCGCCGGGCTTGAAGATACCCGTCCAGTTGCCGTTCGGAGCTTGGCCGTTCATGAGGTAGGTGTAGGTATACCCGCTCACATCTGCGAGGTCGGTGGGGCTCATCTTCATTTCAGCCCACATCTTCCGATCCGCTACAGCGGCCGACCAGCCTTTCTCGCTCACGTCGTCAACGAAGTCGCTGACCGTGCGCTTGTGGAAGTTGTAATAGTCGGACTGCTTCTTGAGTTTGGAGAGCACCCGCGCCGGGTCCTCATCCGTCCAATCGCTGAGCATGACGACGTAATCGCGGTCATATACAAACGGCTCGGGATCCTTAGCATCGATCACCAGTGCGCCATAGACCCCAGACTGCTCTTGGAGGCCTGAGTGGCTGTGATACCAGTAAGTGCCGTTCTGGTGGACCTTGAACTTGTATTCGTACATGCCATCGGGAGCGATGCCGTGAAAGCTCAAGCCCGGCACACCGTCCATATTGGCGGGCAGGATTATGCCGTGCCAGTGAATGGAGGTGTCCTGTTTCAACCGGTTGCGTACACGCAGCGTCACGGTGTCGCCTTCGCGCCATCGCAGGATCGGCCCAGGCACGGAGCCGTTGATGGCCATGGCCGTACGAGCTGCCCCCGTAATGTTGACGGGCAGTTCACCGATATACAGGTCGAATTCATTGCCGCTGAGCACGTTCGGTTGGCCAGGGCTGGTCACAGCCCAGACCGGCGCGCGCCACATGCCGAGCCCACCCAGAAGTCCGGTAGCGGCCAGGCCTTTGACGAATGATCGTCTCGTGGTTTTGCTTTGCATGCCGTTGCGTCCAGTCAGGTAGATCGCTGATATCCAGGCTGCTCGATGGCGCAGCCCTTGGGTTCGTTGGAGCTCTCACCAGTCTCGTAGACTTTCGCTACTGCGCGAGGCTGATGAGAGGCCGTAGTCTGAAACTGCCATAGTTCAGATTCCGGAGTGATTACATTTCTGTAAGCTCGGATCAGCAGCTCTCGTGGCCGACATGCTTGCTGGACTGTGCGGCGACCGGCGGCTGCTCTTTCTCCTGCTGCGCAACCTGATAGGCCTGCATGGAGTTTTGGCGAGCCGCTTCCATCCGCGCAAAGGTCCGGTCCGCGCCGCCCTCTGCCAGGGCGATGCCTGCCATGCCGAAGGTAACGACCACCACAATTGCTTTGACCATGTTCATCTGGAGATCCTCAGTGGGTTCTGCGCCTCATGGCGTCAGGTACAGGGTCAAATTAGCCTCGCGGTGCTGTCAGAAAACTGATCGCGACATTACTTTTCCGTCAGCTTCTGGTTGGGCGTCTTTTTTCCTGCAAACTGGAGATGCACTCCGCGTGGATGAGAGCAGATGAAATTACTCGTAGCCGAAGATGAGCCGAAAACCGGTGTCTACCTCCAGCAAGGCCTAACAGAGGCTGGCTTCACTGTAGACCGGGTGATGACAGGCACTGACGCCCTGCAACAGGCGCAGAGCGAAGCGTATGACTTGCTGATCTTGGACGTAATGATGCCGGGGCTCGATGGCTGGGAGGTCCTGCGCAAGATCCGGGCAGCGGGGAAAGACGTGCCGGTCCTCTTTCTCACGGCCCGTGATGGCGTAGATGATCGCGTTAAAGGCTTGGAGCTGGGTGCTGATGACTACCTTGTGAAGCCCTTTGCGTTCTCTGAGCTGTTGGCTCGGGTCCGCACACTGCTGCGCAGAGGCAACGGTGGTTCTGCTCAAACCACCATGAAGATGGCGGACCTTGAGGTTGACCTGCTCAAGCGCCGGGCTACGCGAAACGGCAAGCGGATCGACCTTACTGCCAAGGAGTTTGCCCTTTTGGAGCTGCTCATGCGCCGACGCGGGGAGGTGCTCCCCAAGTCGCTGATCGCTTCTCAGGTCTGGGACATGAACTTCGACAGTGACACCAACGTGATCGAGGTCGCGATTCGCCGACTGCGGGCCAAGATTGATGACGACTTCGCGCCAAAGCTCATCCATACCGCCCGAGGCATGGGCTACATGATGGATGTGGCAGAGTGATGCGCCCGCAATCATCGCTCGTCAAGCGACTGACCCTGATGTTCATGTTCGCGGTGACTGCTGTCTTGGTCGTTGCCGGCGTGGCTTTCTACGGGCTCAGCCAGCACCATTTCCGGATGCTGGATGAGCAGGCGCTCTCCGAAAAGCTGGAGTCAACGCGTCATATTCTGTCCATTTCAGCAGCGCGAGGCGAGCTCGGCGATCAGGAGCAGCAGCTGCGGGCATTGCTCGGCGCACATCAGGATCTTTCGGCGAAAATCACCAAGGCTGACGGAACGACCCTTTTTTCAGACTCCAAAGCCTCCCAAATTCCTCAGCGGTTCGAGCAGGCGCGCCAGGGTGCGGTCTGGGAGTGGCAGGATGAATCGCAGAACTTCCGCGGTATCACCGCCCAGTTGGCCATCGCGGGCGAGCCGGAACCTGTGACGGCGGTGCTGATGCTCGATGTCACCACTCATGCCCATTTCTTCTACACCTTGCAGTGGTGGTTCGGGATCGGCTTGGTGATCAGTGCAGTGGTGAGTGCAGGCTTGGGCTGGGTCGTGGCCAAAAGCGGGCTTCGGCCTGTCGGGCAAATCACCAAAGTGGCGGCCGCGATGTCAGCAAGATCGCTCCGCGAGCGCATTCCCCTGAAGCCCGTACCGATTGAGCTTCAGGAGCTCATCCTGTCTTTCAACGGGATGCTGGGACGATTGGAGGATGCATTCGTTCGGTTGTCCAACTTTTCTGCCGATATCGCTCACGAGTTGAGAACGCCGGTCAGCAACCTACTGACCCATACTGAAGTGGTGCTCACCAAGAAGCGTGACCTGGATGCATATGAGGAAAACCTCTATTCGAACCTGGAAGACCTCAAGCGCATGTCGCGCATGATTGACGACATGCTTTTCCTCGCCAAGGCGGACAACGGTCTGATCGTGCCCGAGCAGATCGATGTGGACCTCTCCGAACTCGTATACAAGCTGTTCGAGTACTACCAGTTCCTGGCTGAGGACCGGGGCATTCAGCTGACCCTCCAAGGTCGTGGCAAGGTTCGTGGCGATCGCCTGATGATTGACCGAGCGCTTTCCAACATTTTATCGAACGCGTTGCGCTACACCCCGGAAGGCAACGAGATATCAGTGCAGATCGAGCAAACACGTGAAACCGTGACGCTATCCGTACGTAACAGCGGAGTAACCATCGATCCTCAGCACATTGGCAAGATCTTCCACCGGTTCTATCGGGCCGATCCAGCCAGACGCGAAGGCGGGCCAAGCAATGCAGGCCTAGGCCTGTCGATAACACGCTCCATCATCGAGGCTCACAGCGGACGAATTTGGTGTACTTCAGCGGAGGGTGTCACAACCTTCTTCATCAGTCTCCCAGCCTCCATGCGGTTGGTTGGTGCAGCCCCAACCCCTTAATGGTGAGTTCATCCCGGTAACCTATACTCGCCCATCCTGATTCTTATCGTGGCGCTTCCGCTTAACGGGATGGCGGGCATCGATTCGGCGACTGAACCTTGCCCAATGCAGACCATGGGCATGGAAATGATGGCGGGCATGGACCATGCCTGCTGCCAGGACCAAGACCTGGGAAAGACTGGTGACCATACCAATCCTGCAAGGTAGGCCAGGAGTGCAGGACTGCCAGCACAGTGCAGCCCAGCTTCCTAACGCCTGGACTGACTATGCCAAGCCACGACCTGCCGATACCTATGCTGTAGGCATAGCGACAGGTTCTCCCCCCCGATCCATGGCGTCCTCCCCGCGTCTGACTCCCTCTTAATTTCACACCATCGTTCTGCGTAGCAGCGGGGCGATGGCACGCGGCTGGGCGCTGATCTGTCGAGGAATCATTTTCATGACTCCACAACGTTTTCAGGGACGGATCCAAGCTGAGCCTGCACAGCTGAAGGGCTTGAACGTAGGAGACAAGGTGAAATTTGGGTTCCGTATGGGGGGAAGCGTCGCGAAATCGTGAGCATTCAGAAGCAGTGATTTTCCAGCCTTAAATGATCGGGCAGGCCTTCGCACCGAGATGCTGACCACTGTCAGCAATGCGCACAGGCCTGTATGACCTGCGCAGATTCCTGCGAAGCAATGGCTGCGTAAGCGAATTTCGCCAAACCTCCGCCTGCTTTCCATGCGCCTGATAAAAGATTTGGGTACGTCGATAACCGGCGTGCCTAGGGAGACAGGTAGACCGCTTATGGGCATGCGTTCTGGCAGAGCCTAGCTTGGGCAGCTAGCCAACCAAAGGCGCTGCTGTACAGATCTGGTAGCAAAGAAGCCCGCCTCGGCGGCGGGCTATCAGATGTCTCCAAGGGGAGGCTGTAGGCCAACAAGTCTCGGAGCAAGCGCTTGTAGGATACGCCTCTTGGCTCACGCCCACCAGCCAGCTCGACGGGAGCGAATGGTCCTGCGTTCTGACGGCATTTGAAGCGGCTTATGTGGGCCACGTCAATCGGCAGGGCAATCCGCCAAGACAAAGCAAGCTGGTTATCCCCAGGCGGTATACCCTCAGGGAGAGTCAAAGGCAAAGCTAGGGGTAAATCTAGCGGGTACTCACATTTGAGGGCAGAATCACCAGCTTCGCCTACATTGCACTGGGTTGAGGGGAAGGTGGTGGGAGCAGAGCTAGATCGGGTAAAGGATCGCAAAAGGAGCAGAGCGTTAATCGAAGACCTCTACCTCGAGCTCGTACCGATTACCTCTGTGTACAAAGATACCATCATAATTTTTCCGGGGTTTTTGCACGATATATCCTTGTGATTTTTCTTTAGCTGAACCTTTGCTGTGACAACCTTTACTGTTGTGACGACCTTTATTAAACGGAAAAGCCCAAGAATTTTTGAAAGATTATGCTTTGTGACAACCTTTATTCTCTCTTCTCCAGGATCAGCGCCCCCGCTCGGCCGCGGAATCCAAGAGCTTTTGTGACAAAGTTTATTAATCCGTAACATCTCCACACCGCCAAAGGATCCGGGAAGGTTCGCCTTCCCGGATCCTGCTTGCCCCGCACACCCGTGCGGTCGCTGCTCAGGCCATCACAGCGTCGGCCAGCGCCACGCTTCACACAGGCAAAACGGGCAGCCGCTTCTGCTGGTTGAACAGCCGCGTTGTGCGCTGAAGGCCGGTGAACTGTCCACCGACAATCAGGGAATCAACTGGGTTTGCCGTTCAACCGCGCCAGCGTTTCATCCAGCTCATCAATCTGCCCCGGCGCTTCGGTCACCACACTGAAGTCGCTCACTTCGACCGCCCCCAACCCATGCCCCAGCAGGTGGAACGAGAACGCCTTGCGCGACTCGTTGTTGTCGAACGTGAACTCCATTTCCAGGGGCTGATCCGGCGTGACCAGCATCTCCTCGGTAGGTAGCCCCACCAGCACCTCCTGCTCGAACTCCTTGGTCTTGAGCACGATATAGGCGTTCTGCTGCGGGTCGGCCGAGCGTACCGTCAGGCGCACCCGGGTGTGCGAGCCCTTGGGCATCTCCAGGTACTGCGCGCCGATCAGGTTGTCGGCCCAGTCATCCTTGATCTGCGGCTGCAGCGGGATCACCGTCGCACTGCCGAACTGGTAGTGCTGGTTCAGCGGTGAGCCCATCACTGATTGATCCAGTGCGCTGGCGCGCGCCTGCACCTGGCGTGCCCGCTGGCCACGGAAGCGATCTGTCAGGTTGGCGCGTTCGGCAATGAAGCCGGTACTGGCATACGACCGGCAGCGCTGCTGGAAATCGCATTCGGTGAAGGTGGCATTGCCATCGTGATAGCGCAGCTTGCCGTTGGTGAACGACATGATTTCACGCCCGTTGTCATAGTCGCGCAGCAGCGAACGCCCACTGAGGGCGTTGGGCACCGGGAAGCCGAAGTAGTCGAGCACCGATGCGGTCAGGTCGACGTGACCGTACACGCCGGATTTCACCTGTGGCAGTTGTGCCTGCTCGGGCGCCAGCATCAGGTTGAAGCCCCACGAAGACGCCAGGCGTACACCGTCGATGCCATGGGATTCGTCCGAGGTGATCACCACCAGGGTGTCCTTGAGTACCCCCTGACGTTCCAGTCCGGCAAGAAAGTTATCCACAGCGTCGTCGAGATAGGCCACTGCCGCCTGCTTGGGCGTGGCGTAGCGTTCGAGGTATTCCGCCGGCGCGGAGTAGGGCTGGTGGGTGCCCACGGTCAGCAGGGTGAGCATCCACGGTTCAGGCTGCTTCTGCAGTTGGCCGACATAGTCCAGCGCGCCTTCGAAAAACGCCTTGTCGTCCTTGCCCCACGGGAAGTCCAGGTAGTTGGGGTTCTTGAACCAGTCCAGGCCCAGGGTGGTATCGAAGCCGATGTGCGGCATGATCTTGTCCTTGGCCATGAAGCGCAGCCCGGCACCCTGCAGGTAGTGCGTGCTGAAGCCGTGCTCGCGCAATTGCGCCGGCAGGCATTCCTGGTTGCGCTGGTTCTGCGTCAGCATCTCGACCCCCTTGGGGGTACCGTTGTCGAGCTTGTCGTAGTCGCCACACAGCATGGCGTAGAGGCCACGGATGGTCTGGTGGGTATGCAGCACGTAGTCGGGGGTGTTCATGCCGCGTTCGGCCCAAGCGCTCAGCTTGGGCATCAGGTGTTCCTGGTAGGCGGGGTTGAGGGTGCGTCGGTTGATGTCCAGGTAAGCCCCCGGGATGCCTTCCAGCGCGACCACCAGCACGTTGCGCGCGCTGCCGGGCGCGTCGAGCAGCGGCTTGCCGCTCAGGTCCAGGCGGGTCAGGCCGGCCATGGCCACGGGTGGGTCGACCACATCGGCCTCCAGCCAGTCTTCGATACGCGCCTGGCTTTCACCCACGCCTACCGCCAGCAATTGATGTGGCAGGTTGAACACCTGCCACTCGTCCGCTTCGGCAGGTTCCCAGGCCTGGGTACCGGCATGCACCAGCAGGCAGGTCACGGGCACCGCCCACAGGTGCCGCGGCAATGGCGCGACGGGTCTGGCCCGGGCCGCCCAGCGGGTCGCAAGCCACAACAGCAGGCCAAGCCCCAGGGCAATGGCGAAGCCAGGGTTGGCCAGGCTGCCACCGGCGGAGTTTTCCATGAACTGCACATCGGTGAGGTAGTGCAGGTCGGCCGGGGTCGGCAATCGGCCTACTGCGGCCACCAGCTCGGCAGTGGCCAGGCTCAGCACTCCCCACGCCAGCACCACGGGCACTGCCAACCATACCGGACGACGGTACAGCAGAACGACCAGTGCTCCACCGAGGCCCACGTCGGACAGGTACCCCAGCGGATCGGCCCAGCCGTTCGCCACGCGCAGGCATACAGGAACCACCACCAGCAGCCCGAACAGGGCGGCGAGCGAAGCGCGAGGGTGCTGCAACCAGCGATAGATACGTTTCACGGGGGCGTTCGTCATCATGTCGTCATGTAAATGTGGTGATGGTACCAAGTGCAGTACATCTCCACAGCATTCCGGCAACAAGTCGAAACCCAGTTTTCTGGCCTGGATCAATGTCGAATGCGCCTTCATGGCTTACCGTGGTGGGTTCCTGCCACTCTTTTCAAGGATGAAACGCAATGCAGTCAATGGACCGCAATCATGATATTCAGCCCCTGTCGCGGGCAGACATGACCATCGAGCTCAACGGGCGGCCGGTACCGGCCGCGGCAGGCGAAAGCGTGCTCAACGTGCTGCACGCGGTGGGCCTGCGCCAGGTGGCGCGCAACGACCATGGCCAGGTCACGGGTGCCTTCTGCGGCATGGGCGTGTGCCACTGCTGCCTGGTGTCGATCAACGGTCGCCCCAAGCGCCGCGCCTGCCAGACCATCGTCAAGCCGGGCATGCAGGTCGAAACCGGGGTCAACCGCTTCGACGTGGAGGGTGTCGAATGAGCCTGCGTCCGGTAATAGTCGGCGGCGGTTCGGCAGGCATGGCGGCTGCCATCGAACTGGCCCGGCATGGCGTCTCCAGCGTGCTGTTCGACGAAGCTTCGCGTCTGGGTGGGGTGGTCTATCGCGGCCCGTTGCGCAGCGGCGTCGACCTGGGCTACCTGGGCAAGCGCTATGCCAGCGCGCTGAACACCTTGCACGAAGAGTTCGCCGATTGTGCCGAGCGCATCGACGTGCGCCTGGAAACCCGTGTGGTCGGGGGCGAAGGCGGCAACCGCCTGATGGTGCTGGACAGCGACGAGCAGCTGCACGAAGTGGAATACAGCCACCTGGTACTGTCCGCCGGCTGCCATGAGCGCAACGTGCCGTTCCCCGGCTGGACCCTGCCCGGCGTGATGCTGCTGGGCGGTCTGCAGTTGCAGATCAAGAGCGGCGTGGTCAAGCCGCTGGGCACCACCGTCATCGCCGGCACCGGCCCGCTGCTGCCCCTGGTGGCATGCCAACTGCACGCGGCCGGGGTCAAGGTGGAAGGGGTGTACGAGGCATGTGCCTTCGGCAAGATCGCCAAGGAAAGCCTGGCGCTGCTGAACAAGCCGCAGCTGTTTCTCGACGGCCTGAGCATGCTCGGTTATCTGAAGCTCAACGGTATCCCCATGAACTACGGCTGGGGCGTGGTAGGTGCCAACGGCGAGGGCGAACTCACCGAAGTGCGCCTGGCCCCCTACAGTGACAACTGGCAGCCGGACATCAGCCGTGTGCAGCGCGTCTCGGCGCAGACCCTGGCCGTGGGCTACGGCTTCATTCCGCGCACCCAGCTCAGCCAGCAGATGGGCCTGGCCCACGGCTTCAACGAAGACGGCTACCTGCGCGCCGAAAGCAACGTGTGGCAACAGAGCAGCGAGCCGCACATTCACCTGGCCGGTGACATGGGCGGGATTCGCGGTGGCGAAGCCGCGATGCTCACCGGGCGCATCGCCGCCGTGTCGATCCTGCACCAGGCTCAGGTCATCACCCCCGAACAGGCGCTGGACCTGCGCGAGCGCTACCTGGGCAAGCTGGCCGCGATCAAGCGCTTTCGTGCCGGGGTAGACCGTTACACCCTGCGCGGCACTGAGCAGATCACGCTGCCCGCACCCGACACCGTCATCTGCCGCTGCGAGCACGTCACCCGCAGCGACATCGACCGCGCCCTGGAGCAGGGTGTACAGGACATGGCCGGGCTGAAGATGCGCACCCGCGTGAGCATGGGCGATTGCCAGGGCCGCATGTGCGTGGGCTACTGCAACGATCGCCTGCGCCAGGCCACCGGGCGTGCCGATGTGGGCTGGCTGCGCCCGCGGTTCCCCATCGACCCGATCCCTTTCTCCGCATTCAAGAACCTCGGCACGGAAGCTGAAGCATGAACAGAACCTATGATGTGGTCATCGCCGGCGGCGGTGTGATCGGCGCTTCCTGCGCCTACCAGTTGTCCAAGCGTGGCAACCTCAGGATCGCGCTGATCGACGCCAAGCGCCCCGGCAACGCTACCCGTGCCTCGGCGGGCGGGTTGTGGGCGATCGGCGAATCGGTCGGCCTGGGCTGCGGGGTGATCTTCTTTCGCATGATGTCGCAAAAGCACAAGCGCGAAGCCAACGGCGCCGCCGTGGCGGTCGATTCCAGCACCCCGCACATCCTGCCGCAGTCGTTCTTCGACTTCGCGCTGCAATCCAATGCCTTGTACCCCGGCCTGCACCAGGAGCTGATGGAGCGCCACGGCATGGACTTCAAGTTCGAGCGCACCGGCCTCAAGTACGTGATCTACGACGACGAGGACCGCCTGTACGCCGAGCATATCGTCGCGCAGATCCCGCACCTGGCCCACGAGGTTCGCTGGCTCGACCGCGATGCCCTGCGCAAGGCCGAGCCAGCCGTCAGCCACCATGCCCACGGCGCGCTGGAGTTCCTGTGCGATCACCAGGTCAGCCCGTTCCGTCTGGCCGATGCCTACACCGAAGGTGCGCGGCAGAACGGCGTCGACCTGTTCCTCAACACCAACGTCACCGGCGTGCTGCACCAGGGCGACCGGGTGGTGGGGGTCAAGACCGACGTGGAAGGCGAGTTTCACTGCCAGACCCTGATCAACGCCGGCGGCGCCTGGGCGGCAGAACTGAGCGAGATGGCCACCGGCCTGAGCATTCCGGTCAAGCCGGTCAAGGGCCAGATCCTGCTCACCGAGCGCATGCCCAAGCTGCTGCAGGGCTGCCTGACCACCGCCGATTGCTACATGGCGCAGAAGGACAACGGCGAGATCCTGATCGGCAGCACCACCGAAGACAAGGGCTTCGACGTCACCACCACCTATCCGGAAATCAATGGTCTGGTACAGGGCGCGGTGCGCTGCATTCCGGAGCTGGCGCAGATCAACCTCAAACGCAGCTGGGCAGGCCTGCGTCCCGGTTCGCCGGACGAGCTGCCGATTCTCGGCCCGGTGCAGAGCGTGAGTGGCTATCTCAATGCCTGTGGGCACTTTCGCACCGGCATCCTGACCTCGGCGATCACTGGCGTGCTGATCGACAAGGTGCTGCATGAGGAGGCACTGCCGCTGGACCTGACGCCGTTCCTCGCGGACCGCTTCGGTGCTCAGCCCAAAGCCGCCCAGGCCTGACCCGGTGCGTGCCTGAACCTGCGGTGATGGTCGCCGTCGGTTCAGGCGCACGGATCAAGCGTGCAGGCTGACCGGGGTCAGATCTGCATGGCCATGCCTTCGACGTTCATCGCCGCCTGGCGCAAGGCCTCGGAGCGAGTCGGGTGCGGGTGGCAGGTGAGGGCGATGTCTTCGGCCGAGGCCGAGAACTCCATGGCCACGCAGTACTCACCGATCATCTCGCTGACGCACGGGCCAACCAGGTGCACGCCGAGTACCTCGTCGGTTTCGGCATCGGCCAGCACCTTGGCGAAGCCTTCGGTCTCGTGGTTGATCTTGGCCCGGCTGTTGGCCATGAACGGGAACTTGCCGACCTTGTAGGCGCGACCTTCGGCCTTGAGCTGCTCTTCGGTCTTGCCCACGCTGGCCAGTTCGGGGCGGGTGTAGATCACCCCCGGGATCAGCCCGTAGTTCACTTCGTGGGCCTTGCCGTGGATGCGCTCGATGCAGGCGATGGCTTCGTCTTCGGCCTTGTGGGCGAGCATCGGGCCGCTGGTGACGTCGCCGATCACCCACACGCCCGGCACGCTGGTGCGATGGCCCTGGTTCTCGAGCATGCCGCGCTTGTCGGTCTGCAGGCCTACCGTTTGCAGGCCCAGGCCCTGGGTGTAGGGGCGACGGCCGATGGCGACCAGCACGTAGTCGGCCTGCAGGGTTTCGGAGGTGCCGCCGGCGGCCGGTTCGAGGGTCAGGCTGACACCGTCGGCCGACGGCGTGGCCTGGGTCACCTTGCTGCCCAGCTTGAAGCTCATACCTTGCTTGGCCAATGCGCGCTGCAGGGTCTTGGCGGTTTCTTCGTCGGTGCCGGGGCAGATGCGGTCGAGGTATTCCACCACGGTGACCTGGCTACCGAGGCGGCGCCACACCGAGCCCAGCTCCAGCCCGATCACGCCCGCGCCGATCACCACCAGGTGTTTGGGCACCTGGGGCAGGGCGAGGGCGCCGGTGGAGTCGATGATGCGCTGGTTGTCGATGGTCACGCCGGGCAGCGGAGTCGGCTCGGACCCGGTGGCGATGACGATGTCCTTGGCCTGCAGTTCGGTCACGGCGCCCTGGTCATCGGTGACCTTGACCTTGCCCACGCCATCGAGCTGGCCCCAGCCCTTGATCCAGTCGACCTTGTTCTTGCGAAACAGGAACTCGATGCCCTTGGTCAGGCCCGCGACGCTCTCGTCCTTCTGTTTCATCATCTGCGCCAGGTTCAGGCTTGGCTTGACCTCGATACCGAGGTTGGCGAACTCGCTGCCGGCAGCCGCTTCGTAGAGTTCGGAGGCATGCAGCAGGGCCTTGGACGGCATGCAGCCAACGTTCAGGCAGGTGCCACCGAGGGTCGGGCGACCTTCGACACAGGCCACGCTCAGGCCCAGCTGGCCTGCGCGAATGGCAGCGTTGTAGCCGCCAGGGCCGCCGCCGATGATCACGACATCATAGGTTTTCATTGTTGTACTCCCGGATGAAGAATCGACAATGCCGCCAAGGTTAGGGGCCGATCTGGAGGTTGTATACAATTTATGCCACTACCTTTTTGCATCGGCCGGTCTACGACGATAGTCCGGCATGCCTCCCTGTTCTTGAGGATGGGCTACCCTTTTGTGCAGACGTCCGAAGATTACGGGAGGCTCATTTCATGCTTGCGCAACTTCCACCTGTTCTGCAAAGCCTGCGGTTGCCCTTGCGACTCAAGCTTTGGGATGGTCACGAATTCGATCTCGGCCCCCAGCCGCAGGTCACCATCGTGGTCAAGGATCCCCAGCTGATCGGCCAGTTGACCCACCCCAGCCTGGATGAGCTGGGCGCGGCGTTCGTCGAGGGCAAGCTGGAACTGGAGGGCACCATCGGCGAAGTCATCCGCGTGTGCGACGAGCTCAGTCAGGCGTTGCTCACGGACGAGGAAGAAGACCAGCCGGTGCGCAGCGAGCATGACAAGGCCACCGACGCGGCGGCCATTTCCTACCACTACGACCTGTCCAACGATTTCTACCAGCTGTGGCTGGACCGCGACATGGCGTATTCCTGCGCCTACTTCAAGACCCCCGGCGACACCCTTGAGCAGGCCCAGCAGAACAAGTTCGAGCACCTGTGCCGCAAGCTGCGGCTCAAGCAGGGCGACTACCTGCTGGACGTGGGCTGTGGCTGGGGTGGGTTGTCACGTTATGCCGCACGTGAGTTCGGCGCCAAGGTGTTCGGCATCACCCTGAGCAAGGAGCAGCTCAAGTTGGGGCGTGAACGGGTCAAGGCAGAAGGGCTTGAAGATCAGGTGGAACTGCAGATTCTCGACTACCGCGACCTGCCCCAGGACGGTCGCTTCGACAAGGTGGTGAGTGTCGGCATGTTCGAACACGTGGGGCATGCCAACCTGGCGTTGTACTGCCAGCGCTTGTTCGGCGCGGTGCGCGAAGGCGGCCTGGTGATGAACCACGGCATCACCGCCAAGCATGTGGACGGGCGCCCGGTGGGGCGCGGCGCGGGCAATTTCATCGAGCGCTATGTGTTCCCCCATGGCGAGCTGCCGCACCTGTCGATGATCAGTGCGCGTATCAGCGAAGCGGGGCTGGAAGTGGTCGACGTCGAGAGCCTGCGCCTGCATTACGCACGGACGCTGGCGCAGTGGAGCGATCGCCTGGAAAGCCAGCTGGACAAGGCCGCGAGCCTGGTGCCGGAAAAGGCCCTGCGCATCTGGAGGCTGTACCTGGCCGGTTGCTCCTATGCCTTTGCCAAGGGCTGGATCAACCTGCACCAGATTCTGGCAGTCAAGCCGTTCGCCGATGGTGGCCACGACCTGCCGCTGACCCGCGAGGACCTGTACCGCTGACAGTCGCGCTCAGAGGATCGGCGAGATCAGTCGGGCGATGCGCATCCCCAGTTGTTGCAGGCGGCGCGTCTGCTGGCTGTCCTCGGGGGTGATTTCCCGCGCTTGGTCGAAGTCGTGCTGGAGCATGGCTTCGACCTGCGCGGCAAAGGCAAGGTCTACGGTCAGCAGCATGATTTCGAAGTTCAGGCGGAACGAGCGGTTGTCCAGGTTGGCACTGCCGATGGCGCTGACTTCGTTGTCGACCAGCACCACCTTCTGGTGCAGAAACCCCGGCCCGTAGCGGAACATGCGCACCCCGGCCTGCACCGCCTCGAAGGCGAACAGGCTGGAGGCGGCGTACACGATACGGTGGTCAGGGCGCGAGGGAATCAGGATACGCACGTCGACGCCCCGCAACACCGCCAGGCGCAGCGCGGCCGACACGGCCTCGTCGGGAATGAAGTACGGGCTGGTGATCCAGAGCCGCTCGCGCGCCGCGTGGATGGCGTCGACAAAAAACAGCGAACAGGTCTCCTGCGGATCGGCCGGCCCGCTGGCCAGTACCTGGCAAAGTACGCCGTTGTCGGGGTAGGTGTCGGGCAGGATCAGTGGCGGCAACTGGCGCGCCGCCCAGTACCAGTCTTCGGCAAAGGATTCCTGCAGGCAGGCCAGCACCGGGCCGCTGACCTGCACATGGGTGTCGCGCCAGGGCGATAGCCTGGGGTTGCCGCCCAGGTATTCGTCGCCCACGTTATGGCCCCCCATGAACCCCAGCATGCCGTCGACCACCACGATCTTGCGATGGTTGCGGAAGTTGACCTGGAAGCGGTTGAACCAACCGCGGCGGGTGGCGAAGGCGCGGATGTTCACGCCGCCTTCGCGCAAGCTCTGTATATAGGCGGAGGGCAGGGCGTGACTGCCAACGCTGTCGAACAGCACGTAGATCTTCACCCCTTCAGCGGCCTTTCTCAGCAGCAGCGCCTTGAGCTCACGGCCGATGCCGTCGTCGTGGATGATGAAGAACTGGATCAGTACCGTGTCGTGGGCCGCTTCTATCGCCTTGAAGATCGCGTCGAAGGTGGCCTGTCCGTCGATCAGCAGGCTGACCTGGTTGTTGGCCAGGCACGGCATGCGCCCAAGCTTGGGCATGGCCCGCAGCGCCGCATAGGATTCGGAGTTGCGCGCGGTCAGCGCCTCTTCCACCCAGGGGCGCCAGTTGAGGTCGGCCATGGCCACATGCATTTCGCGGTTGGCCTGGCGGCGGGCCTGGATGTAGGCGTCGAAGGTGCGACTGCCGAACACCAGGTACGGAATCAGCGTGAAGTAGGGGATAAACAGCAGCGACATGGCCCAGGCAATTGCACCTTGGGCAGTGCGCACGGTGAACACGGCATGCAGGGCGGCAATCACGCCCAGCAGGTGAATCAAACCGATGAGGTAACCGAAGAAGTAAGGGCTGTGGTAATCCATACACATTCTGCTATCCGAGGGCACTGCCCGCTAACAGAGCACGTTCGCGCCTGCACTTGCAACTGAAAGCACGAAAACGCGTCTAAGCTGTGTTCCGGCTTGGGGCCGGATTCTGAAGGAGTCACTACATGAAAAGTCGTCTGCCGATGCTGGCACTGGTACTGGGCCTGGCGAGCCCGTTGGTGCATGCGCAGATGTTGCAACCGGGCCTGTGGGAGTTGACCAGCAGCAACATGCAGGTCGATGGCAAGCCACTGCCCGACATGGAATTCATGCTCGGCCAGTTGAAGAACCTGCCGCCCGAGCAGCGCGCAATGATCGAGGGTGGCCTGGCCAAGCAAGGCATCAGCGTCGGGGGCAAAGGGGTGCGTTCGTGCCTGACCCAGGAGCAGGTTCAGACCAACGACATTCCGCTGCAAGACCCGCAGTCGGGGTGCACGCAGAAGATCACCGAGCGCAACGGCAATGTGTGGAAGTTCACCTTCAGTTGCCCCAAGGCTCAAGGCAACGGTGAAGCGCAGTTTCTCAGCGATCGGGAATTTCTGACCAAGGTCAGCGGCACGTTCAATGCGTCCGGTGTTGAGCAAAAGGGCAGCATGAACACCCGTGCGGTGTGGCTGGGCAACGATTGCGGCACGGTCAAGCCGCGCACCTGATCAGCGCAGGTGCCACTGCCATTGGCTTTGCGCGACAGCGTCGTGGGCATGCAGGCTTTCGGCATGTTCCACACGCAGCTTGAAGCCGTCGATCCACGGCAGCGGTTGCAGGGCCAGATGCAGGCGCCTCGCGGCGTCTTCGCAGAACATCAGGTTCTGCCCGTTGGCCAGCGCAAACGCCTGTTCGTCGGCTCGTTTCACGGCTGTCTGCACAGCAGTGCCGAGAGCTGCCTCGGCCAGTTCGATCAGCTGTCGAAAGGGCATTTGCTCCTCGCCTGGGGCCAGGCGCAGGTGCAGATGGGCCGTGCTGCGTTGGCTGTGTGGTGTTGCGACGATGCCTTGGGCGGTGCCGAGCCAATGCAGGATGGCAGCATGATCGAGGTTACTGCGGTTGGCGAAATCATCGACGAACTGCTGCTGAATCAATTGGCGGGCGAGCGCGGCGGAGCATGGGCAGGTCGAGGAATACTCGACTTGTGCGTTTAGTTCCACGTGGAACACTCCGTTTTCCAAACGTGCGTCCACACTCACCGGGTAAGCCTTCCAGCCTGCCAGCGGGCTGACCAGCGCAGGCCGCTTGAGCAACAATTCAAAGCCCAGACGCAGGTAAGCGGTGGTAGAGAGGCCCTGATGGCTGTCGATAAACCGTTCCAGGACCTGGCGCACCAACCCTACTGAAAACGCCGCGTGCTCGAATGCCTCCAACGCGAGGTACAGGCGCGACATGTGAATCCCCCGCGAGGCTCCATCATCCAGGCTGACGCCGGCATCGGCGCTGGCGCGTACCTGCACGCCGTCGAGTGTGATCGGCAGTGCGATGCCGCACATGCCAACCCATTCCAGAGGCATGGATTGCTGGCTGGCCTGAGCGGCGATATCGGGAAGGGTCAGGGCGTTCATGCTGAAACCATCGCTGAATTAAAAACCGATACGTTACATTATAACGATTCATTCATCATAGCTTTTTCCGAGTCCTCACTCGCAGCCCCCAAGGCGATTGCAACGCAGGCTGAAGCGTTGGCCGCTGGAGCTGGACACCCGGTTCTGCGTGGTCCAACCCACCCGGCGGCTATAGCCGACCCAGGCTTCGCCGTCGCTGGCCAGGCCCGTGTAGAAGGTCAGCGGCCCATAGAGGCTGTTGGTTTGCACCCAGCGTCGCTGCCCCAACACCTCAACGCCGCGCACGTACTGGGTGTTGCCCTGGCTGTGCACGCTGTACACATTGCCGTCGCGATCTTGGCAGGCCAGCAGGTTGGCGCTGCGCGTGCATTGGGCAGGCTCACTGCGCGGCATCGCGGCGTGAACCGTCGCGACAGGAATTAGCAGGAGCGAAAGCAGTACGAAGGTTTTCATCCAATCTCCGATTGGCTAAATTGCATTGTTATAATATAACATTGAAAAAGGCATCCTTCGAATGCCCCGACGCCCTGATGAGGTATTTGCGCCATGACCGACCGTCTCCCCGTTACTGTGCTGTCCGGCTTTCTAGGTGCCGGCAAGAGCACCCTGCTCAACCATGTGCTGCGTAACCGCGACAACCTGCGGGTGGCGGTGATCGTCAACGACATGAGTGAAATCAATATCGACGCCAGCGAAGTGCAGCGCAACGTCAGCCTCAATCGTGCAGAAGAAAAACTGGTCGAGATGAGCAATGGCTGCATCTGCTGCACCCTGCGCGAAGATCTGCTCGAAGAGGTCGCGCGGCTTGCCCGCGAGGGGCGTTTCGATTACCTGTTGATCGAGTCCACCGGCATATCCGAGCCGCTACCGGTAGCCGAAACCTTTACCTTCCGTGATGAACAAGGCCGCAGCCTGGCCGACCAGGCGCGGCTGGACACCATGGTCACGGTGGTAGACGGGCTGAATTTCCTGGGTGACTACCAGGCCGCCGATAGCCTGGCTTCGCGCGGCGAGACCCTGGGCGAGGGCGATGAACGTTCCATCAGCGACCTGCTGATCGAGCAGGTCGAGTTCGCCGATGTGATCCTGTTGAGCAAGATCGACCTGATCGGCAGCGATGAGCGCGAAGAACTCTGCGCCATTCTGCGCTCGCTCAATGCCCACGCCCAGATCGTGCCGATGGTGATGGGGCAGGTGCCATTGGCGCAGATTCTCGATACCGGCCTGTTCGACTTCGAGCGTGCTGCCCAGGCGCCGGGCTGGCTGCAGGAACTGCGCGGTACGCATGTGCCGGAAACCCAGGAGTACGGCATTGCCGCCACCACCTGGCAGGCCCGCCGCCCCTTGCACCCACAGCGTTTTTTCGACTTTATCCACAGGCCCTGGAGCAACGGCCGCCTGTTGCGTTCCAAGGGCTTTTTCTGGCTGGCCAGCAAGCACCAGGAAGCCGGCAGCTGGTCCCAGGCCGGCGGCATGATGCGCCACGGCTTTGCCGGCCGCTGGTGGCGTTTCGTACCACGCGGGCAATGGCCCCAGGACCCGCAGGACACGGCGGCGATCCTCAAGCACTGGACGGCCGAATGCGGCGATTGCCGACAGGAGCTGGTGTTCATCGGGCAGCACATCGACTTTGCGCAACTGGATGCCGAGCTGGGCGCCTGCCTGCTGAGCGATGAAGAAATGGCATTGGGCGCCGAGGGCTGGCAACGCCTGCCCGACCCGTTTGGCGACTGGCACGACGAAGAGGCGGCCTGATGCTGGCCCTGAAACGCCGTGGCAGCGCCCGGCAAACAGTCGGCGAATCGCCCCAGGTGCTGACCGAGGTGCTGCAGGATGGCGTCAATCTGGCCGTGTGGCAGCGCCAGTTGCCGGTGCATGTGGCCGATTTTGCCCAGGTGCTGTTGTCCCTTGGGCAGCCGCTGGCCGAGTCCCTGACCCTGGAGTTGCAGCCAGATGACGACGCACCCGCCCTGCGCGGGTTGGCGGCAGCGTATGCCGATCTGCAGGGGTATGAGGGGTTCATCTGCGATGTGCGCTGGCTGGTGGGCGCCTACGCCTGCCTGCTCGACGCGCGTCGGGTGGGGCTGCGCCTGCGCGCACTGGAGGGCGCAATGTGCCCGCGTTTTCACGTCGACCACGTGCCGGCGCGGCTGATCTGTACCTATGCGGGCCCCGGCAGTGAATGGCTGACGGCGCCCGATGCGGTGCAGGTGGAGCAGTTGTCGACCGGTGATGTTGCCGTGCTCAAGGGCGAGAGGTGGCTGGGCAATGAGGGGCAGGGGCTGGTGCACTGTTCGCCGGCGGTACCTGCGGGGCAGCGCCGCCTGATGCTGACGCTTGACTGGATGGCCTGAGCGCGCAGCATAGTGCGTATCCTTCCTGACGAATCGATGCGCATGCTGCAGAACATACCCACCCACCTGATCGGCGGCCCCCTGGGCGCCGGCAAGACCAGCCTGATCCGGCACCTGCTGGCCCAGCGCCCGGGCCACGAGCGGTGGGCGGTGCTGATCAACGAGTTCGGCCAGATCGGCCTGGATGCCGCCTTGCTCGCCACCGACGATGATGGCGTGGCGATGGGCGAAGTGGCGGGCGGATGCCTGTGCTGCGTGAATGGTGCACCGTTCCAGGTGGGCCTGGGGCGCTTGTTGCGCAAGGCGCGCCCTCATCGACTGTTCATCGAGCCTTCGGGGCTGGGTCATCCTGCCCAGTTGCTGGCCCAGCTGGGCGAGGCACCCTGGCAAGGCGTGCTGGCGGTTCAGCCGTCGGTGCTGGTACTGGACGCCCAGGCATTGGCGGCGGGCCAGGTATTACCCCAGCCGCAGGCGCAGGCACTGCACGGTGCGGGGCTGCTGGTGCTCAACAAATCTGAAGGCTTGGCGGCCACCACGCGCCTGTGGATAAGCCAGGGGTTGCCTGATGTACCCCAGCTTTGGACGGACCATGGGCAGATTGCGCTGAACAGCCTGCCGGGCGTTGGTGTGCATCCGTTGCCGGTGGATAACTTCAAGCTGCCGGAGGCCAGGCCGTTGCCGGCGGCGCTGTGGATAAACCCGCTGACGCCGATCTGTCTTTATCAACAGCTGGAGCAGGGCTGGAGCATTGGCTGGCGCTGGCACCCGAGCCAGCAGTTGCACCCGCAGCGTTTGCAGCAATGGCTTGCAGGCCTTGGGTGGCGCAGGGCGAAGCTGGTTATCCACAGCCCGGAGGGTTGGCAGTCGGCCAATGCGCTGGAGGGGCAGGCGCTGCACTGGCAGGCCAGCGAGTGGCGGCGCGACTCGCGTATCGAGCTGATTTTTGCACAGCCGCAGGCAGTGGCGGCCTTGGAGCAGGGGATGCAGGAATGCCGGATTCCCTGAAGACAGGGCCGGCCTCTTTGCAGGCAAGGCTGGCCCCGGTAGACGAAGGGAACGTCACTGGCGCCAGCGATTGTGCTCCTGGCGCCACTGGTTCATCTCGATCACGTTGCCGCCCTGCACCGGCGGCTTGATCTCGAACGGGTAGGGTGCCAGTTCGATCTGCATCGTGTGCGCGCCAAACTGCGTCACCGTACCGGGGTGACGATGTTCGCCCGTCACCGTGAATTCGAAGTTGTACACACGGGCCAGGCGCTTGCGCCCGTTGGCATCGCGCACAAAACCGATGCGCTTGAGCGCCACGTTGCCATCCAGCAGTTCCAGGTCGAGCTTGGCGCAATGCTGCTTGACCCGTTCCAGTGCCTTTTCGCGCAGGCCGTGGTTATGCCACAGCCAGGCGCCTGCGGTGGCCAGCAGCATCAGCACCAGAAGGTTTTCGAGGGTTAACATCTACGTTCGCTCCAACCAGATAGGCTCAGCTTAACTGCCACCCCGGTCTGTCGTACAGGTGGCATTTGGCGCCATACTGCGCGCCTTGTTTTTCATTCGATCGTTTGGAAGCCCTGCATGAAACGTACACCGCATCTGCTCGCCATCCAGTCACACGTGGTATTCGGCCACGCCGGCAACAGCGCCGCGGTGTTTCCGATGCAACGGGTGGGGGTCAATGTCTGGCCGCTGAACACCGTTCAGTTCTCCAACCATACTCAGTATGGCCAGTGGACCGGCGAAGTGCTTGCGCCAGAGCAAATTCCGGCGCTGGTGGACGGGATTGCGACGATCGGCGAGCTGGGCAACTGTGATGCGGTGCTTTCCGGCTACCTCGGCAGCGCCGCCCAGGGCCGTGCGATTCTTACTGGGGTGGCGCGGATCAAGGCGGTCAACCCGAACGCCCTGTACCTGTGCGACCCCGTCATGGGGCATCCGGAAAAAGGCTGCATCGTACCCGCCGAGGTCAGTGACTTCCTGCTTGATGAAGCGGTGGCGGTGGCAGATGTGCTGTGCCCCAATCAGCTGGAGCTCGACAGCTTCTGCGGGCGTCGGGCCGAGTCGCTGGAGGACTGCGTGGCCATGGCGCGCAGCCTGCTCGCCCGCGGGCCCAAGGCTGTGCTGGTCAAGCACCTGGCATACCCGGGACGCAAGGCCGAAGACTTCGAGATGCTGCTGGTGACTGCCGAAGGCAGTTGGCACCTGCAACGACCGCTGCTGGCCTTTGCGCGGCAGCCGGTGGGGGTCGGCGACCTGACCTCCGGCCTGTTCCTGGCGCGGGTGCTGCTGGGTGACAGCTGGGTGGCGGCTTTCGAATTCACTGCCGCGGCCGTGCACGAGGTGCTGCTGGAAACCCAGGCTTGCACCAGCTACGAGCTGGAGCTGGTGCGTGCTCAGGACCGCATCATGCACCCGCGGGTGCGCTTCGAGGCGCGGCGCCTGGCGCTCTAGAAGGCGTCGCCCTTGAGTTCCTGGTAGCGCTTTTCGAGTTCCTGGCGAATCAGGCGGCGCTGCTTGCCTTGCACGAAGCGGCGCTTTTCCTCGCTGGTCTCTGGCTGGCGTGGCGGCACGGCGACCGGCTTGCGATCGTCGTCCACCGCGACCATGGTGAAGAAGCAGCTGTTGCTGTGGCGCACCGAGCGCTCGCGGATATTTTCGGTGACGACCTTGATCCCGACCTCCATCGAGGTGTTGCCGGTGTAGTTCACCGACGCCAGGAAGGTCACCAGTTCGCCCACGTGTACCGGCTCGCGAAAGACCACCTGATCCACCGACAACGTCACCACATAACGGCCCGCGTAGCGGCTGGCGCAGGCATAGGCGACTTCATCGAGGTACTTGAGCAGGGTGCCGCCGTGTACGTTGCCAGAAAAGTTGGCCATGTCCGGGGTCATCAGGACGGTCATCGACAGCTGGGCGTTTCCAGGTTCCATAGTGTGCTCACGGTAAGGTTGCGCTGAGGCGGGGTGGCGAGTGGTCGTCACGCTTCTTTTCCCCAATTTCGAATCCCATGAAAACGGGACGCTGACAGCGCCGTTGCCGTCACGCCGTTCGTGCCATCTTTGGCGTGTTACCGGTCTATCTGTTTCTTGATATTACACCGCCTTTTCGTCGCAGGCGCCGGTGTTAACCTGACCAAGCCCATGCAATGTGGTGCCTGGCGTCATTTGACAGACTAATTCCCCCGCCGCTCCACGACAGGCATGTCATCGAGCGGCGGGCTTGTTCTTCGGTTCGAAGTAAGGAGCTCCACGCCGTGCATGCCATCAGCTTTATTCAGGATCTGGCGGTGATCATGCTGGTTGCCGGTGTGGTCACCATCCTGTTTCACCGTTTCAAGCAGCCGGTGGTACTCGGCTATATCGTCGCCGGCTTCATCATCGGCCCGCACACCCCGCCATTCGGCCTAATCCACGACGAAGACACGATCAAGACGCTGGCCGAACTCGGGGTGATCTTCCTGATGTTCTGCCTGGGGCTGGAGTTCAGCCTGCGCAAGCTGTTCAAGGTGGGGGCCACGGCGTTCATTGCGGCCTTCCTCGAAATCGTGCTGATGATCTGGATCGGCTTCGAGATCGGCCGCTGGTTCGGCTGGAACACCATGGACTCGCTGTTCCTGGGCGCAATCCTGGCAATTTCTTCCACCACCATCATCGTCAAGGCGCTCAACGACCTGAAGATGAAGAACGAGCGCTTCGCCCAGCTGATCTTCGGTGTGCTGATCGTCGAGGACATCCTCGGTATCGGCATCATTGCCCTGCTGTCGGGCATTGCGGTCAGCGGCGCGGTCAGTTCCGGCGAGGTGTTCTCCACCGTCGGCAAGCTCTCGCTGTTCATGATCGTGGCGCTGGTCATCGGCATACTGCTGGTACCGCGGGTACTGGCCTACGTGGCCAGGTTCGAAAGCAACGAGATGCTGCTGATTACCGTGCTGGGACTGTGCTTCGGCTTCTGCCTTCTGGTGGTCAAGCTCGAGTACAGCATGGTACTGGGCGCGTTCCTGATCGGGGCGATCATGGCCGAATCGCGCCAGCTGCTGAAGATCGAGCAGTTGATCGAGCCGGTTCGCGACCTGTTCAGTGCCATCTTCTTCGTCGCCATCGGCCTGATGATCGACCTGAGCGTGCTCATCGAGTACATCTGGCCGATCGTGGTCATCACTGTAGCGGTGGTCCTGGGCAAGATGCTCTCGTGCGGCATGGGCGCCTTCATCGCTGGCAACGACGGTCGCACCTCGTTGCGGGTGGGCATGGGGCTTTCGCAGATCGGCGAATTCTCCTTCATCATCGCTGCGCTGGGCATGACCCTGCAGGTCACCAGCGACTTCCTTTACCCGGTGGCGGTGGCGGTGTCGGCCATTACCACCTTGCTCACGCCCTACCTGATTCGCGCCGCCGACCCGCTGTCGCTCAAGCTTGCCAGTGTGGTGCCTAAGCGCCTGTCGCGGGTGCTGTCGCTGTACGGCGAATGGCTGCGCAGCATCCAGCCGCAAGGCGAGGGCGCGATGGTGGCGGCGATGATCCGGCGCATCCTGCTGCAGGTGGGGGTCAACCTGGCGCTGGTGGTGGCGATCTTCTTCAGTGGAGGTTACTTCGCGGCACGCATCGGCGAGTACCTGAGCGAATGGTTGCCCGACCTGGCCCAGCAGAAAGCGCTGATCTGGGGCGCGGCGTTGCTGCTGTCATTGCCGTTCCTGATTGCCGCGTATCGCAAGCTCAAGGCGCTGTCGATGCTGCTGGCCGAAATGGGGGTCAAGCCGGAAATGGCCGGGCGCCATACCCAGCGCGTGCGCCGGGTGATCGCCGAGGTGATCCCGCTGCTGTCGCTGCTGGTGATCTTCCTGCTGCTGTCGGCGCTGTCGGCGAGCATCCTGCCCACCAGCGAGCTGCTGTTGCTGATTGCGGTGGTGGCGGCCGGCGTGGTGGCGTTGCTGTGGCGCTGGTTCATCCGGGTGCACACGCGCATGCAGATCGCACTGCTCGAAACCCTCGACAATCAGAAGGAACATCACCCCTAGGGTTTGCAGCGCAGCGGCTGGTCCCGCCATTGGGCCCAGGCCTGTGTCCAGCCTTCGGCGTGGCTCACACCGGGCAGCGCAACCTGCTGCATGCAGCGGGCACTGCCTAGTTCCACGCGGTAGTGCTCGAACAGCGAGGCCGGCACGCTGCGGTCCTGCAGCCCGAGAAGGTGGCGCTGCGGCAGGTCGCGCAGGCGCTGGCGATAGTCCAGCGGCTCCAGTGAGCCCGCCAGTGGCGTCAGTTGCAGGGTCTGTGCCCAGTACCGCGGGCTGAGGTTGCCGGCCAGGGTCTGTACCTGGGTAACGTCGCTTCGCCGGGCGGCCAGCAGCAAGGCCAGCGCACCCCCGCCGGAATAGCCGATCAGCTCGAACTCCTGGTTGCCATAGCGCTGCTTGATGCCGCTCAGGGCTTGGTCCAGGCTATCGAGCACTGCCTTGCCAAAGCGCTGGTCGGTCCACATCGCTGCGCGGCAGCCAGGCGCACTGACGAACTGGCAAGGGCGCGCGAGGTACAGGCTGGGCTGTGGGTCTTCCAGGGCCAGTCGCGCCAGCAACAGGTTGCGCGGGCTGGGGTCCAGGCTGGGTTGGCTGGAGGTGGCCCAGGCGCGTCCGTCACCTTCCAGATAGACGCGCAGGCGCAGGGCGCCTGGCGCCTTGAGCGGAACGCTCAGCGCCAGCGGGAAGGGCTGGGTAGGCTGGATCTCGATACGATGGCCATGGGCCTGGCTGAGGGTCTGCAACTGTGTCAGCGGCGCCTGGCAGCCGCTCGCCAGCAGCAGGGCGAGCAGTGTGAACAGTCTGGAGTACATCGACAGGGCCCCGGCATGTGAAGGTGCATTCCTGTGCGCGCGGGTCGTATGTCCGAGGGGATGGAGCGGTAGCAACACCGCCGCGCACAGGAAGGCGCGGCGATTCTACGAAGATTGATAGCTCAGAGCCATCATTTTTGTCCGACAAACTGACGGATCAGCTTTCCAGCCACACGTCGCGCGCCCAGTGCCATACCGATTCCCAGGTTTCTTCGGTCACCAGCTCTTCTTCGGCCGACCACAGCACCACGGTGCCGTCTTCCTCGACGCAGTAGTAATCGTCACCATCCTGGCAGATCGGAATCAGCGAACGGTCCACGCCGGCATCCCAGGCATTGGCCGCCACGTCAGGCAGGTAGGTATGCGATTGCGGGTCGGTAACGGTCACCGGCTCCAGGCTGCCGTACACCACATCGCTGACGGTCAACAGGAACTCCCTGAAGACGAACGGGATATCGATGAACAGCTGTTCTTCAATCTCGACCAGCAGGTCTTCGTCGGGCAACTCAAGCGGTACGGGTACCGGTTCGTTGGCTTCACGCAGTTGCTCGATGATTTCTTCCACGGGTTCAATCCTCTTACCTTGACGACACGCTGCGCGTTATACCCTAGTAGGACGCTACGCTAAAAGCAAAACCCCGGGCAAGCCCGGGGTTTTTTGTGCAATGCCTCAAGATCAGCCGTTCTGGCGGATCCCTGCGACCAGCCAAGGCTGGTTTTCGCCCTGGGCACGTTCCATGTTCCAGCTTTCGCTGAACACTTCGCCCTGGTCGAAACGCGAGGTTTTCGACACACCGCTGAAGGTCAGGGTGGCGATGGTGCGGTCGGCACGGTCATCCACGCCTTCCAGTTGCACGTTCAGGTCGTCGATGTAGGTGGACTGGAAGCCTTCACCCAGCTCGGCACGTTCCTTTTTCAGGAACTGCAGCATCTGCGGGGTAACGAACTCGGCGATCTTGTCGATCTCGTTGGCGTCCCAGTGCTGCTGCAGGGTCTGGAAGTGGTTGCGTGCAGCGGCCAGGAAGCTCTCTTCATTGAACCAGGCTGGTGCATTGATTACCGGGCGGGCCGCGGCAGGTGCAGCGGAACCACCGAAGATCGACGGCTGAGCCGGTTGCTCGTGAACTTCACGCTGGAACGGCGCGTGACCGGCAGCGGCCATCTGCGGCTGTTGCTTGCGGCGACGGGCGGCAATGAAACGGAAGATCAGGAAGGCGATGACCGCCATGATCAGGATGTCGAAGATCTGCATGCCCTGGAAGCCGTCGCCCATGAACATGGAGGCCAGCAGGCCACCGGCGGCGAGGCCGGCCAGAGGGCCGAGCCAGCGCGAAGCACCGCTGGCGGCTGCCGGTGGACGGCCTGCCGCATTTGGCGTGGCGGCCGGCGTGGCCGGAGCGGCCTGGCGCGTCTGGTGGGTCGGCGCGGCGCCCGAGCTCTTGCCGCCGCCGAAGCGCTTGGCGTTGGCGTCGAGGCTCAGCGTAAGGCCGATGCACAGCGCCAAGGCGATGCTAAGAAAACGTTGCATAGAAGGGTATTCCCGTTTTGTGGAGTGCACGCGCGCCATGGTGCACAGGTTGTAGGACACATGACTAGCGCCATAATGTTTCTATCTTTTGCTTGGCGCTGTGGGATGTTTATCAAGTGCGTGTAGGAACTGGCCGACCTCTTCGCCGGCAAGGCCGGCTCCCACAGGGGACGGCCTTGCCGGCGGAGGGTGTTACAGCGGCTCCAGCTTGGCGTAGCCAAGCATCAGCCACTTGCTGCCTTCGGCGAAGTTCACCTGCACCCGCGCCTGGGCACCGGCGCCCTCGAAATTGAGGATCACGCCCTCGCCAAACACCGCGTGCTGCACGCGCTGGCCGAGGTTGAACGCGGTTTCGGGGATGTTCGCCGCACCGAACAGGCTGCTCGAATTCTGTTTCTGACCCGAGCCGAACGGCCGGCTGACGCTGTTGGACAAGCGCACTTCCTGCACCAGCCCCGCAGGGATCTCACGCACGAATCGCGACACCTTGTTGTAGGTTTCGCTGCCGTACAGGCGCCGGGTTTCGGCGTAGGTCATCACCAGCTGCTGCATGGCGCGGGTAATGCCCACATAGGCCAGGCGGCGTTCCTCTTCCAGGCGGCCGGGCTCTTCCAGGCTCATCTTGTGCGGGAACAGGCCCTCTTCCATGCCCACCAGGAACACGTGGGGGAACTCCAGGCCCTTGGCGCTGTGCAGGGTCATCAGCTGGATGCTGTCTTCGTGTTCCTCGGCCTGGGCATCGCCGGCCTCGAGGGAGGCGTGGCCCAGGAACGCAGCCAGCGGCGACAGCTCGGCGTCTTCCTCGGCGCTTTCGAAGTTGCGCGCGGCGCTGACCAGTTCTTCAAGGTTTTCTACCCGTGCCTGGCCCTTTTCACCCTTTTCTTCCTGGTGATAGATGATCAGCCCGGACTGCTCGATCACGGTCTGGGTCATCAGGTGCAACGGCATGTCCATGACCTTGGCCGAGAGGTTCTCGATCAGCTCGATGAACGCGGCCAGGGCGCTGGCGGCACGGCCCTTGAGGCCCTTGTTGGCGATCAGCAGGCTCATCGACTCCCACATCGATACCTGGGCGTGACGGGCGTGTTCGCGAATCGCCTCCACGGTCTTCTCGCCGATGCCGCGCGGCGGCACGTTGATCACCCGCTCCAGCGCCGCGTCATTGCCACGCCCTTCAAGCAGGCGCAGGTAGGCCATGGCGTTCTTGATCTCGGCGCGTTCGAAGAAGCGCTGACCACCATAGATGCGGTACGGGATGCGCTCGCGCAGCAGGGCTTCCTCGAGCACCCGCGACTGGGCGTTGGAGCGGTACAGGATGGCGATGTCGCTGCGCGCCATGCCGGTCTTGAGCGCGCTTTCGATGGTCTCGACCACATAGCGCGCTTCGTCGTGTTCGTTGAAGGCGGCGTACAGGCTCAGCGGTTCGCCGTCGCCGCCGTCGGTCCACAGCTCCTTGCCCAGGCGATCACTGTTGTTGGCGATCAGGGCGTTGGCCGCCTTGAGGATGCCGGCGGTGGAGCGGTAGTTCTGCTCCAGGCGGATCATCTGGGTGTCGGGGAAGTCGGCACTGTACTGGTGGATGTTCTCGATCTTGGCGCCGCGCCAGCCATAGATGGACTGGTCGTCGTCGCCCACCACCATCAGGCTGTCACCGCCCTGGGCCAGCAGGCGCAACCAGGCGTACTGCACGGCGTTGGTGTCCTGGAACTCGTCCACCAGCAGGTGGCGGAAGCGCCGCTGGTAGTGCTGCAGCAGGCCCGGGTTGTCGCGCCACAGGTCCAGCGCGCGCAGCAGCAGTTCGGAGAAGTCGATCACGCCGGCGCGCTGGCAGGCTGCCTCGTAGGCCTCGTAGATGCTGCGCATGGTGCCCAGGAACAGGTCGCCGCTGGCCTGGATGTGCTGCGGGCGCAGCCCTTCGTCCTTCTGCCCGTTGATGAACCACTGCGCCTGGCGTACCGGCCAGCGCTGTTCGTCCAGGCCCAGCTCGCGGATCACCCGCTTGACCAGGCGTTGCTGGTCGTCGCTGTCGAGGATCTGGAAGTTCTGGTTCAGCCCCGCTTCCTGCCAGTGGGCACGCAACAGGCGGTGCGCCAGGCCGTGGAAGGTACCCACCCACATGCCGGCCGGGTTGATGCCCATCAACTGCTCGATGCGCTGGCGCATCTCGGCGGCGGCCTTGTTGGTGAAGGTCACCGACAGCACCGAATGGGGTGAGGCCTGCTCGACCTGGATCAACCAGGCGATACGGTGCACCAGCACTCGGGTCTTACCGGAGCCGGCACCGGCCAGAACCAACTGGCGACCAAGCGGGGCCGCTACGGCCTGGCGTTGGGCGTCGTTGAGGGAGTTCAACAGGAGGGAGAGGTCATCGCGCATCCGGCCATTTTAGGGGCGCAAGCGAGCCGGGGGCAAACCCATGGTGGAAAAAGATCGCCCAAGGCGCCGCCCGCTCATCGGTCGCGCCCCTTGGCCCGCGTGCTTGAGGGCTCGGCACTGAAACCAGGTTCCATAATTGCCACGCACAATTTATGACCCAGAGCAGTTTGGCCCAGGCGCCTGCTTGTGTATGCTCCGTGCTCGTTCGAGGCTCACCATTACAAGAACATTGCCTATGACCTTCGCATCTGCCTCCGTCAGCGTGCCGCTGGAAGCGCGCCGCGGTATTCGCAAACAGTTCGCCACGCAACTGGCCGTCGAGCGTACCCGTCTGTTGTACCAGGGCTCGTTGCTGCCCACCCTGTTCATGCTGCTCAACGGCCTGGTGTGTGCCTGGCTGCTGTGGAGCCCGCAGCGCTACCTGCTGGTCAGTGTGTGGATCGTCTGGTTGATGGCGCTGGTAGCGCTGCGGGTCATTCAGGTGGCGGCCTTCGACGCGGCGATGCCCGATCGACAGGTGCAACCGACCTGGTGGCGCATGTTCCTGCTCGGTTCGGCCTTCAGCGGCCTGACCCTGGCCAGCGCGGCGATTGCCCTGGTGCCTGTGGATAACTTCGTGCAACAAGCCTGGGTCTTCGGCTTGCTGGGGGCCGCGACCCTGTCGGCGAGTGTGGCCTACGCGGTCAGCCTGCCGGCGTTCCTGAGTTTCACCTTGCCGTGCCTGCTGCCGCCGATCGCGTTTCTGTTCTGGCGCGGTGACGAGCAGCAGCAAGGCTGGGGCTGGCTGGGGCTGATCCTGCTCGGCGCGTTGATGGTGGTGGCCTGGCAGGTCAATCGGCTGATCGAGGGGGGCCTGTTGCGCCGCTTTCAGAACCAGGCGCTGATCGAGCACCTGCAGGCCGCGCAGGCGCGCAGCGAGCGGCTCAACAAGGCCCTGGCGACCGAGGTCGAGCAGCGTCGGCTGATCGAGGAGCAACTGCGTCAGGCCCAGGCCGGGCTGGAATCGAGGGTGGCGCAGCGCAGCCAGGAGCTGGACCGCGCCAACCAGGCCCTGAGCAAGAGCGAGCAGCGCCTGGCCCTGGCGCTGGAAGCCAGTGAGCTGGGGCTGTGGGACTGGAATCTGGAAACCGACGAGGTGCATCACACCCAATTGCACGAGCTGTTCGGCCTGAACCCGGAGCAGGTGCGGGCGGTGCAGGCGCACCTCAAGCCGCGCCTGCACCCGGATGACGTGCCGGCGCTCAAGCGCGCCCTGGTCGACCACCTCAAGGGGCGCACCGACGATTACCGTATCGAGTACCGCTTCCGCCACGCCCAGGGCCACTGGTGCTGGATCGAGGACCGCGGCCGCGCGGTGGAGCGCGATGCCGCCGGGCGGGTGGTGCGCATGCTCGGCACCCGGCGCGACGTGAGCGCGCGCAAGGCCCAGCAGGAACAGCAACGCCTGGCCGCAACCGTATTCGAGGCGGCCAGCGAAGGCATCGCGATCATGGGGCCGGACTATGCCGTACTGGCCGCCAACCAGGCGTTCTGCCACATGACCGGCTACGTGCGCGAAGAACTGCTGGGGCGCAATGCGCTGGAGCTGCCATGCAGCCGCGACGCGCGCCGGCACTACGGTGCCATCGACCAGGCCCTGGCGCAGCAGGGGCGCTGGGAAGGCGAGCTGGTTGAGGCGCGCAAGAGCGGGGAACTCTACCCGCAGTGGCTGCAACTGACCGGCGTGACGGATGCGCGTGGCCAGGTCGGCACCATCGTGGGTTTCTTCACCGACCTGTCGGCACGCCGCGAGTCCGAAGAGCGCCTGCGGTACCTGGCGCACTACGACGAACTGACCGGCCTGGCCAACCGCGCGTTGTTCCGCCTGCGTCTGCATGAAGCCGGCCAGCGCCTGCGTGGCAGCGGTCGCAGCCTGGCGCTGCTGCACATCGACCTGGACCGCTTCAAGCTGCTCAACGACAGCCTGGGCCACGAACTGGCCGACCGGCTGCTCAAGACCATGGCCCAGCGCATCGGCAACGCAGTGCCCGAGGCCGATACCGTGGCGCGTCTGTCCGGTGACGAGTTCGTGGTGCTGTTCGACGGCTATTCACACCTGTCCAGCCTGGTGCGGGTAGCGACGCGCCTGCTGGACAAGCTACGCGTGCCGCTGCGTGTCGACGGGCACGAGCTGGTGATCAGCGCTTCAGTGGGGGTCAGTCTGCTGCCCGATGCCAGCCTGGATGTCAGCACCCTGGTGAGCCAGGCCAACATGGCCATGCAGCACGCCAAGCACCTCGGCGGCGACGGGTTCCAGTTCTACACCGAGAGCCTGCAGGCCAGCACCCTGGAGCGCCTGCAACTGGAGAACCAGCTGCGCAAGGCCATCGAAGAGCGCCAGCTGGAGGTCTATTACCAGCCCAAACTGTGCCTGACCAGCGGCCGCCTGCAGGCTGCCGAGGCCCTGGTGCGCTGGCATCACCCGCAGGTGGGCATGGTGCCACCGGGCGACTTCATCGGCCTGGCCGAAGAGACCGGGCTGATCGCGCCGATGGGCGAGTTCGTGTTGCGCCAGGCGTGCTGGCAGGCCTGTGAATGGCAACGGCAGGGGCTGGCGCCGATTCGCGTGTCGGTGAACCTGTCGGTGTATCAGTTGCGCCAGGGCAAGCTGGTCAGCCTGGTGCGTCAGGTGCTGGAAGACAGCGGCCTGGCACCGCACCTGCTGGAGCTGGAGCTGACCGAAAGCCAGTTGCTCGACAGCGTGGAGCACATCATCGCGACCTTTCATCAGCTGCATGAACTGGGGGTCAAGCTGGCCATCGACGATTTCGGCACCGGCTATTCGTCGCTCAGCTACCTCAAGCGTTTTCCGGTGAATTACGTGAAGATCGACCAGACCTTCATCCGTGGCCTGCACGAAGGCAGCGAGGACGCCGCAATCACCCGTGCGATCATTGTCATGGCCCACAGCCTGGGCCTGCAGGTAGTGGCCGAAGGGGTGGAAACCCAGGAGCAGCTGGCGTTTCTGCGCGAGCAGGGCTGCGATGAGGTGCAGGGCTACCTGATCAGCCGGCCGGTGGAGGCCGACAGCCTGGCCGCCTTGCTGCGTGAAGATCGGCGCTGGTAGCCCTACGGCCAGGGCCCCGATCAACGGGGCCCTGGCGTTGTAACAAGTCGCAGCCTGCCGGTCAGTGAGTGACCAGGATCTCCTCCAGGCTCACCAGCAGTTTGCCGTCGTGGAAAATATCCACTTTCGGGATGTTGCTGTGGTCGCCGTCCATTTCGAAACAGACCGCACGTTCGGTGATCACCTGGGCAGCCAGGGCGTCCACGTTCTCCAGCTTCAGTTCCAGCGCCAGGGCGTGCGATTTGTCCTGGATGGCGCGTTTCACCAGCACCGGCACGATGGCCGAGGTGGCGACTTCCACGGTGCCATACACTCGAAACCTGGCGTTGCCCGGCATCTTGTCGTTCTGCGCGATCCAGCCTTTTGCTTTCAGGGACATTCCTTTGTACTCCATTCGATGGTGGGTGGGATGTTGCGTGCCCACTATCGAACAGCGCGGCTGCACCCGGCAGCCGGAAAGCTTTCAACCGTGCCAGGCGCGTCCCTGGTGAGCCAGCAGGCTGTGGGCCTGGTCCGGGCCATTGGAGCCGGCCGGGTAAGGGCGCGGGGCCTGGAAGTGCTCCTGCCAGCCAGTCAGGATCGGGTCGATCCAGGCCCATGCGGCCTCCACTTCGTCGCGGCGCATGAACAGGGTCGAGTCGCCGTCCAGAACATCCAGCAGCAGGCGTTCGTAGGCGTCCCAGCGTCGAGCCTGGCCGAACACCTGGGCCAGGTTCAGGTTCAGTTCCACCGGCTCCAGGCGCATGCCCTTGCCCGGTGCCTTGGTCATCATCTGCAGGCTAATGCGCTCGTCGGGCTGCAGCTGGATCAGCAACTGGTTGGCCTGGTCGCCGTCGAACAGGCGATGGGGCACCGGCTTGAACTGGATGACGATCTGCGAGGAGCGCTTGGCCATGCGCTTGCCGGTACGCAGGTAGAAGGGCACGCCGGCCCAGCGCCAGTTGTTGATGTGGGCTTCGACGGCGACAAAGGTTTCGGTGTCGCTGTCGTTGTCCACGTCCTTCTCGAAGTAGTAGGCCGGAACCTCCTGCCCGCCGATCTTGCCGGCGCTGTACTGGCCGCGCACGGTCTTGTCCTGCACGTCCTGCCCGGTGATGGGTTTGAGGGCCTTGAGGATCTTGACCTTTTCATCGCGCACCGCCTCGGCCTCGAACTGCGCAGGTGGCTCCATGGCTACCAGGCAGAGCAGTTGCAGCAGGTGGTTCTGCAGCATGTCGCGGGTCGCGCCGGCACGGTCGTAGTAGCCGCCGCGGTTTTCCACGCCGAGGGTTTCGCACACGCTGATCTGCACGTGGTCCACCTGGTTGGTGCGCCACACCGGTTCCAGCAGCGCGTTGGCGAAGCGCAATGCCATGAGGTTCTGCACCGTCTCCTTGCCCAGGTAGTGGTCGATGCGAAACACCTGGGATTCGGCGAATACCGCGCCGATGGCGCTGTTGATCGTGGTGGCGGACTCCAGTGAGTGGCCGATGGGTTTTTCCAGCACGATACGCGCTTCGCTGTCGACCAGCCCGGCCACCAGCAGGTGGGTGGCGATGGGCACGAACAGGTTGGGTGCGGTGGCCAGGTAGTAGACCCGCGTCAGCCCGCCGGGCTCGCCCAGAAAGCGGGCGAGGCGGCCGAAATCGGCGCTCTGCATGGCGTCCATGGAGAAGTAGTCCAGGCGCGTGGAAAAGCGGTGCCACACCTCGTCGCTGAAGTCCTGGGGCGCGATCTGGGCGCGGCAGCGGCGTTCGACCAGCTTGAGAAATTCAATCCGTGGCAAGGGCCGGCGGGCCAGGGCGATGATCCGCACGGCGTTGTGCAGACGGCCTTCGCGAAACAGGTGGTAGAGCGCTGGAAGCAGTTTGTTCAGGGCCAGGTCGCCGGTGCCGCCGAACACCAGAATGTCGCACGGGATAGTCAATGCCACCACTCTCCAAGATCGTTTAGCTGGGCGGGTCGCCGGTCATGTAGTATAACTACAAGAAAGCTACAACCCGGTCAGCCGATCATAACCGAGTCCTGCCCTTGAATCTGTTGCAACACATCGCCCAGTCGCGCCATCTGCTACGCAAATCGGAACTGAAGGTTGCCGATCACGTATTGCTCGATCCAGCGGCTGTCATGCATAGCTCCATGGCTGATCTGGCGCACAGCGTCGGGATCAGCGAGCCGACCATCGTGCGTTTCTGCCGGGCGATCGGTTGCACCGGTTTCCAGGACCTCAAGCTCAAGCTGGCGCAAAGCCTGGCGGCGGGTGCGAGCTTCGGTCAGTTCGCGATTCATGAAGACGATTCGGTAGCCGACTACAGCCTGAAGATCTTCGACACCACCCTGCACACCCTGATGGAAGTGCGCGAGCACCTCGATGCCCAGGCATTGCAGCGCGCCGTGACGGCCATGGCCCAGG
Organism: Pseudomonas sp. FBF18; assembly: GCF_024261405.1. Classification (NCBI taxonomy): domain Bacteria; kingdom Pseudomonadati; phylum Pseudomonadota; class Gammaproteobacteria; order Pseudomonadales; family Pseudomonadaceae; genus Pseudomonas; species Pseudomonas sp. FBF18. The sequence goes on along the minus strand of NZ_QKRS01000005.1, from coordinate 76,294 downwards.
CGCAGCGCGTGGAATTCTACGGGTTTGGTGCATCGGGTGCGGTGGCTGCCGATGCCCAGCACAAGTTCTTCCGCCTGTTGCTGACGGCAGCGGCGTATTCCGACCCGCACATGCAGGCGATGTCGGCGGTCACCCTCAAGCCGGGTGATGTAGCGATCTGCATTTCCCAGTCAGGGCGTTCCAAGGACCTGCTGATCACTGCCAACCTGGTGCGTGAAAGCGGCGCGACGCTGATCACCCTGTGCCCGAGCCAGACCCCGCTGGCCGAATTGTCCACGGTCAACCTGGCCATCGACGTGCATGAAGACACCGAAATCTACACCCCGCTGACCTCGCGTATCGCCCACCTGGTGGTGATCGACGTGCTGGCCATGGGCGTTGCCATGGCGCGCGGGCCGAGCCTGGTCAACCACCTCAAGAGCGTCAAACGCAGCTTGCGCAGCCTGCGCCTGTCGCCCAAGTCGATCAAGGCGATGGACGACTGATCGTCTTGCACCGCCCGCACTGACGCCTTCGCTGGCTTGCCGGCGAAGGGCAGCACCGCATGCCACGCCTGATTGTTCATGCTTTTGTAACCCTCCCGCCGCCAAACCGTAACCCCGCCCGGGCACGCTGAAACTCCCCGCAATCGACCAGGGAGACACGCAATGGCTCGTGAATTCGATGGCTCGCACCAACCTACCGCCAAGTCCCGCAAGCAGCAGGAAAAGGATCAGCGCCGCATGGAGTTTCGCCGCGCGATCGAAAGCTATTCCGAGCAGCGCCAATTGCTGCAGGACATCGCCGACTACCCCGAACTGCACGCTGTCAGCGTATGGCAGGTGTCAGCGGCAACGTCCCCGAGAAACGCTCAACAAGCGCGCTGATCTGCGCACGTTCGCTGCGGATGAACGCAACAAAGGCCAGGGCCACCGGCGACTGCCGCTTGGCCTTGGCCTGCACCACGCACCAGCTGCGGTACAACGGCAGCTCCTCTACCGGCAGCTCGCGCAGCACCCCGGTGGCCAGTTCCATGTTCAGTGCGTGCCGGGTCAAAAGGGCAATGCCAAGGCCTGCGATCACGCATTCGCGTTGGGCGTCGGCCGATGCCACTTCCAGGGTCTGGGTGAAGTGCACGCGCTTTTCCTTGAAGTACTCCTCGCACGCCTTGCGCGTGCCCGAACCCTGTTCGCGCACCAGCAGCGTATGCGGCTCCAGGTCCTGCAGGCGCAGGCTGTCGAGCGTGCACAGCGGGTGATCGGGCGGGGCCACGGCCACGATCGGGTTGTTCAGGAAGGGCAAAAACTCCAGGCCCATGTCCTGCGGCACCATCGACATGATGATCAGGTCGTCGCGGTTGTCCGACAGGCGCCGGATGGCCTGGGCGCGGTTGACCACGGTGAGGGTCAGGTTGACCTCCGGGTGCAGGCGCTTGAAGGCGGCGAACAGGTGCGGCACGAAGTACTTGGCGCTCGATTCCACCGCCAGCTTGAGCTGGCCCTGCAGCGAGCCCTGCATGTCCGACAGCTGCATGTCGAGGCTCTCCAGGCGTCCGAAGATGTCCCGGCTGGCGCGCTGCAGCGCCTCGGCGGCCTCGGTGAGGTAGAGCTTCTTGCCGACGTATTCGAACAGCGGCTGGCCCACCAGTTCTTCGAGCTGGCGGATCTGTAGACTAACGGCGGGTTGCGTCAGCGACATCTCCTCGGCGGCCCGGCTGTAGGAACGCAAATCACACACTTCATTGAAGATCTGCAATTGACGCAATGTCATACGCATCAATGACTTACGCATATTTCCCGTCGCCTCGGCAAAACCCTGTTACGGCACTATAAGCAATTGCTAATGCTGCCCCTAACAAATATTGATTTTTGTTTATTCACGTTCGGCGCTAGGGTGATTATACGACTGGCCAGCGACGTCTGGTCACGCGCCGACCGGTACTGCCGGTTCGTTTGTTACCAACGGCTTTGGGAAGACTCCAGTGATAAAAAAAATCCTGATCGCCAACCGGGGTGAAATCGCAGTACGCATCGTGCGTGCCTGCGCCGAGATGGGCATTCGCTCGGTGGCGATCTATTCCGACGCCGACCGTCACGCCCTGCACGTAAAGCGTGCGGACGAGGCCCATAGCATCGGTGCCGAACCCCTGGCCGGTTACCTCAACCCGCGCAAGCTGGTGAACCTGGCAGTGGAAACCGGCTGCGATGCGTTGCACCCGGGCTATGGTTTTCTGTCGGAGAACGCGGAGCTGGCGGACATCTGCGCCGAACGCGGGATCAAGTTCATCGGCCCGGCCGCCGAAGTCATTCGCCGCATGGGCGACAAGACCGAGGCGCGGCGCAGCATGATCAAGGCTGGCGTACCGGTCACCCCGGGCACCGAAGGCAACGTGGCCGACATCCACGAAGCCCTGGAAGAGGGCGACCGCATCGGTTACCCGGTAATGCTCAAGGCCACTTCCGGCGGCGGCGGGCGCGGCATTCGTCGCTGCAACAGCCGCGAAGAACTCGAGCAGGCCTTTCCGCGGGTGATTTCCGAAGCCACCAAGGCATTCGGTTCGGCCGAGGTGTTCCTGGAAAAATGCATCGTCAACCCCAAGCACATCGAGGCGCAGATCCTGGGTGACAGCTTCGGCAACGTGGTGCACCTGTTCGAGCGCGACTGCTCGATCCAGCGCCGCAACCAGAAGCTCATCGAGATCGCCCCCAGCCCGCAGCTGACCCCCGAACAGCGCGCCTACATCGGCGACTTGTCGGTGCGCGCGGCCAAGGCCGTGGGCTACGAGAATGCCGGTACCGTGGAGTTCCTGCTCGCCGATGGCGAGGTGTACTTCATGGAAATGAACACCCGGGTGCAGGTGGAGCACACCATCACCGAGGAAATCACCGGTATCGACATCGTTCGCGAACAGATCCGCATCGCCTCGGGCCTGCCGCTGTCGGTCAAGCAGGAAGACATCCAGCACCGCGGCTTCGCGCTGCAGTTCCGGATCAATGCAGAAGACCCGAAAAACAACTTTCTGCCCAGCTTCGGCAAGATCACCCGCTACTACGCCCCCGGCGGCCCGGGCGTGCGCACCGACACGGCGATCTACACCGGCTACACCATCCCGCCGTTCTACGACTCGATGTGCCTGAAGCTGGTGGTCTGGGCACTGACCTGGGAAGAAGCCATGGACCGCGGCCTGCGGGCCCTGGACGACATGCGCCTGCAGGGGGTCAAGACCACCGCCGCGTACTACCAGGAAATCCTGCGCAACCCGGAATTCCGTAGCGGCCAGTTCAACACCAGCTTCGTTGAAAGCCACCCTGAACTGACCAACTACTCGATCAAGCGCAAACCCGAAGAGCTGGCCCTGGCCATCGCCGCCGCCATCGCCGCCCACGCAGGCCTGTGAGGAACCCTACAATGTCCAAGAAAATTTTTGTAACCGACACGATCCTGCGCGACGCCCACCAATCGCTGCTGGCCACCCGCATGCGCACCGACGACATGCTGCCGATCTGCGACAAGCTCGACAAGGTGGGCTACTGGTCGCTGGAAGTGTGGGGCGGCGCGACCTTCGACGCCTGCGTGCGCTTCCTCAAGGAAGACCCGTGGGAGCGCCTGCGCAAGCTGCGCGCAGCACTGCCCAACACCCGTCTGCAGATGCTGCTGCGCGGCCAGAACCTGCTTGGCTACCGGCACTACAGCGATGACGTGGTCAAGGCCTTCGTGGCCAAGGCAGCAGTCAACGGCATCGATGTGTTCCGCATCTTCGACGCCATGAACGACGTGCGAAACCTGCGCGTGGCCATCGAGGCCGTGAAGGCGGCCGGCAAGCATGCCCAGGGCACCATCGCCTACACCACCAGCCCGGTGCACACCATCGAGGCGTTCGTGGCCCAGGCCAAGCAGATGGAAGCCATGGGCTGCGACTCCATCGCGATCAAGGACATGGCCGGCCTGCTGACCCCCTACGCCACCGGCGAGCTGGTCAAGGCACTCAAGGCCGAGCAGTCGCTGCCGGTGTTCATCCACAGCCACGACACGGCCGGCCTGGCCGCGATGTGCCAGCTCAAGGCCATCGAGAACGGTGCCGACCATATCGACACCGCCATCTCCAGCTTCGCCTGGGGTACCAGCCACCCGGGCACCGAATCGATGGTTGCAGCGCTCAAGGGCAGTGAGTTCGATACCGGCCTGGACCTGCAACTGCTGCAGGAGATCGGCCTGTACTTCTATGCCGTGCGCAAGAAGTACCACCAGTTCGAAAGCGAGTTCACCGCCGTGGATACCCGCGTGCAGGTCAACCAGGTACCGGGCGGGATGATTTCCAACCTGGCCAACCAGCTCAAGGAGCAGGGTGCGCTCAACCGCATGAACGAAGTGCTGGCCGAGATCCCGCGGGTGCGTGAAGACCTCGGCTTCCCGCCGCTGGTCACGCCCACCTCGCAGATCGTCGGCACCCAGGCGTTCTTCAACGTGCTGGCCGGCGAGCGCTACAAGACCATCACCAACGAGGTGAAGCTGTACCTGCAGGGTGGCTACGGCAAGGCACCGGGGGTGGTCGACGAGAAGCTGCGTCGCCAGGCCATCGGCAGCGAAGACGTCATCGACGTGCGCCCCGCCGACCTGCTCAAGCCCGAGATGACCAAGCTGCGTGCCGACATCGGCAGCCTGGCCAAGTCCGAAGAAGACGTGCTGACCTTCGCCATGTTCCCGGACATCGGGCGCAAGTTCCTTGAAGAGCGTGAAGCCGGCAGCCTGACCCCTGAAGTGCTGCTGCCGATTCCGGAAGCCGGCGCGGTGGCCTCGGCCGGTGGCGAAGGCGTACCAACCGAGTTCGTGATCGACGTGCACGGCGAGACCTACCGCGTGGATATCACCGGTGTGGGCGTCAAGGCCGAAGGCAAGCGCCACTTCTACCTGTCCATCGACGGCATGCCGGAAGAGGTGGTGTTCGAGCCGCTCAACGAGTTCGTCGGCGGTGGCAGCAGCAAGCGCAAGCAGGCCAGCGAGCCGGGCCATGTGAGCACCACCATGCCGGGCAACATCGTCGATGTGCTGGTCAAGCAGGGCGACACGGTCAAGGCCGGCCAGGCGGTGCTGATCACCGAAGCGATGAAGATGGAAACCGAGGTGCAATCGGCCATCGCCGGCAAGGTTGCAGCCATACACGTGGCCAAGGGCGACCGGGTCAACCCGGGCGAGATCCTGATCGAGATCGAAGGCTGACTCAGGCCTTCATCTGCAAGCGGTTAACCTCTGGGGAGCGAATTGCTCCCCTTTTTTTATCTTCTGTTGGATACGCCCGCTTCGGGTACCCGCCTCACGCACCCGTACGGCACGCTTCCAGCGTCTTGAGCTGACCCTCTGGGCGCTGGTTGTCCTCGCTCAGCCAGCGTTCGAAACCAGCGGCAATGGCCGGCCATTCGTCATCGGTGATGGAGTACCAGGCCGTGTCGCGGTTGTGGTCCTTGGTCACCATGTGCTTGCGAAACACCCCTTCGAAGGTGAACCCGAAACGCTCGGCCGCGCGCTTGGAGCGGGCATTGTCGTTGTTGCACTTCCATTCCAGGCGCCGGTTGCCCAGGGCGAAGGCCTGCTTGCCCAGCAGGTAGATGGCCTCGGTGCCCTTGGGCGTGCGCTGCATGGCCGCGCCGAAGGCAATGTGGCCGATCTCGATACGGCCCTGCTCGGGCACGATCGACATCAGGCTGAGGATACCCTGGGTCTGCCCGCTGGCCAGGTCGATCACGCTGTAGAACAGCGGGTCGCTGCTGGCGGCGTTGCTGTCTAGCCAGTGGTCGAAGTCTTCGCGCTCGGTGAATGGTCCGTAGGCCAGGTACTTCCACAGTGTCTGGTCGGCCTCGGGGCCCTGGAACACCGCCCACAGGTGCTCGCGGTCGCGGCGCGGGTCGAGTTTTTCCAGGCGGATGAAGCGCCCGACCAGCGGGACAGGCTGCGGGGCCTTGGCCGGCCGCCAGTTCAACGGTGTGCTCATGGTGGCTTCTCCGATTACAGGGCTTTGCGGAACTGGATGAAACCCGGCCGTTCGGCCACCTGTTCATACAGCGAAATACCGGTGGCGTTGGTTTCATGGGTCAGCCAGTGCACCTTGGTGCAGCCGGCCTGGCGCGCCGTGTCGTACACCAGCTCGATCAGCTGGCGGCCCACGCCCTTGCCGCGCTGGTTGGCGTCGACATACAGATCCTGCAGATAGCAGGCGTTTTCCACCGTCCAGTTGGAGCGGTGGTAGATCCAGTGCACCATGCCCACCGCCTTGCCATCGACCCAGGCCAGCGCAGCGTTGGTCGGCTCGCTGGTGTCGAGCATGCGCTGCCAGGTCACGGCACTGACCGCCTCATCGATGCGGGTCTCATAGAAACGCTGGTAGGCCTGCCACAGCGGCAGCCAGGCGGCGTGGTCATCGGCGGTCACGGGGCGCAGGGTCACGGTAGACATCGAAGGATCCTTGTGTGCAATACAGGGGTTGGCGAATGGCCCCATCCTAGGCAGGCTATTGGCTTATGGTAAGAGCCATTTCCGGCTTATTTGGCAGGTCCAATTTCATGAGCGAACGTAGCGTTGCCTTGCCCTTCGACCCCACCGGCATCGTGCTGGACCGTCGTCAGGGGCTCAGTCGCCAGTTGTACCAGGCGCTGCGCCAGCGCGTGCTGGACGGGCGCCTGGGTAGCGGCACGCGTCTTCCCGCCACCCGCGACATGGCCGCAGCGCTGGCCGTATCACGTAACAGCGTAGTTCGTGCCTACGACCAGCTGTATGCCGAAGGCTATATCGAAAGCCGGGTGGGCGATGGTACCTACGTCAGTCAGCTGCCAAAACTATCCACAAAACTGTCCACAGGGTTATCCCTGGGTTTTTCCACAGGGTTATCCACAAAAACGGATGATTGCACTGAATATTTATCCAGTAAAGTTATCCACACGGACGTGCTGGAGCGCCTGGAAAACAATCATTTATCCGTGCATGAGCCTCGTGCGCCGCGGGCTTTTCAGGTTGGCATACCGGCCTTCGACCTGTTCCCCTTCGAGGTGTGGGCCAAGCTGCAGGCGGGTTTCTGGCGAAATCCCGACCCGGCGTCACTCGGTTACGGCGACCCGGCCGGAGAACCGCTGCTGCGCGAGCTGATTGCCACCTACCTGCGTCGCTCCCGTGGGTTGTCCTGCGTGGCTGAACAAATTGTGATCACCAGTGGTGCGCAGCAGGCAATCAGCCTTTGTGCACAGCTGCTGCTGGCGCCCGGTGACGGTGTGGCTGTGGAAAACCCCGGCTATCGTGCGGCGGGCAAAGCCTTCGCCATGGCGGGCGCGAAGGTGCATGGCGTGGGGGTGGATCACGACGGGTTGCAGTGCGCTGCCCTGGCCCAGTTGCCCAACTGTCGCCTGAGCTACGTTACCCCCGCGCATCAGTACCCCACCGGCGTCACCCTGAGCCTGGCGCGGCGTCTGGAACTGCTGGCCTGGGCCGAGCGCAACGACAGCTGGATCATCGAGGACGACTACGACGGCGAGTACCGCTACAGCGGCGCGCCGCTGGCCCCGCTGGCAGCCCTGGACCGCAGCGGACGGGTGCTGTATGTCGGCACCTTCGGCAAGGTGGCCTTTCCGGCGCTGCGTCTGGGCTACCTTGTGCTGCCGGCCCGGCTGGTGGAGGCATTCTCGCGCTTTCGGGCGTTGGCGGTGCGCCATTCCGAGGTCGGCACACAGGCGGTGATGGCGCAGTTCATGGCTAAAGGGCACTTCCAGCGTCATATCCGGCGCATGCGCCGCGCGGCGTTGAGCCGGCGCAATGCGCTGCTGGCCGGCTGGCCGAAGGCTGTGGCGGGGCTGGGAGCCTTGCCGGAGGTGGCGGCGGGCCTGCACCTGAAGATCGACGTGCACAGCCAGGCGCGCGAGCGGGAACTGATCGCCCGTGCCGCAGCGGTGGGTGTCGAACTCAATGCGCTGAGTGATTACTGGTTGCCCGACACGCCGCTGCCTGTGGATAAGCGTGCCGGACTGGTGCTGGGGTTCGCGGCCGTGAACGAGGCCGCGATTGCCCAGGCCCTGGCACGCCTTGCACGTGCCTGGGCCGACTGAGCCTAGCCTTGACGGGCGCGCTCGAAGCCCTCGAGCACGTTGACCGCGTTGACGCCGATTTCGGCCACGGCATAGCCACCTTCCATGATGAACAGGGTCGGCTTGCCCAACTGCGCGATGCGCTCGCCCATGGCCAGGTAGTCGGGGCTGTCGAGCTTGAATTGCGAGATCGGGTCGTCCTTGAAGGTGTCCACGCCCAGCGATATCACCAGCACTTCGGGGTCATACGCGCCGATGCGTTCGCAGGCTTCGTCCAGCGCGCCGCGCCAGGTGGCCCAGTCGCTGCCTGCCGGCAGCGGGTAGTTGAAGTTGCAGCCCAGCCCGTCGCCTTCGCCGTGCTCGTCGGCATAGCCGAGGAAGAACGGGAATTCGGCCTGCGGGTCGCCATGGATCGAGGCGAACAGCACGTCGTTGCGCGTGTAGAAGATCTGCTGGGTACCGTTGCCGTGGTGGTAGTCCACATCCAGGATCGCCACGCGCTGGCGACCGTGGTCGATGAAGGCCTGGGCGGCGATCGCGGCGTTGTTCAGATAGCAGTAGCCCCCCATCACGTCGCTGGCGGCATGATGCCCCGGTGGCCGGCACAGGGCGAAGGCGCTGTGGGCACCGGCCTGCACCGCCGCCTGTGCGGTCAGGGCAACCTGCGCCGAGCTGTAGGCGGCCTGCCAGGTGCCGGCGGTGATCGGTGCACCGGCGTCGAAGCTGTAATAGCCCAGCTCGCCATGCAGGCCGCTGGGTTTGACCTGGCGCAGGCTGCGCGCCGGCCAGGTGAACGGCAGCAGGTCGCCGTCATGGCCCAGTGCGCTCCAGCGCTGCCAGGCGCCCTGGAAGAAGTCCAGGTAGTCGGCGCTGTGCACGCGCAGCAGCGGTGCGCGGCCAAAATCGGTAGGGCCTTCGACGGGCCCCAGGCCCTGGGCCTTGACCCGCTCGAGCACATGGTCGGCACGCGAGGGCATTTCGAAGCAGGGCATCAACTGCCCGTCGATCAGCTCGCAGCGGCCGTGGTGCAGGCGATGGTCATCGGAATAGATCGTCAGCATTTTTTGTTCTCCGGGTTTACTGGCGTGGCCCCATTGTCGAGAGGTACGCCCACCGGCAGAACGGCGCAAACGGCCAAAAGGGGATCGATATGGCCAACACGGTTGTCCGCATTTCGCCCCCTCGCGGTGCATGTGCGTGTTTCAGGCGCGAAAATGGCTCGGTGCCACGCCGCTCCAGCGCAGGAAGGCGTGTCGGAAGCTGGCCGGCTCGCTGAAGCCCAGCACCTCGGCGATGCGGTAGATCGGCAGCTCGTCCTCGGCCAGCAACTGCTTGGCCCGTTCGAAGCGCAGCTCATCGAGCAGCTGTTGATAACTACTGCCCAGCTCGTGCAGGTGGCGACGCAGGGTGCGTGATGAACAGCTCATCTGCCGCGCCAGGCCCTCGAGGCCTGGTGGTGCCTCCAACTGCTGCTGCAGCAGTTGGCGAATGCGCCCGAGCCAGGCCTGGCGCCCGGTGAATTCCAGGTTCTGCCGGCGGCAGCGTTCGCTCATCGCGCGGTGGGTGATCGGGTCGGCCAGGGGCAGGGCCCGGGCCAGCCAGTGGCGTTCGAAGGCAAAGGCATTGTCGCTGGCGCCGAACTGCAGGGGGCAGTCGAAAGGCGTGCTGTAGAGCGCCTGGTAATCCGGGGCAGGGTGAGCGAAACGCGCGCCCAACAAGGGCAGCGGCTGGCCGAGCAGGTCGTTGCAGATGACCTTGAGCGACGTCAGGCAGAACTCGGCATTGAACGCCGCAAGCTCCGGGGCCTGGCCGTAGTCGCTGGCGCTGAACCAGACCCGCTCGCCGTCCTCGATCAGGCGCAGCTGGAAAAGTGTTCCCAGCAGCGCGGGGTACTGCAGGGCCAGGTGCAGGGCGTCACCCAGGGTGGCACCGGAAAGCAGGGCGTAACCGAGCATGCCGTAGGATGAAACGTGCATGCGCTGGCCCAGTTCCAGCCCGACTTCCCGGCGCATGGCCACGGCGTTGGCGCACACCCGCAGTTCCTGGTGCGTGGTGATGCGCCAGTCGGCGCGGCCCAGGTCGGCCGTGGTGATGCCGGTGCCTTCGAGCAGCCGCTGGGCGGCATGGTCTTCGTCCTTGAAGGCCTGCAGCATCAGGGAAACCGCGTTCAGGGTGGTGAGGTGGGAGTGGAGCATGCTCGGCATCCGGCTGAGGGGCTTGGGGTTGAGTGAGCAATTTGTATGCCCTTCAGGGCCTGTTCGCTGGCAAGCCAGCGAAGGGCTCAACGTAATTCGCCAGCCAGGTCCAGCCCAACCAGCCGTCGCACCTCGTCAACCGGCAACCGGCTACCGAGCAATGCCTGCAATTTGCCGAACGCCGCCTCCCGGGTCATTCCACCACCCGACAGCACACCGGCGTCGCGCAGGCGGCTGCCGGCTGCGTACACCTCCAGTTCGACCCCGCCTTCATGGCACTGGGTGATCGCCACCACCACGATGTCACGCGCGCGGGCCTGTTCCAGCACGGCCACGAACGCATCGTCATCACACGGCCCGGTGCCGCTACCGTAGCATTCCAGCACCAGCCCCTGGACCCCGCTGTCGAGTGTGGCCTGCAACAGCGTGGCGTCGAGGCCCGGTACCAGCGGCAACACTGCAACCTTGGCCACCTGCAGTGGCGCGCGATAAGCCAGTGCTGCCGGTACAGGCGCCTGCGCCGCACCGTCCGAGCGCTGCAAGGTCGCGAACGGGTTCCGGCCGAAGCTGCGCACCTTGGCGGTGCGGTTTGGTGCCAGCAGCTGACCGTGGAAATACAGCTGAACACCCGGCGACGTACCCTGGCTCAGCACCTGCAGCGCCCCCGTGAGGTTCTCCCACGCATCGCTGTCCGGCGTACCGGCCGGCAGCATCGAGCCGGTGAACAGCACCGGCACCGTCAGCCCGAGCAACTGGAAGCTCATGGCGGCGGCGCTGTAGGCCAGGGTGTCGGTGCCATGCAGCACCAGCACCCCATCGCAGCCCTGGCCATCCACCGCCTCGATGATCGCGGCGCGCAGGCGCTGCCAATAGCAGGGCGTCATGTTGGCGCTGTCGATCAGCGGCAGCAGTTCGCGGAACTGCCAGGCTGCCAGGCCCGGTTGCCCGGCCAGTTGCTCACGCATGCGCTGCTCGAAGCCCGACGCCGGGGCCAGGCCGCCGGCGCTGGCCTGCATGCCGATGGTGCCACCGGTGTACAGCACCATGATGTTGTGGGCAGGGGCCGGGGTCATGGCCTGTCTCCGTGCTCGACTGAAGGAAAGCCGACCACCTTACGCCATCCCCCGGCGCGCTGTCAGCGGCCGGGCCGCCCGAGTTCGCGATGGGCAGCGCGACAGCCAGCGGTTACCATCGCGCCTGCTTCAGGACGAAGGTGCCAAGGACGTGTCGACGAACAAGTACAAATCCGCGCAAGAGCGCCTGTGCGCCGCGGTGGACCTCAATTGCCCGGCATGCGGCCACGTCTGGTTGCCGAGCGAGGGCGAGCTGGAAACGCTCATGGGCGGGCAGCCGCTCCCCTGTGCAAAGTGTGCCCAGGCGCTGGTGTTGCCCGAGGCGGATCACCGGGCCATGAAGCGCCACCTCAGCCGTTCCAACTGGGCAGACCTGATCAGCGGGCTGGGCGTGGTGCTGTGCTTTATCGGGGTGCTCACGGTGCGCCATTACACGGGCGATCTGACCGCCTTCATGGTGGCGCTCTGCCTGGCGTTCGTGTGGTGGTTCATGAAGGAGATCGTCAGCGATTCGACCTTCCTGAATGTGCTGCTGCTGCCCTCGTCGGCAGAAGCAGCCGACACCACCGGTTCGCTGTAGGCGCCGGCATTGCTGGCGAAGCTCGCGGCGCAGGCAAAAAAAAGGGCCCGGAGACAAAGTCCCTGGGCCCTCAAAAGGTGAGAGGTGTCTAGTCCCTCAACCTGGTGAGCGGTAGTACGGCGTCGGTTACGCTTTGAGCGGTACCAGACGCGGTGCAATCATGTTTTCCGGACGCAGGATGTCGTTGAGCATCGCTTCGTCCAGCAGGCCTTCCTCACGCACCAGTTCCAGTACGCCGCGGCCGCTTTCCAGCGCGATACGGGCAATACGGGTGGCGTTTTCGTAGCCGATGTACGGGTTCAGGGCGGTGACCAGGCCGATCGAGTGTTCGACCAGTTCACGGCAGCGCTGTTCGTTGGCGGTGATGCCGACGATGCAGTGCTCGCGCAGCATGTCCATGGCGCGTTGCAGCAGACGGATCGAGTCGAAGATCTTGTAGGCGATCAGCGGCTCCATCACGTTCAGCTGCAGCTGGCCGCCTTCGGCCGCGATGGTCAGCGCGATGTCGTTGCCGATGATGGCGAAGGCCACCTGGTTGACCGCTTCCGGGATAACCGGGTTGACCTTGCCGGGCATGATCGAGCTGCCTGGCTGACGCGCCGGCAGGTTGATCTCGTTGATGCCGGTGCGCGGGCCGCTGGACAGCAGGCGCAGGTCGTTGCAGATCTTCGACAGCTTGACTGCAGTGCGCTTGAGCATGCCGGAGAACAGCACGAAGGCGCCCATGTCGGAGGTGGCTTCGATCAGGTCGGCAGCCGGTACCAGCGGCTGGCCGCTGATCAGCGCCAGACGCTGTACGGCCAGGGCCTGGTAGCCCGGGTCGGCGTTGATGCCGGTACCGATCGCGGTACCGCCCAGGTTGACTTCGGTCAGCACTTCCGGCGCCAGGGTGCGCAGGCGGTTGAGGTCTTCGGTCAGGGTGGTGGCGAAGGCACGGAATTCCTGGCCCAGGGTCATCGGCACGGCGTCCTGCAGCTGGGTACGGCCCATCTTCAGTACGTGGCTGAACTCTTCACCCTTGGCAGCGAAGGCCTGGATCAGGCTGTCGAGGCTGGCCAGCAGCGCATCGTGACCCAGCAGCAGGCCCAGACGGATGGCGGTCGGGTAGGCGTCGTTGGTCGACTGCGCCATGTTCACGTCGTTGTTCGGGTGCAGGTACTGGTACTCGCCCTTCTGGTGACCCATCGCTTCCAGCGCGATGTTGGCGATCACTTCGTTGGCGTTCATGTTGGTGGAGGTACCGGCACCGCCTTGAATCATGTCGACCACGAACTGCTCGTGGAAGTCACCGCGGATCAGGCGGGCACAGGCCTCGCTGATGGCGGCGTGCTTGGCATCGCTCAGGTGACCCAGCTCGCGGTTGGCGTCGGCAGCTGCCTGTTTGACCATGGCCAGGCCGACAACCATTTTCGGGTAGTGCGACAGCGGCACGCCAGAGAGGTGGAAGTTGTTGGCAGCACGCAGGGTCTGGATACCGTAGTAGGCATCAGCAGGGACTTCGAGGGTGCCAAGCAGGTCTTTTTCGACACGGAACGATGCAGCAGCGGACATGATAGAGATCATCTCGAGTTAGGCCCGGCACATGCCGGAATGGCGCCAATCCTAGGCCTGCACGGATTTTGCGGCCAATGCTGTTGCACGCTAACCTATGCACAAACGGCATAACGTTCCATGTGACGCCAATTGACATTCGAGCGTGTACCATTTTGGTGCATGCCTGGAGAGCCCGATGAACCTCGAAAGCAAATGGCTGGAAGATTTCAGCGCCCTGGCCGCCACCCGCAGCTTTTCCCAGGCGGCGGAGCGTCGCTTCGTGACCCAGCCGGCGTTCAGCCGGCGCATTCGCAGCCTGGAGGCTGCGTTGGGGCTGACCCTGGTCAACCGCTCGCGCACGCCGATCGAGTTGACCGCTGCCGGCCAACTGTTCCTGGTGACGGCGCGCACGGTGGTCGACCAGCTGGGCGAGGTGCTGCGCCACTTGCATCACCTGGAAGGCGGGCAGGGCGAGGTGATCCAGGTGGCGGCGGCGCACTCGCTGGCGCTGGGCTTCTTTCCGCGCTGGATCGCGCAGTTGCGCAACGACGGTCTGAACATCGCCACGCGGCTGGTGGCGACCAACGTCGGCGATGCGGTGCACGCCCTGCGCGAAGGTGGCTGCGACCTGATGCTGGCGTTCTACGACCCGGATGCGGCCCTGCAGATGGACGCCGAGATCTTCCCCTCGCTGCACCTGGGGCACACCGAGATGCTGCCGGTGTGTGCAGCGGATGCCGACGGCAAGCCGCTGTTCGACCTGGAAAACGACGCCAGCGTGCCCTTGCTGGCCTACAGCGCCGGAGCGTTTCTGGGGCGCTCGGTGAATCTGCTGCTGCGCCAGCGCAACCTGCGCTTTACCACCATCTACGAAACCGCCATGGCCGACAGCCTCAAGAGCATGGCCCTGGAAGGCCTGGGTATTGCCTGGGTGCCGCGCCTGTCGGCCCGCGCCGAGCTTGAACGTGGCGAGCTGGTGATCTGTGGCGGTGCGCAATGGCACGTGCCGCTGGAGATCCGCCTGTACCGCTGCGCGCTGGTGCGCAAGGCCAACGTGCGCCTGCTGTGGCGCAAGCTCGAAGGCGGGCCGGCGACGGCTTGACTCCAGAGTCAGCCCGAAGCCCTGAAAAAGCCCGAAAAATAAGGCTTACAGTTGGTCGCCGGGGTGCATCAAACACACGGCTTTACGATATACTGCGCGGCCTTCGGTCGGTACACCCGGCCCTAATTCGCATAACAAGCCACGCCGGTCGTCCCTGCGTGGCTTGTTGTTTTTTGACGCGCCTGAAGGCGCCCAAGAGAAGAGGCTCGACGATGAGTGCACTGGTTGGCGTGATCATGGGCTCCAAGTCCGATTGGTCCACCCTTAGCCACACCGCCGATATGCTGGAAAAACTCGGCATTCCCTACGAAGTGAAGGTGGTTTCCGCCCACCGCACGCCGGACCTGCTGTTCCAGTACGCCGAAGAGGCCGAAGGCCGTGGCATCGAGGTGATCATCGCCGGTGCCGGTGGCGCTGCCCACCTGCCAGGCATGTGCGCCGCCAAGACCCACCTGCCGGTGCTGGGTGTGCCGGTGCAGTCGGCCATGCTCTCGGGCGTCGATTCGCTGCTGTCGATCGTGCAGATGCCGGCCGGCATCCCGGTTGCCACTCTGGCCATCGGCAAGGCCGGCGCGATCAACGCCGCGCTGCTCTCGGCGAGCATCCTGGGCGCCAAGCACCCGCAGTTCCATACCGTTCTGAAACAGTTCCGCGCTGAGCAGACAGACAACGTTCTGGACAATCCAGACCCGCGCCAGGCCTGAGGTCACACGCATGAAAATCGGTGTAATCGGTGGCGGCCAACTGGGCCGCATGCTGGCCCTGGCGGGTACCCCGCTGGGCATGAACTTCGCTTTCCTCGACCCGGCCCCTGACGCCTGTGCGGCCGCCCTGGGCGAGCACCTGCGTGCCGACTACGGCGACCAGGATCACCTGCGCCAGCTGGCCGACGAAGTCGACCTGGTGACCTTCGAATTCGAAAGCGTGCCAGCCGAGACGGTGGCCTTCCTGTCGCAGTTCGTGCCGGTGTATCCGAGCGCCGAAGCGCTGCGCATCGCCCGCGACCGGCTGTTCGAGAAGAGCATGTTCCGTGACCTGGGCATCCCGACCCCGGCCTTCGCCGACATCCAGTCGCAAGCCGACCTGGAGGCCGCCGTCGCCAGCATCGGCCTGCCGGCCGTGCTCAAGACCCGCACCCTGGGTTATGACGGCAAGGGCCAGAAGGTGCTCCGCACCGAAGCCGATGTTGTCGACACGTTCGCCGAACTTGGTAGCGTGCCCTGCCTGCTGGAGGGCTTCGTGCCGTTCACCGGCGAGGTGTCGCTGATTGCCGTTCGCGGCCGCGATGGCGAGACGCGCTTCTACCCGCTGGTGCACAACACCCACGACAGCGGCATCCTGCGCCTGTCGGTGGCCAGCGAAGACCACCTGCTGCAGGGCCTGGCCGAAGACTACGCGAGCCGCGTGCTCGAGCAGCTCGACTATGTCGGCGTGCTGGCGTTCGAGTTCTTCGAGGTCGACGGTGGCCTGAAGGCCAACGAGATCGCGCCGCGTGTGCACAACTCCGGGCACTGGACCATCGAAGGCGCCGAGTGCAGCCAGTTCGAGAACCACCTGCGCGCCGTGGCCGGCCTGCCGCTGGGCTCGACCGCCAAGGTCGGCGAAAGCGCCATGCTCAACTTCATCGGCGAAGTGCCGGCGGTGGCCGCGGTCGTGGCTATCGACGACTGTCACCTGCATCACTACGGCAAGGCCTTCAAGGCCGGGCGCAAGGTCGGTCACGCCACCCTGCGCTGCGCCGACATGACCACGCTGGAGCAGAAGATCCAGCAGGTCGAAGCGCTCATCGCAGGCTGAGCGGAACCATTCCCGCCGCGCATCCCTCTGATGGCAGGATGCCAAAGCGCTGACTAGGCTTTGGCTCGTGCACTCAATTCAGAGGGAATGCCATGGGTATCATCGGAACCATCTTCATCGGCCTGATCGTCGGCTTGCTGGCACGTTTTCTGAAGCCGGGCGACGACAGCATGGGCTGGATCATGACCATTCTGCTGGGTATCGCCGGCTCTCTGGCGGCGACCTACGGTGGCCAGGCGCTGGGGATCTACCATGCGGGCGAGGGTGCTGGCTTCCTCGGTGCACTGGTGGGTGCAATCATCCTGCTGGTGATCTACGGCATGATCAAAAAGCGCTGACAGGGCGCTAGAATGCTCGGCAACTTTCCGTCAGTTGCCGAGCTTTTTTTCATGCGCCGAGTCGTACTGCTTACCCTGTTGCTGTGTAGTGGCCTGGCCCGCGCCGAGCTGCCCGAGACCGACTGGCTGGAGCTGATGCCCAAGTCGGACCAGAAGGCGCTGGAGCAGATGCCCGAGATCGACCACAACTCCCCCGAGGCGATGGGTACCTTTACCGAGAAGGGTGGCCTGAAGCAGAGCAAGGGCCTGCCGGCGGTGATGTATTCGAGCAAGACGGTGGCTGCCATGAACGGCAGGCAGATCCGTCTGGGCGGGTACCCGGTGCCGCTGGAAACCGACGCCAAGGGCAACAGCACGCTGTTCTTCCTTGTGCCCTATCCGGGCGCCTGCATCCATGTACCGCCACCGCCGCCCAACCAGCTGGTGCTGGTGCGTTATCCCCATGGCCTGAAGCTGGACGATATCTACACGCCGCTGTGGGTCAGCGGCACGCTGAAGGTGGAGAAGGTCAGCAATGACCTGGCCGATGCGGCGTATGCGCTGGATGCGGGGAAGGTGAGGGTGGTGGAGGACTCCGACCTGTAACCGCGCCGTCTGCATCGCGGGTCAAGCCCGCTCCCACAGGTACAGTGCTGCCCTCATGATCAGTGCAGTGCCCGGTGGGAGCGGGCTTGACCCGCGATAGCGGTCTAGAGCGGTTCGCTGCCGATACTGACACTCAGCGAATGGGTCGCCCCGGGCGCAAGTTCCACCACGTCATCCCACACGTTCGCCGTCTCGATGCACAGCATCCGCTGCCAGCCGTCATCGGCCATGTCCGTGAGCTGCGCGGCGCGGTCCACCCATGGGTTCCAGATCACCGCCGAACGCGAACCCTGGGTACGCAGGGTGATACGCCGGTTCCAGCCCGGGTCGACGATGCTCAGACGCTCAGGTGCCTGCAGGTAGATGCGGTCGGTTTCCCCGGCAAACGCCAGGTCGCCCCGCTGGGTGCGTTGCTCCCAGTCTGCCAGCGTCTCGATGTAGGCCAGCCCGTCCACGCCTTCTACCCGCGCGCCACGCACGTCGCTGACTGCAAAGTAGCTGTGCAGCGCCTGGCTGAGGGTGACGCTGCCATTGCCCAGGTTGTGGCTGTCGAGGGTCAGCGCCAGTTCCTCGCCGAGCACGATGCTCAGTTTCAGTTCCACCGTGTGCGGCCAGCCGGGAAGCTCCCCCAACGCCTGGGGCAGCGTGAAGTCCACGCGTACCGAATCCGCACTGCTGTCGATACCCAGCAACTGCCAGTCACGCCCGCGCACCAGCCCGTGGGCCGGGGCTTCGGCGCCGTGGAACATGGCCTGTACGGCCGCTGGGTTGCGTTGCAGGTTGCCGAACCAGGGCCAGCACACCGGGGCACCGGCGCGCACCGATTTGCCCTGCCTGAAGATCGCCTGATCGCTGAGCCACAGCAGCGGCGGCTCGCCCACGCGCTGGTAACTGAGCACCTGTGCGCCCTGCTGGGCAATCAGCAGCTCGGCGCGAGGCGTGGTGATACGCCAGCAGGCAAGCTCGCCATGCTGTTCGACTTCTACCTTGGATGTGGACATGCGTTGCTCTCGAAGGGTGGCCTACGAGGTCTTGGACCTCGCGCAGACCCTCGAGTTTAGCGCGCCCCAGGCTCAGCGACGAGGCGGCACCGAGCGGGTGCGGCCGCTGCCGTCGATGGCGACGAACACGAACACCGCCTCGGTGACCTTGCGCCATTCACTGCTCAGCGGGTCGTCGCTCCACACCTCGACCATCATCTGGATCGAGCTGCGGCCGATTTCCAGGGTCTGGGTATAGAAGGACAATTGCGCGCCCACCGCCACCGGCACCAGAAAGGCCATGCGGTCGATCGCCACGGTGGCGACGCGCCCGCCTGCGACTCGGCTGGCCATGGCCGTGCCGGCCAGGTCCATCTGGGCGACCAGCCAGCCGCCGAAGATATCGCCGAAACCGTTGGTTTCACGGGGCAATGCGGTGATCTGCAAGGCCAGGTCGCCTTGCGGAATAGGATCTTCTTGTTCGAGTTCAATCATGCCGGGGTGCCTCTGACCCGTAACGCTTCGTTGGTTTGCGCTGGTGCGGACGCCGCGAAAAACGATTCAGCACGAACATACTACGCTGCTTCGCTCTGCCGTGCGGCGAAGGGAAACTCTGCGAAACCGACTAAGCATACCTAGCGGCGTTTTCGCACAACATCCCACACAAGGCGTAACCGTTTGATACGAGCGGCCAGTATATAGAGCCGCGCGTGGGGCGACGACCATGCGGTCATGATTATCTGCCCCGATTATGTCGATCCATGTGCTTTTTCGAACAATTTGCTATCGTTCGACCTCCTGATAGGCCGGGGCCAGCGCTGCCGCGGCCTGATTTGCCAATAAGAGACGCTTCGATGACCTCCGTGCCCCCCTCCATAGAGCAGCCCTCGCGGCCGCTCACCCGCAGTGACTACAAGACCCTGTCGCTCTCCGCCCTGGGCGGGGCGCTGGAGTTCTACGACTTCATCATCTTCGTGTTCTTCGCCGCGGTGGTGGGCAAGCTGTTCTTCCCGGTCGACATGCCCGAGTGGCTGCGCCTGATGCAGACCTTCGGCATCTTCGCTGCCGGCTATCTGGCGCGCCCGCTGGGCGGCATCGTGATGGCCCACTTCGGCGACCTGCTGGGGCGCAAGAAGATGTTCACCCTGAGCATCTTCATGATGGCCGTGCCGACCCTGATCATGGGCCTGCTGCCCACCTACGCGCAGATCGGCATGTGGGCACCGATCCTGTTGTTGCTGATGCGCGTGATCCAGGGCGCCGCCATTGGCGGTGAAGTGCCGGGTGCCTGGGTGTTCGTGTCCGAACACGTGCCGGCGCGCAACATCGGCTACGCCTGCGGCACCCTGACGGCGGGCCTCACCTCGGGCATCCTGCTCGGCTCGCTGGTCGCGACCCTGATCAACACCGTGTACACCCCCGAGCAACTGAGCGACTACGCCTGGCGGATCCCGTTCCTGCTCGGCGGCGTGTTCGGCCTGTTTTCGGTGTACCTGCGCCGCTGGCTGCACGAAACCCCGGTGTTCGCCGAGATGCAGCAGCGCAAGGCATTGGCCGAGGAAGTGCCGCTGCGCGCGGTGCTGCGTGACCACCGTGGCGCCATCGTACTGTCGATGCTGCTGACCTGGCTGCTGTCGGCCGGCATCATCGTGGTCATCCTGATGACCCCGACCGTGCTGCAGACCCTCTACGGCATCAGCGCCACCGAGGCCCTCAAGGCCAACAGCCTGGCCATCGTGCTGCTGAGCATCGGCTGCATCGTGGCCGGGCGCCTGGCCGACCGCTTCGGCGCCGGGCGCGTGTTCATCGTCGGCAGCCTGGCGCTGCTGGCCAGCTCCTGGAGCTTCTACCACAACCTGGCGGCGCACCCTGAGTGGCTGTACCCGATGTACGCCGTTACCGGGCTGTGCGTGGGCATCGTCGGTGCGGTGCCTTACGTGATGGTGCGCGCCTTCCCGCCGGTGGTGCGTTTCAGCGGCCTGTCGTTTTCCTACAACCTGGCCTACGCGATCTTCGGTGGCCTGACCCCGATCATGGTCACCTCGCTGATGAAGTTCAGCCCGCTCGGCCCGGCCTACTATGTCGCCGGCATCTGCACCCTGGGCCTGCTGGTAGGCATCTACCTGCTGCTCACCAAGCGCTGAAACCCCGCCCCGCGTCCGCTATAAAGGCCATCCCTCGAACGAGGTGATGGCCTTTCATCTAATTGTCACATTCAGTTCATAGAGTAGTCATACGGCCTGCAGATACTTGGGCCCGATCCATCTACCCCCAATTCCTGCTAGGAGTAAGGCATGAAACTGAAGCGTTTGATGGCGGCCCTGACCTTTGCCGCCGCTGGCGTTGCGACTGCCAACGCAGTTGCCGCTGTTGATCCTGCTATTCCGACCTACGTCAAAACCACCGGCGTATCGGGCAACCTCTCCAGCGTCGGTTCCGATACCCTGGCCAACCTGATGACCCTGTGGGCCGAGGCCTACAAGAAGGAATACCCGAACGTAAACATCCAGATCCAGGCCGCCGGCTCCTCCACCGCGCCACCCGCGCTGACCGAAGGCACCGCCAACCTGGGCCCGATGAGCCGCAAGATGAAAGACGTCGAGCTGCAGGCGTTCGAACAGAAGTACGGCTACAAGCCGACCGCCATCCCGGTCGCCGTCGACGCCCTGGCCGTGTTCGTGCACAAGGACAACCCGATCAAGGGCCTGACCATGGCTCAGGTCGACGCCATCTTCTCCTCCACCCGCCTGTGCGGTGCCAAGGCCGACGTGAAAACCTGGGGCGACCTGGGCGTGACCGGCGACCTGGCCAACAAGCCGGTCCAGCTGTTCGGTCGCAACTCGGTATCCGGCACCTACGGCTACTTCAAGGAAGAAGCCCTGTGCAAAGGCGACTTCAAGCCTAACGTCAACGAACAACCTGGCTCGGCGTCCGTCGTGCAGTCGATCAGCAGCTCGCTGAACGGTATCGGTTACTCGGGCATCGGCTACAAGACCGCCAGCGTGAAAACCGTGGCCCTGGCCAAGAAGGAAGGCGGCGCGTTCGTCGAAGACAACGAAGCCAACGCCCTGAACGGTACCTACCCGCTGTCGCGTTTCCTCTACGTCTACGTCAACAAGGCCCCGAACAAGCCTCTGGCCCCGCTGGAAGCCGAGTTCGTCAAGCTGGTGCTGTCGCAGGCCGGTCAACAGGTCGTGGTGAAAGACGGTTACATCCCGCTGCCCGCCAAAGTGGCCGAGAAAGCGCTGGCCGACCTGGGCCTGAACCACGCCGCCAAAGGCGTCGCTGCAAACTGAGTGTGAACGGGCGCGCCCTGCATCTGTGCGGGCCGCGCTGCAAATTGCGAGTCCGCTGCCAGGCATGCCTGAGCGGCGGGCTTTTTTGCGTCACTGCATTGTCATGTTTTTGTCATACGGGACCGCTAGGGTGAGCGCATGAATGATCTGGCCAACTCCACCATGACCCAAAATTCTCCCCCCGTGCGGATTGATTTCAATACGCCCGAGCTGCAACGCAAGCGTCGCCTGCGTGCATTCAAGGACCGCCTGACCCGCTGGTATGTACTGGTGGGCGGGCTCGCCGTGCTGGCGGCGATCACCTTGATCTTCTTCTACCTGGCCTACGTGGTGGTGCCGCTGTTTCAAGGCGCCGAACTGACCACCAAGAAGGCCATGACCCCGGCCTGGCTGACCCAGGACGCCGGCAAGCCGCTGATGATCGCGCTCGAAGAGCAGAACCTGGTCGGCATGCGCGTCTCGGACAAGGGGCAGGCGCTGTTCTTCGACACCAAGACCGGTGCCGAGCTCAAGCGTGTCGACCTGCCGGTACCGGCCGGCACCCAGGTGACCTCGATCGGCGCCGACCAGCCGGGCAACCCGCTGGTGGTGCTGGGCCTGTCCAACGGCCAGGCACTGGTGTTCAGCCACAGCTACAAGATCACCTACCCGGACTACCACAAGACCATCACCCCGGCCATCGACTACCCCTATGGCCAGCAACCGTTCGCCCTCGGCGATTCGGGCCGTGCGCTGGAGCACGTGAGCCTGAACGTCAATGGCGACACCCTGGTGGTGGCCGGCTCCAGCGGTGCGCAGTTGCAGGTACTGCAACTGAGCCGCGAAGAAAACATGATGACCGGCGAAGTCACCAGCGAGCAGAACCACATCGAACTGCCGCAGATGACCGAGGCGGTCAAGGCGATCTTCATCGACCCGCGCCAGCAGTGGTTGTACGTGATCAACGGGCGGGCCCAGGCCGATGTGTTCAGCCTGCGCGACAAGAGCCTCAACGGTCGTTACAAGCTGCTCGACGACGCCGATGCCGAAGTCACCGCCAGCGCCCAGCTGGTGGGCGGCATCTCGCTGATCATCGGTGACTCCAAGGGTGGCCTGGCCCAGTGGTTCATGGCCCGCGACCCGGACGGCGAACAGCGCTTCAAGCAGATCCGTACCTTCCAGATGGGCAAGGCGCCGATCGTGCAGATCGATGCCGAAGAGCGCCGCAAGGGCTTCGTGGCACTGGATGCCAGCGGCAAGCTCGGCGTGTTCCACAGCACCGCGCACCGCACCCTGCTGGTGGAGCCGATGGCCGAAGGCGCCGGCGTGCTGGCACTGTCGCCACGGGCCAACCGCCTGTTCGTCGAAGAGGGCGGCAAGCTGATCCCGGCCAGCCTGCGCAACCCGCACCCGGAAGTGTCCTGGAGTGCGCTGTGGAGCAAGGTCTGGTACGAGAACTACGACGAGCCCAAGTACGTCTGGCAGTCCACCGCGTCGAACACCGACTTCGAGCCCAAGCTGAGCCTGTCGCCACTGACCTTCGGTACGCTCAAGGCCGCGTTCTACGCGATGATCCTGGCCGCACCGCTGGCGATTGCCGCAGCGATCTACACCGCCTACTTCATGGCCCCGGGCATGCGCCGCAAGGTCAAGCCGGTGATCGAGCTGATGGAGGCGATGCCCACGGTGATCCTCGGCTTCTTCGCGGGGCTGTTCCTGGCGCCTTACCTGGAAGGGCATCTGCCCGGTGTGTTCAGCCTGTTCGTGGTGATGCCGTTCGGCATCCTGCTGGCCGGCTTCATCTGGAGCCGCCTGCCGGAGTCGATCCGCCTGCGTGTGCCGGATGGCTGGGAAGCGGCGATCCTGATCCCGGTGATCCTGTTCACCGGCTGGGGTGCGCTGACCCTGAGCCCGTTCCTCGAAACCTGGTTCTTCGGCGGCGACATGCGCCTGTGGATCACCAATGACCTGGGCATCACCTACGACCAGCGCAACGCCCTGGTGGTCGGTATCGCCATGGGCTTTGCGGTCATCCCGAACATCTACTCGATTGCCGAGGACGCCGTGTTCAGCGTGCCGCGCAGCCTGACCCTGGGCTCGCTGGCACTCGGCGCCACGCCGTGGCAGACCCTGACCCGCGTGGTCATCCTGACCGCCAGCCCGGGCATCTTCTCGGCGCTGATGATCGGCATGGGCCGCGCGGTGGGTGAAACCATGATCGTGCTGATGGCCACGGGCAACACCCCGGTCATGGAAATGAACCTGTTCGAAGGTATGCGCACCCTGGCGGCCAACGTCGCGGTGGAGATGCCCGAATCGGAAGTCGGTGGCAGCCACTACCGCGTGCTGTTCCTCGCCGCGCTGGTGCTGCTGATGTTCACCTTCGTGATGAACACCTTGGCCGAGCTGATTCGCCAGCGTCTGCGCAAGAAATACTCGTCGCTTTGATAGAAAGGTAGAGATCCGTGAAAAAGGATTCCCTCAAGAGCTGGTTCAAGAGCGGCGCCCCCGGCGTCTGGATAAGCGGTGGCGCGGTGTCCATCGCGGTGATCATGACCATCGGTCTGCTCTCCGTGATCGCCGTGCGCGGCCTGGCGCACTTCTGGCCGGCCGACCTGATTCAGGCCAGCTACAACGTGCCGGGCCAGGCCAACCACATCGTCATCGGCGAAGTGGTGCAAAAGGAAGAGGTGCCGCTGGCACGCCTCAAGGGGGCCGGCCTGCCGGTACCCGACAACGGCCCGGAGTTCATGACCCGTGAGCTGATCAAGGTCGGCAACCGCGACCTCAACGGCAGTGACTTCACCTGGGTGGTCGGCGACTGGCTGGTGGACCAGCAGAAGCCGGTCGACCTGATCGCCCTGGAGCGCCGCGAGTGGGGCAACTTCTACGGCTACCTGGTCAGCGTCAAGGAAAACGGCAAGGTGGTTGCCGAAGGGCAGGCCGCCTGGAACGAGCTGCAGGCACGCCTCAAGCGTGCTGCCGGCCTGGCCGGCGAGCTGCAGAAGCTCGAGAAGAAGGACATCGGTGCGATCAACCATGGCCTTGAGCGCCTGCGCCTGCAAGCCCGCAAGCTGGAACTGCAAGGCAAGCTGACCCCTGTAGCGCAGGCCGACATGGATGCCGAGCGCGCCGAGCTGAACAACCGCTACAAGGCCATCGAGGACCGCCTGGGCAAGCTGCACCAGGACTTCAGCCGCGACAGCCTGGTGGCCCGTGACGGCAATGGCCGCGAAGTCGAGATCAACCTCGACAAGGTGGTGCACGCCTACCAGCCCAACGCCATGAACAACTTCACCAAGCTGGGCACCTACTTCGCCAAGGTGTGGGAGTTCCTCAGCGACGACCCGCGTGAAGCCAACACCGAGGGCGGGATCTTCCCGGCGATCTTCGGCACCGTGATGATGACCCTGATCATGGCCGTGATCGTCACCCCGTTCGGCGTGCTGGCGGCGGTGTACCTGCGTGAATATGCCCGCCAGGGCCCGGTGACCCGGCTGATCCGCATCGCGGTGAACAACCTGGCCGGCGTGCCGGCGATCGTCTACGGCGTGTTCGGCCTGGGCTTCTTCGTGTACGTGCTGGGCGGCTCGCTCGACCACCTGTTCTTCCCCGAAGCACTGCCGGCGCCGACCCTGGGTACCCCGGGCCTGCTGTGGGCCTCGCTGACCCTGGCGCTGCTGGCGGTACCGGTGGTGATCGTGGCCACCGAAGAAGGCCTGGCGCGGATCCCGCGGACCGTGCGCGAGGGCTCGCTGGCCCTGGGTGCGACCAAGGCCGAGACGCTGTGGAAGATCGTGCTGCCGATGGCCAGCCCGGCGATGATGACCGGCATGATCCTGGCCGTGGCCCGTGCCGCGGGCGAGGTGGCGCCGCTGATGCTGGTGGGTGTGGTGAAGCTGGCGCCGTCGCTGCCGGTGGACGGCAACTACCCGTACCTGCACCTGGACCAGAAGATCATGCATCTGGGCTTCCACATCTACGACGTCGGCTTCCAGAGCCCCAACGTCGAGGCCGCGCGGCCGCTGGTGTACGCCACGGCGCTGCTGCTGGTGATGGTGATCGCCACGCTCAACCTCTCGGCGGTATGGATACGCAACCACCTGCGCGAGAAGTACAAGGCGCTGGACAGCTGATACCCCTTATTGCAAGCGCCGCCCGTGTGTTGTGCCGGGCGGTACGATGAAACGAAATTGATAGCGTATGGAGTCTTACCATGCAGCATGAATCCCACACCCACGGCATCGACATGTCCGCCCTGGGTCGCACCAAGCAGAGCCTGCAGCTGGCCGACGAGACCGTGGCCATCGAAGTGCCGGGCCTGAGCCTGTTCTACGGCGAGAAGCAGGCGCTGTTCGATGTCAGCCTGAACATTCCCAAGCAGCGCGTGACCGCCTTCATCGGCCCCTCGGGCTGCGGCAAGTCGACCCTGCTGCGCACCTTCAACCGCATGAACGACCTGGTCGACGGCTGCCGGGTGGAAGGCGCGATCAACCTCGACGGCAACAACATCTACCGCAAGGGCGAGGACGTGGCCGAGCTGCGCCGCCGCGTGGGCATGGTGTTCCAGAAGCCCAACCCGTTCCCCAAGACCATCTACGAAAACGTGGTGTACGGCCTGCGCATCCAGGGCATCAACAAGAAGCGTGTACTGGATGAAGCCGTGGAGTGGGCACTCAAGGGTGCCGCCCTGTGGGAGGAGGTCAAGGACCGCCTGCACGACTCTGCCCTGGGCCTGTCCGGCGGCCAGCAGCAGCGCCTGGTGATCGCCCGTACCATCGCGGTGGAGCCAGAGGTGCTGCTGCTCGACGAACCGTGCTCGGCGCTGGACCCGATTTCCACGCTCAAGGTCGAAGAGCTGATCTACGAACTCAAGTCCAAGTACACCATCGTCATCGTGACCCACAACATGCAGCAGGCCGCGCGGGTTTCGGACTACACCGCGTTCATGTACATGGGCAAGCTGGTGGAATACGGTGACACCGACACCCTGTTCACCAACCCGGCGAAGAAGCAGACCGAAGACTACATCACCGGTCGGTATGGCTAGGATTCAACGATTGAACGCCGCCTGACAGCACTTACCGGACGCGCCAAGGATTTCTCATGATCGACAAAGACAGCCTTACCCATCACATCTCCCAGCAGTTCAACGCCGAACTTGAAGAGGTTCGCAGCCATCTTCTGGCAATGGGCGGCCTGGTCGAGAAACAGGTCAACGACGCCGTCACCGCGCTGATCGAGGCCGATTCGGGCCTGGCCCAGCAGGTGCGCGAAGTCGATGAGCAGATCAACCAGATGGAACGCAACATCGACGAGGAGTGCGTGCGCATCCTGGCCCGGCGCCAGCCGGCGGCGTCGGACCTGCGCCTGATCATCAGCATCTCCAAGTCGGTGATCGACCTGGAGCGTATCGGCGACGAATCGACCAAGATCGCCCGCCGCGCCATCCAGTTGTGCGAAGAAGGCGAGTCGCCGCGCGGCTACGTGGAGGTGCGTCACATCGGCGACCAGGTACGCAACATGGTGCGCGACGCGCTCGACGCCTTTGCCCGCTTCGATGCCGAGCTGGCGCTGTCGGTGGCGCAGTACGACAAGACCATCGACCGCGAGTACAAGACCGCCCTGCGCGAGCTGGTGACCTACATGATGGAAGACCCGCGCTCGATCTCGCGGGTACTGAGCGTGATCTGGGCGCTGCGTTCGCTGGAGCGCATCGGCGACCACGCGCGCAACATCGCCGAGCTGGTGATCTACCTAGTGCGCGGTACCGACGTGCGTCACCTGGGCCTGAAGCGAATGAAGGAAGAAGTCGAGGGCAACGGCAACGGCGAAAAAGCTAATGTTCCGGGCAAACCTGACGATAAATAGGACTGCCCCGAGAATGAACGCCCGGCCTTGGCCGGGCGTTTTCGTTTGCGGCAGCGCAACAGCACGCACCCGCGAATGATTTGACGGAGCCCCGGCATGAGCGAAGTCTTGGCAAATGGCCATCAGTCAACGTTATGCTAGCCGGGTCTTGAAGGAGTGGCGATGAGTAAAGTCAGTGTTCTGGTCGTGGATGACGCGCCGTTTATCCGTGACCTGGTGAAAAAGTGTCTGCGCAATTACTTCCCCGGCATGGTCATCGAGGACGCGGTCAACGGTCGCAAGGCCCAGGTGCTGCTGGAGCGCGAGCGTTTCGACCTGGTGCTGTGCGACTGGGAGATGCCCGAGATGTCGGGCCTGGAGCTGCTGACCTGGTGCCGCCAGCACGAAGCGCTCAAGGCCATGCCGTTCATCATGGTGACCAGCCGTGGCGACAAGGAAAACGTGGTGCAGGCGATCCAGGCCGGTGTGTCGGACTTTGTCGGCAAGCCGTTCACCAACGAGCAGTTGCTGACCAAGGTGAAGAAGGCGCTGACCAAGCTGGGCAAGCTCGATACCCTGATGGCCAGTGCGCCCACCCGCGCCACCTCCGCGTTTGCCAATGATTCGCTGTCGGCCCTGACCGGCGGCAAGGCCGAGACCGTGCGCCCGGCCGCCCCTGCAGCCGCGGCCCCGGTGTCGGCGGCCAAGCCACTGATCAATGCGCCGCAACCCGGCGCGGCCAAGGCGGCGGCGCCGGCGGGCCGTGGACAGGGCCAGCTGCGCCTGTCCAGCGGCAACCAGGCCTGCGTGATCAAGGCCCTGAGCCTGAAGGAAGCCTTGCTGGTGGTACGCCGTGGCGAAGTGCTGCCGCAGATCCTGGAAGGCGCGGTGCTGGACCTGGAGCAGGGCGACAATGCCGAGATCGCGCGGCTCAACGGGTACCTGCATGCGGTGGTGGCGGTGGAATCCAAGCCGGACAGCGACTGGCTGCAGCTGACCTTCCGCTTTGTCGATCAGGATGCGCAGAAGCTCGACTACCTGTCGCGGCTGATTGCCCGCGGTACGGCGCTCAAGCACTTCGTGCCGGGGGCCTGACAGGCCCTTTGCTGCTTGCAGCCTCTTCGCCGGCAAGGCCGGCTCCTACAGCCGTAGGAGCCGGCCTTGCCGGCGAAGGACACACCACTGATCGCCTGCCATACCCCGCATCACTCCCCGCAACACGCCCTCCATATTCCCCTGCTAGGCTTGCTCACAGCTAACCTGTCAGATGGCCACTACCGATGCCGCCACACCTGCTGCTGTTCTGCGCCCTGTTGCTGGCTGCCGGCCCGAGCTGGGCCATGACCATCTACAAGAACACCGACGCCGACGGCGTGGTGTCCTATTCCGATCGCCCCAGCCCCGGCGCCCGCGCATTGGTGTTCCGTGATCGCATGGTCGAGCAGCTGGGCCAGCAGGTGCAGTTGCAGGTCAGCAAGTACGCCGACGGCGTGCGTTTCAGTGCCCGCAACGAGCTGCACGCCCCGGTCGAAGTGGAACTGCGCCTGGAGCGCCTGGGCAACGTGCAGAACCTGGCGCCGCGCATCGTCCGGCGGGTGGTACCGGCCCGTTCCACACTGCTGCTCACTGCCCTCGGTGCGCGCAAGCCCGGTACCCCGGTCAGCTACCGCGAGCAGTTCAACTACACGTTGGGCAACCCCGCCCAGCGCACCCAGGCCTATCGCTACCCGTTCCCCTGGCGCGGCGGCCCGTTCCGCCTCTCCCAGGGCCCCAATGGCACCTACAGCCACTTCGGCCCCAAGGGCCGCTATGCCATGGACATCGCCATGCCCGAAGGCACGCCGATCATTGCGGCGCGGGCAGGGGTGGTGATCAAGACGGAAAACACCCAGAGCGGGCGCGGTACCAACCCGGCAGGCAATTTCGTGCGGATTCTGCATGCCGACGGCACCATGGGCGTGTACCTGCACCTGATGCGCGGGTCGGTGGTGGTCAGCGAAGGCCAGCGGGTGGCCTATGGCACGCCGCTGGCAAGGTCCGGCAACACCGGCAACAGCAGCGGGCCGCACCTGCATTTCGTGGTGCAGCGCAACGTGGGGCTGGCGCTGGAGTCGATCCCGTACCAGTTCAACCAGCCCATCGGCGGGCTGCCGAGCTTTACCGCCGGCAACCCGTAAGGCGTGTCAATCGAGCTTGAGCACCTTGGCCAGCACGATCTTGGGCCCTTTCATCTTCTTGATGATGATGCGCAGGCCGTCGACCTCCAGCACCTCTTCTTCTTCCGGTACGCGCTTGAGCGTCTCGTAGACCAGGCCAGCAAGGGTTTCGGCCTCGATATGGTCCAGGTCCACGCCCAGCAGGCGCTCGACCTTGAACAGCGGGGTGTCGCCGCGCACCAGCAGCTTGCCGGGCTGGTAGGCGAGGATACCGCGCTCGGTCTTGCGGTGTTCGTCCTGGATGTCGCCCACCAGCACTTCGAGCACGTCTTCCATGGTCAGGTAGCCGATCACCTTGCCATCGGCCTCTTCGACCAGGGCAAAGTGCGCGCCGCCCTTGCGGAACTGCTCCAGCAGCTGCGACAGCGGCATGTGCCGCGATACGCGTTCCAGCGGGCGGGTCAGCTCGGCCAGGTTGAACGACTCGGGCAGGTGGTCCAGCGCAGCCAGTTCCAGCAGCAGGTCCTTGATGTGCAGCAGGCCGACGAATTCGCCGCTTTCGGCGTCGAGCACCGGGTAGCGGCTGAACTTGTGCCGGCGGAACATCGCGAGGATCTCCTTGAGCGGCGCATGGGCGTCGAGGCTGACCATGTCTTCACGGGAATTGGCCCAGTCGACTACTTCCAGTTCGCCCATCTCCACCGCCGAGGCCAGTACGCGCATGCCCTGGTCGCTGGGGTCCTGGCCCCGGCTGGAGTGCAGGATCAGCTTGAGCTCCTCGCGGCTGTAATGGTGCTCGTGGTGCGGGCCGGGCTCGCCCTGGCCGGCGATGCGCAGGATGGCGTTGGCACTGGCGTTGAGCAGGTAGATGGC
Organism: Pseudomonas sp. FBF18; assembly: GCF_024261405.1. Taxonomy (NCBI): domain Bacteria; kingdom Pseudomonadati; phylum Pseudomonadota; class Gammaproteobacteria; order Pseudomonadales; family Pseudomonadaceae; genus Pseudomonas; species Pseudomonas sp. FBF18. Next base: position 45,915 of record NZ_QKRS01000005.1, on the reverse strand, counting down.
CGGGTACATCATCCAGTAGAACAGGTACAGCGGTACCGCCGTCCACAGCGACAGCAGTTCGGGCTTGCGAATGGCCCAGGACTTGGGCGCCAGCTCGCCGACCACGATGTGCAGGTAGGAGATCACGAAGAAGGCGCTGAAGAACGATACGCCCTTGATGACTTCGGGCGATTGCACGCCCACCGCCGCCAGCAGCGGCTCGAGCAGGTGCGCGAAGGCCGGCTCGCCGACCCAGCCCAGGCCCAGCGAGGCCAGTGTGATGCCCAGCTGGCAGGCCGACAGGTAGGCGTCCAGCTGGCTGTGTACGGTACGCAGGATATGCCCGCGCCAGCCGTTCTTGCCGGCAATCGCCTCGACCCGGGTCGAGCGCAGCTTGACCATGGCGAACTCGGCCGCAACGAAGAATCCGTTGAGCAGAACCAGCAGCAGAGCAAAAAGAATCATGCCGAAATCGGCGAACAGTGAAGCGAGGGTGATACCAGGGGAAGGGTCCATGATGGAGTTTTACGGGGTCCGTCTTCTGAAATAAGGGAGTGTGGCAATGCCAGCAGGTACTGGCGCGAGTCAGCCAATGTAGCGGCTGACTGCGCAAATTTAAAGGGCGGTCGCTCAGGAAACGGTGCGGGTTGCCACCTGAACGGGGGCGAAATGGCAGGTAAAGGTACTGCCGTGGCCCGGTACGCTGCTGATCTCCAGCCGGCCGCGGTGGCGCAGCAGTACGTGCTTGACGATCGCCAGGCCAAGGCCGGTGCCGCCGGTGGTGGAGTTGCGGCTGGAGTCGACGCGGTAGAAACGCTCGGTCAGGCGTGGCAGGTGCTTGGGGTCGATGCCGATGCCCGAGTCCTGCACGCTCAGGTGCGCACCCTGGGCGTCGGCCCACCAGCGGATGCGGATCTGGCCTTCATCCTGGGTGTACTTGACGGCATTGAACACCAGGTTGGAGAACGCGCTGCGCAGTTCCGCCTCGCTGCCCTTGAGGCGCACGCCCGGCTCGGCGTCCAGGGTGATGCGCTGGTTGCGCTGGCCGGACAGGGCCTGGGCATCGCCCTTGATCGACTGCAGCAGGCTGTCGATGGCCACCGGCTGGTTGTCGGAGGGGTAGTCGGTGGCCTCCAGCTTGGCCAGCAGCAACAGGTCGTTGAGCAGCGTCTGCATGCGCACGCCTTGCTGCTGCATCTGGGTCAGGGCCCGTACCCAGCGCGGGTTCACCTCCTCGACGTTGTCGAGCAGGGTCTCCAGGTACCCGGCAATCACCGTCAGTGGCGTGCGCAGCTCGTGGGAGACGTTGGCGACGAAGTCCTTGCGCATCTGTTCGAGCTGGTGGATGCGGGTCACATCGCGCACCAGCATCAGGTGTTCGTTGTTGCCGTAGCGGGTGATGTGCAGCTGGATGCGCAGGCGGTCGCTGATGGGCGAGGGGATTTCCAGCGGTTCGAGGTAGTTCTCCTGTTCGAAGTACTCCTTGAAGCGCGGGTGGCGCACCAGGTTGGTGACCGGCTGGCCGCTGTCCTGTGGGGTCTTGAGCCCCAGCAGGGTCTCGGCGGCGCGGTTCCACCACTCCAGGTTGCCGTCGCTGTCGAGCATGATCACCGCGTCCTTGAGGGCGGCGGTGGACTCCTGCACGCGGTCGATCACTGCCTGCAGGCGCCCGCGCACGCGTTGGTCGCGGCGTTGCAGGTGGTAGATGCTGTCGAACACCTCGCCCCACAGGCCATAGCCGTCGGGCGGGGCCTCGTCGGGTTTGTGCTGGCGCAGCCAGTCGTGCAGGCGCAGCAGCTGCTTGAGGGTCCAGCCCAGATACACGCCAAGGCCCAGGGCCAGGCTCCAGCCGTAATGGCCGCTGATCAGCCCTGCCAGCAGGCAGACGGTGGTCAGCAGCAGCATGTGGCGAATCAGGGTGCCATGCCAGTTTTGGTTCACGGTGGGTCCTTAGGACCCGCTGCAAGCTGCAAGCGGCAAGCTGCAAGATTGAAGCGGATCTGCGTTTGCTTTTGCTCTTACTTGAGGCTTGTAGCTTGCCGTGTTCTCAACTCTTGGTTGAGAACCGGTATCCCGTGCCGCGCACGGTTTGTACCAGATTTTCGTAGGCTTCACCCAGCGCCTTGCGCAGACGGCGGATATGCACGTCGACGGTGCGCTCCTCCACATACACATTGCCGCCCCATACCTGGTCGAGCAGCTGGCCACGGGTGTAGGCGCGCTCCTGGTGGGTCATGAAGAACTGCAGCAGGCGGTATTCGGTAGGGCCCATCTCGGCAGGCTTGCCGTCGATGGTCACGCGGTGGCTGATCGGGTCGAGCAGCAGGCCGCCGACCTCGATCGGGGCCTCGCCATCACTGGGGCCGGCACGGCGCAGCACGGCCTTGAGGCGGGCCACCAGTTCGCGCGGGGAGAACGGCTTGGTGATGTAGTCGTCGGCGCCGACTTCCAGGCCCTGGATCTTGTTGTCTTCCTCACCCTTGGCGGTGAGCATGATGATCGGGATGTCGCCGGTCAGCTCGTCGCGCTTGAGGCGCCGCGCCAGTTCGATGCCCGAAGTGCCCGGCAGCATCCAGTCGAGCAGGATCAGGTCGGGCTTACGGTCGACGATGATGGCATGGGCCTGCTGCGAGTTTTCCGCCTCCAGGCAGTCGTAGCCGGCCATTTCCAATGCAACGGCGATCATCTCGCGAATCGGCGCCTCGTCGTCAACGATCAGAATGTTCCTGCCAACCATGCTCAAACCTCTTCCCATTAAGGTGTCTTGGCCCGCATTAGATAACGGAATTATTGCAGTCGTGTGACAGGTCGTGTGGCCTGGCGGCAACATTCCTTGGCTGAGCTAGGCTTTAGCTCCCACCCATCACCAAAAACGGTGAATCCAATGACACGACATACGCTGAACTGGATGGCTCTCTTTGCTGTTGCAGCACTGGCCCTGCCGGGGGTGGCAGCGGCCGCGCCGGGGATGGAGAAGAACGGCGTGCTGGTCGATTCTGCCGGCATGACGCTGTACACCTTCGACAAGGATGCCGGCGGCAAATCCATGTGCAATGACGACTGCGCCAAGAACTGGCCGCCCCTCAAGGCCATGGCGGGCGACGCCGCCGAGGGCAAGTGGACGCAGATCAAGCGCGAAGACGGCTCGATGCAGTGGGCCTACGATGGCAAGCCGCTGTACACCTTCGTCAAGGACAAGAAGGGCGGTGACATGACCGGCGACGGCATGAAGGACGTCTGGCACGCCGCCAAGCCATGAGGCCGGCCTTGCGCGGCCGCCCCCGGGGGCGGCTAGCGCAGGGCGTAGTCCAGTACCACGCCGATGAACACCAGCAGCCCGGCCCAGTGGTTGTGCAGGAAGGCCTTGAAGCAGGCGTCGCGATCCAGGCTGCGGGTCGACCAGTATTCCCACGCGAAGCACAGCGCCGCGCCTACCAGCCCCAGGTGGAACCAGCCACCCAGCTCGAAGCGGTTGCCGGCCATCAGCAGGCAGCCCAGCGACAGCAGCTGCAAGGTCAGGATGATGGCACGATCGGCTTCGCCGAACAGGATCGCGGTGGACTTGACCCCGATCTTCAGGTCGTCGTCGCGGTCGACCATCGCGTAGTAGGTGTCGTAGCCCACGGTCCACAGCAGGTTGGCGATGTACAGCAGCCAGGCGATGGCCGGCAGCTCGCCGGTGGCGGCGGTGAAGGCCATGGGGATGCCCCAGGAATAGGCCGCGCCCAGCACCACCTGCGGGTAATAGGTGTAGCGCTTCATGAACGGGTAGCAGGCTGCCAGCGCCACGGCGCCGAACGACAGCCATACTGTCTGCGCATTGGTGCACAGCACCAGCACGAAACTCAGCCCCACCAGGGTCGCGAACAGGACCAGCGCCTCGCGCCCGCTGATGCGTCCGGCCGCCAGCGGGCGTTCGGCGGTGCGCTTGACGTGACCGTCGACCTTGCGGTCGGCAAAATCGTTGATCGCGCAGCCCGCGGCGCGCATCAGCACCACGCCGAACAGGAAGATCAGCACGTTGGCCACGGTGGGCGTGCCCTTGGCCGCGATCCATACCGCCGTGAGGGTGGGCCACAGCAGCAGGTAGATGCCGATCGGCTTGTCCATGCGGCTGAGCTGGATGAAGTCCCACGCCCGGGGGTGCAGGCGATTGAGCGACTTGAGCAGGCTCAGGTACATCAGCGGTCCTCCAGGCGGGTATCGGTGGCCTGCCACAGGGCGGGCAGGAAGATCTCGGCCACCAGGATGCTCAGTTCACCCTGGTCGAACCGCGAACGGCGTGCCCACAGGCCGTCATGGCGCTGCTCGCGGGGCAACCAGGCGGCAGGGTAGTGGCACACCTCGATGGCCTGGCGGGCAAACCCGGGGCTGCAGAACAGCAACTCGCCCAGCGAACGGCTGCCCAGCGCTTCCATGTCCAGGCCGCCCTGCTGCAGGGCGCTGCGCGCGGCCACACTGCGTGCGTACACCCACGGCTGGCCATGCCCGCGCAGGTACACCTCGCGCACCCAGCCTTCGCTGCCCGGGGCCAGGCCGAGGCTGGTGCACTCGTCGGCGCGCAGCGGCTGCCAGCCCTCGTACAGGGGGGTCACGCTGAAGTGATCGGCGGATAATCGGGTCAGGCGGCGGGTCAACGAGCCCTGGTCGAACAGCCAGTCGGCGGTAAGGGGGTCGGCGCTTGCGGCCAGCGGCGTTTGCTGCTGCAGCCAGTGTGGCGCGGGCACTTGCGAGGTTTCGTACGGCACGGTAGGTATGCGGTTACAAGCCAGTGAGGCGCCGAGCTTAGCATGTTTGCCGGTTGCGCTTGCATCGCGCCACCAGCCTCAGTACAAAGCCCCCTGACGATCCATGCAGCGCCAAGACTGTAATGATCACAACCGATGTGCGTCTGGATTACTGGAGGGAGAGCGATCATGAAGAAGTGGCAATGCGTGGTATGCGGGCTTATCTACAACGAGGCCGATGGCTGGCCGGATGACGGCATTGCGCCGGGCACCTTGTGGCAGGACGTGCCGGAAGACTGGCTGTGCCCGGACTGCGGTGTGGGCAAGATGGATTTCGAGATGATCGAAATCAACTGATCATTTTTTATACAGGGAAGGGATGAAGGCATGAGCGATCCGGTGGTGATTGTCGGTACGGGGCTGGCGGGCTACAACCTCGCCCGCGAATTTCGCAAGCTCGACGGCGAGACGCCGTTGCTGCTGATCAGCGCCGATGATGGTCGCTCGTATTCCAAGCCGATGCTGTCCACCGGCTTTGCCAAGGACAAGGACGCCGACGGCCTGAGCATGGCCGAGCCGGGGGCCATGGCCGAGCAGCTCAAGGCCCAGGTGCGTACCCATACACGCATCAGCGGCATCGACCCGGGCCACAAGCGCCTGTGGATCGGCGAGGAGCAGGTGCCGTACCGCGACCTGGTGCTGGCGCTGGGCGCGCAGACCATCCAGGTGCCGGTGCAGGGCGACGCAGCCGATGCGATCTTCCCGATCAACGACCTCGAAGACTACGCGCGCTTTCGCGCCGCGGCGGCCGGCAAGCGCCGGGTACTGATTCTGGGGGCCGGGCTGATCGGCTGCGAGTTCGCCAACGACATGCACCTGGGTGGCTTCGAGATCGACATCGTCGCCCCCTGCGAGCAGGTCATGCCGACCCTGCTGCACCCGGCCGCCGCGGCTGCGGTGCAGGCTGGGCTGCAAGGGCTTGGTGTGCGCTTTCACCTGGGCCCGGTGCTGACCCGCCTGGAACGTTCGGCCGATGCCCTGCAAGCGCATCTGTCCGATGGCAGTGTGATCGTCTGCGACCTGGTGGTATCGGCCATCGGCCTGCGCCCCCGTATCGACCTGGCTGCCGCCGCTGGCCTGCAGGTCAATCGCGGGGTGGTGGTCGACCGCCACCTGCGCACCTCGCACGCCAATATCCATGCCCTGGGCGACTGTGCCGAGGTCGACGGCATCAACCTGCTGTACGTGATGCCGCTGATGGCCTGCGCGCGCGCGCTGGCGCAGACCCTGGCGGGCAATCCGACGGTGGTCAGCTATGGGCCTATGCCCATCACGGTGAAGACCCCGGTATGCCCGCTGGTCGTTTCACCGCCGCCACGCGCCCGCGAAGGCCAGTGGCAGGTCGAAGGGCAGGGCAGCGACATCAAGGTGCTCTGCCGGGATGCCGATGGCCAACTGCTGGGCTATGTATTGACCGGTACGGCAGTGATGGAAAAGCTGGCGCTGAACCGTCAACTTCCGCCGTTGCTGGCATAAATAGCTGTCGTTCTGTCGGATATACCCTGCTATTGCCTGAACAATGGCCGCCCAGAGACTGGCGCGGCCACTGGCGGCGTGCCATTCTCACACCCGTCTGCCGCAGTTTAGAGCCTGCGGTGCCTTAGGCGCTGCCTGCAAGGCAGCACGGCATAACAACAAAAAATCCGTCAGAGGGGCTTCACCATGCGTAAACCAGAACTCGCCGCAGCCATTGCCGAGAAAGCCGACCTTACCAAGGAGCAGGCCAACCGCGTGCTCAATGCCGTACTGGAAGAAATCACCAACGCGCTGCACAAGAAAGACAGCGTCACCCTGGTAGGCTTCGGCACGTTCCTGCAGCGCCACCGTGGCGCGCGCACCGGCAAGAACCCTCAGACGGGCGAGCCGGTGAAGATCAAGGCCAGCAACACCGTGGCGTTCAAGCCAGGCAAGTTCCTCAAGGACAGCGTCAATCCGTAAGGCCGTGGGCTACTGATTGCATTGAAGAGCGGGCACCTCTACAAGGTGCCCGTTCTTGTTTGTGTGGCGGCTCTTCGCCGGCAATGCCGGCGAGGAACCCACCGTGCAGTGCGCTATTGCCGTGCCCCGTGCTTGTGACTAGCATACGCCGCCGCCCACACCCGCGCGGCGGTGTTCCAGGGAGGGAGCGGCATGGGCAACTCATCATTCATCGAATCGTTCGGCTCATGCCTGTGAGCTGTGCGCCCCCCTATCGCTTCTACGTCTGGTTACCCTGGGTATGCCTGGTTTCGCTGCTGTGTCTGGATGTCTACCAGTACGGCCTGCGCGTGACCGGTTTCGAGCCGTTCCTGCAAATCTACCTGCTGGGCTTCGGCCTGCTTGGCTACCCCCTGTTCGCGCTGTGGGCCAGCCGCCGCCTGCACCTGGCGCCTCGGCACCTGTGGTGGGCGCCGTTGTGGTGCGTCCCTTTCTACGCACTGCCCTGGGTGCTGTATGGCCTGGTCTACCTGCTCACCGGCCGTATCGCCGGGTTGGGCCTGATGCTGATGTGGGTGGTCTTTGTGCCCTACCTGCTGGGCGCCGGCTATTTTTTCGTCACCCTGACCGCGCTGCTGCTGGCGGCGCAAAGGCGCCTGTGCAATGGATCTTGAGCTGAAGAATTACCTGGCAGGTCTCGCCGACAGCAACCTGTTCGGCAGCCTGGCCATCCTGTGCCTGTTCGCCTTGCTGCTGAACCTCGGCGAGCGCCAACGCAACACGCGCTGGGTTAGGCTGCTGACGTTTGGCTGCCTGTTGGCGGTGGTGCTGCTGCACGGTGTGGGCACCTACTGCATGAATACCCAGGTACCGTGATGAAGGCAGTAATCGGGGTGATACTGGTGGCCGTGCTGGCGCTGGGGGTGGGCACGCCGCTGTTCGGCAACCTGCTGATGCTGCTGATGGACCGCGACAACTTCATCCCCGCCGAATCGTCGCTGCTGAGTTTCGAGCCGTATCAGGTGTCCCAGGGCTCATCGAACTACTGGCTGTACGGCGAGGACGACCGTTACTACTACCACTTCACCCATGAGCCCGCTCACCCCTATCGCTATATCGCCAAGGACAATCACTGCCCGGCGTTCGACCGTGACGATGTGCGCAGCTGGTGCAATGCGCTGCAAGGAACGCTGCCCAAATGAAGCGACAACTGCTGATCAATGTCGCCCTGCATGCTCTGGCCATCGTGCTCTACGGGGTGCTCAACGATATTGCCGTGGACTGGTACAAGGGCCACTACGGCGGCTTTACCGCCCGTGGCGTGTCCTCCGGCAGCATTGTGTTCCTGGTGATGTGGGTGTTCGTGCCGCTCAATGTGGTGCTGCCCCTGTTGACCAACTGGAAGCTCAAGTACTGGCTGGTGGCCGCGCAAATCGTGTTGATCCTCTGGTGGCTGTTGCCCGAGCACCCGGTGCGGGCGTACTTCTTCAGTTGCTTGGCGGGCGGCCTCAGCCTGTCGGCGGTGCTGATCTCGCACTGGCTGAGGCGTAAATGAGCAGCCCGACCGTAAAGCAGCAACTGTGGCGCTGGCTGGTGGTGCTGGGCGTGCTGGCGTGGGTGGGCTATCAGATTCACGCGCTGATCGAGGCACCCGGACAGACCTCGTTCGTCAGCGAGTCGGGGCGCTACCGTTTCCAGAACGTGCCGGCGCGCAGTTGGCTGATACCTTTCGGCGGCATGGGCTACATGCGCGTGACCGATCGCGAGCGCCCGGGTGAGGTCTGGCGCACGCCGCTGTACGACCTGCAGTCGCTGGACATGCGCGACTTCGAGGATGAAGCCGAAGTGGGCATCTACTGGATCAATTTCAACAAGCGCGACCGCCATTTCGACATCGCCATGCCGCAATGGGAGCCGCACTGGCTCAACAGCTTCATCGCCAATACCGACTACACCGTGGCCGAAGAACAGGCCTGCTGCCGCAAACCCGAGCACCTGGTGCGCTACTTCTGGGACCTGTGGCTGTGGCTGGTGTGGGTCAGCGACTACCCCTGCACGCAAACCGAGTACTACATCAACCCGCCCCCGGTGTATCAGCCATGAAGTCGAGTATCCCGATGCTGCTGGCCGGCCTGCTGGCAAGTGCGCTGGCGCAGGCCGCGCCGGTTTGCCCCAGCCGCGACTTCGCGATGTTTTTCAAGGCGTTTGCCGAGGATGCGCAGCTGCAGGCCGACTTTACCGCCCATACCCTGGTCGAGCAGCGCCTCCAGGCCGGGCCCGAGGGGCCGCAACCGGTGGTACGCAAGCTCGAGCCAGCCCTGCGTCCTGATCTTTCGCAGCTGTCGTCGGAGCGGGTGGCGGCCAACGGTCTGATCCGTGAAATCGCGCTGCCCGACCGGGTTTACCTTCGCGACCAGCGCGGCGAGGTGTTGCAGGCATTCATCTTCGAGCAGGCCGACTGCTGGGCGCTGGCGCGGGTCGAGGACTGGTCGCCGAGCGACGCGCTCAAGAGCGTGAAAACCCGCGATGATGCCGCCCCCGGCGTGCGTGCGCTGCTGCGCGGCGATGCCTACGAGCAACTGGGCCAGGGTGAAATCAAGCCCATCGACAAGCAGCTGTTCATCGCTGCGCTCAACAGCTACCTCGATGCCGTGGACCAGGGCTCTGCCTACGCTGCCTACAGCGCTGCGGCAATCAGCCTGTCGGGCATGGCGCCGCGCCTGAGCAACCAGCGCCTGGAGCAGTTGCTGCGCCTGTCGTCGGCCACTGTCCCTGAAGGGGCACTGATGCTGGCGAGCTTCTATTGCGACGAGGGCCAGTACCGCCCCGACGACAACACCTGCAAACACCCGCAGAAGGCCCTCGACGCCTTGCGTCAGTCCGCCGCGATGGGCTCGGGCAATGCCTTCAACGAGCTGGGCAGCGTGTATGCGCGCGGTGAAATCGTGCCCGCTCAACCGGCACGCTCGCTGGCCTGCTACACCGAGGCGGTGGCGCACGGTGCAGACTGGGCGGACTTCAATGCCCAGGAGATGATCAAACGCGGCGCTCGCGCCGACAAGGACCAGCCATGCCTGTAGCCCACAACTGGCGCGAATGCCTGCAAGACCCGACGCTGAGCCCGCCCGCGCCCTGGGTCAGCTTTCCCGAGCTCGACCCGCAGGGGCTGGGCAGCCTGCAGGGCGATTTCGAACACTACTGGCATTACTGCTGGTGGCCGTTCTGGTCGCGTCTGGGCAAGGCCCGCCAGCAGGCCTACCTGCTGCGCCACAACGCACCGCGTGGCTGGGCAGAGTATCTGGCGCACATCGACAACCAGCCTCCGTCGCCCGGGCTGGCGCCACTGCCCGAACACTGGCGTGGCGACAGCCCGGTCACCCACCGCCAGTTGCTGCGCTGGGTGCTGCCGATAGTGGTGCACCTGTTTGCGGTGGTGGCCTACGTGGCGCTCAACGGCACGCTGGTGAGCTGGTACAAGCAGTACGCCGGCGGGCTGACGTCGCGCGGTGTAGCCGTTGGCATAGCGATGTACATGGTGTTCTGGTTCTTCGTCGGCATGAACCTGCTGATCGCCCTGCTGCCACGGGTGTGGGGCAAGGTACAGGCCACGGTGTTCATGGCGGCGATCATCGGCTTCTACCTGTGGCCCGAGCATCCGCTGCGGGCGCTGTTCTACAGCACACTGTCTGCCAGTGTGACCCTGGTGGCCATCGGCGCGAATGCGCAGCTGCACCGTCACTTTCTCAACCTCATCTTCAAGGGTTCGAAATGAAGCGTACCCCTCACGCCGTTGCCTTGGCGTTGTCACTGGCAGGCACTGCCCATGCCGCAGTACCTGCCGAAAAAACCATCGAGGGCGCAGGCGGGGCGAAGCTTTCGTTCTCCAAATGGAGCGCCGAGGAGAACGGCTGGCATGCGGTGCAGTGGCAAGGCGCCAATGGCAAGAGCTTCACCTTGTACCCGCACGAGTTTGCGCGGGATGCGATCGATGGCGACGCTTCGGCAGTGTCGCCTGACGGGCGCTTCGTGATGCTCTACCGCCTGCGCCAGTCGGGGCGGCAGTTCACGCCCCCCACGCTGCGCTGCGACATGGTGGCGATGGACACCGGTTGTGTGATGGCCACGCGGCTGGCTCAGTACTGCGTGGGCCGTTGGCAGAACGGCGCCTGGCAGCCGGAGAACAAGCTGCCCTGGGCTACCAAGCTGGAAACCATCAAGCCGGCCAAGGTCGCAGGCCTGCTGCACAGCAGCGAGAACCGCGAGATACCCGCGCGTCACGCCGTACTGGCCGAAGAGGTGTACATGGGCCTGGATTCCTACATGGCCTGCCATGCGCCCCAGGACAACGTGCCCGGCTACAACGACATGGGCTACCTGATCGGCGACGACTGGAACCCCAACCTGATGCTGCGCATCTATCGCGCCATCGAGCCCTTTGCCCAGGGGCGTCGGGCGCTGCAGCTGAACATTGCCGACATTCTCTGGGGCTACGGCAACTCGCGCGAAGCCGGCCCTTACTACGCGCGCTATCGCCAGCAGATGCTGGAGGCCGGCGCGGCGCAGAAGATTCCGTCACGGGTGCAACTGCGCCTGGATGCGGTACCGGCTGCCGACCCCAACCGGTAGGCCGCACACCCTGACATACAGTCGCCTTCAACAAAGCGAAGTCGGCTGTAGCCTTTGGTCGCAAAAAAGCTAAACTGCGCCCCTCAGTCACTTTTCGCCTAGGGGCGCATATGAAGTTTCGTTTTCTGCTCTGGGCCATGGGTTTGCTGATGGCCCGGGCCAGCCGCAACAACCCGGCGTTCCAGCAGCAACTGAAGGACAAGGACCTGGTGTTCCAGTTGCAGACCCTCGACGGCAAGGTCGCCCGGCACTTCATCGTCAGCAACCAGCGCATCCGCAGCAAGGGTGGCACCCATGCCGAGCCTGCGTTCGCCATTGCCTTCAAGGATGCCGCCTACGGCTTCGCCACGCTGCAGGCCAAGAACAAGCAGCTGGCGTTCATGCAGGGGATTCAGGACAAGTCGATCCAGATCAAGGGCAACCCGGCCCTGGTGATCTGGTTCCAGGGCCTGATGAAGTACCTGATGCCGCGCAAGAAGAAAGCCTGAGCGCAGCGCCCAGGCTTCAGGTTGTCAGTGCGGGGTGAACTGTGACGCCAGTTCACGCAGCAGCGATTCGGCTTCAAGCACCTTGTGCACCACGTCCTCGGCCTTCTCGCGGCTGATGTTCAGGCGCTCCAGCAACGCGTCGGGGATGCGGTCGTCCGGCCCCGAGCCGATGCCGCGCGCGCGCAGCAGGCGTACCGCCACGCACACCAGGTTGGGGAAGGCGGCATGGTCGCCCGCGTAATGCGGGTCGTGCTGAAAGCGCAGGGCGGTGGCCAGCTCTTCGGGCATGTCCCAGAAGCGCATCAGCCAGGCACCGATCTGCTCGCGGCTGATGCCCAGCAGGTGCTGCTCGACATAGCTGTGGCACAGATGCGGGTTGACCTCCAGGTGGCGGCAGATCAGCGAGAAATGCGGCGGGAACACATGCGCCAGCAGCAGGTAGCCGAAGTTGTGCAGCAGCCCGGCCAGGTAGGTCAGGCCCGACTCAGGACGCTCGGCGCGGGGCATGGCGCGGGTCAGGCCCTCGATCACGGCGGCGGTGTAGATCGATTGCTGCCAGTAGGGGGTGGTCTGCTGCGGGTGATCCTTGGGCAGGCTCAGGGTCTTGCCCAGGGCCAGGCCCAGCGCCAGGTTGATCACCAGGTCGAAGCCCAGCACCCGCACGATGGCGTCTTCCACCGAGCGGATCTTGCCGGGGGAGGCGTAGTAGGGCGAGGCGGCCCAGCTGACCACCTGCGCGGCCAGCGCCGGATCGGTCTCGACCACACCGGTGATGTCGTCGATGGTGGCGTTGGGGTCGACCCGCAGCTTGATGATCTTCTGTGCGGTCTCGGCCAGCGGCGGGATCTCGATGGTCGATTCCAGGCGCTGCTGGATGCGTCGTGCGGTAAATGCCTGCACCGCCTCGGTGATCTCCTTGCTGTCATCGGCCGGACGGTCGAGGTTGGGGCGGATCTCGCTGAGCAGTACACCGAAATGCCCGGCACTGGCCTTGGCCAGCATCTTCCTGAAGTGCTCGCTGTGGATTTCCAGCAGCAGGCCGGGGGTTCCGGAATGAATCAGCAGGGCCGGCTGCTTGAGCAGGCGCTCCTCGTACAGGCACGGTGAGCTGGTCAGCGCCGGAATGGCGGGCAGGATCGTCAGGCCGTGCTTCTTGAGCATCAGTTCGAGCCGCTCGAGCGGCACGGCGGTGAGCTTGCGGCCGGTCAGCTCGGTCAGGTGGCTGAGGTCCAGCAGCTGGTTCTGCGGGAACAGCACCATCAGCGCACCGACCGCGTCGTCGAGCAGCACGGCCTGGACCTTGGCCTCGGGCGCCAGCTGCGGGTGGTCAATGACCTCGCGGTAGGCGATGCCGAGCTTGTCGAGCAGCAACCGGATAACAGACGGTGTGTGGGGGGTTGCGGTATCCAGGGCAACTTCAGTCATGGTCTGTATCCAGTATTTTTTCAGCGGCCAGTATAGCCGGCTCGATGGGGGCGGCCCGCGTCGACATGGGAGGTACGTCACACCTGGCCATATTGCTGCCCGTGGCGTAACCAGCGGTCGAGCAACGGGCTGACGTGGTCCGGCCAGCGTGCCAGCAGGGCCTGTGCAGCATCGCGCACCGCCGGCAGCAGGTCGGCGTCGCGCATCAGGTCGGCGACCTTGAACTGCAACAGGCCGGTCTGGCGGGTCCCGAGCATTTCGCCCGGGCCACGCAGTTGCAGGTCTTTCTCCGCAATGACAAAGCCGTCATTGGTTTCGCGCATGATCCCCAGGCGTTCACGCCCGATCTGCGACAGGGGCGGATGATACAACAGTACGCAATGGCTGGCGGCACTGCCGCGTCCGACTCGCCCGCGCAACTGGTGCAGTTGGGCAAGACCAAGGCGTTCGGGGTTCTCGATGATCATCAGGCTGGCGTTGGGTACGTCCACGCCCACCTCGATCACGGTGGTGGCCACCAGCAGTTGCAGGTTGCCCTGCTTGAACTCGGCCATCACCGCAGCCTTCTCGGCCGGCTTCATGCGCCCGTGGATTAGCCCCACGCGCAACTCGCCCAGGGCACTGGTGAGCTCTTCGAAGGTGGTTTCGGCGGCCTGGCAGGTCAGCTCTTCGGATTCTTCGATCAGGGTGCATACCCAATAGGCCTGGCGCCCTTCGGCACAGGCGGCGCGCACGCGCTCGACCACTTCGATGCGGCGGCTGTCGGCCACCAGTACAGTGTTGACCGGGGTACGCCCCGGCGGGAGCTCGTCGAGCACCGAGGTGTCGAGGTCGGCATAGGCGCTCATGGCCAGGGTGCGCGGGATCGGCGTGGCAGTCATGATCAGCTGGTGCGGGCACAACTGGCCGCCCACGCCTTTCTGGCGCAGGGCCAGGCGCTGCTGTACGCCAAAGCGGTGCTGTTCGTCGATGATCGCCAGCGCTAGGTTGTGAAACTTCACCTCTTCCTGGAACAGCGCATGGGTACCCACCACCATTGGCGCGCCGGCGGCGATCTGCTCCAGCGCGGCGGTGCGCGCCTTGCCCTTGAGCTTGCCGGCCAGCCAGGCGACTTCGATGCCCAGCGGTTCGAGCCAGCGCTTGAAGGTGACGAAGTGCTGCTCGGCAAGAATCTCGGTGGGGGCCATCAGCGCCACCTGGTAGCCGGCTTCCAGCGCCTGCAGGGCAGCGAGCGCGGCGACCACGGTCTTGCCGGCACCCACATCGCCCTGCACCAGGCGCAGCATCGGCTCGGGCTGGCTGAGATCGTAGGCGATCTCGTTGCCCACGCGCTGCTGTGCGCCGGTTGGAGCGAAGCCCAGGTTGGCCAGGTATTGGGCCGCCAGCCTGCTCGCCCTGGGCAACACCGGGGCCCGCTGGGCGCGCAGGCTCTCGCGCAGGCGCTGCTGAGACAGCTGGTGGGTCAGCAGCTCTTCGAAGGCCAGGCGGTGCTGGGCCCAGTGGTGGCCCACGGCAAGCTCTTCGACATCGGCATCGGCCGGCGGGTGGTGCAGGTAGCGGATAGCATCGGCCAACGGTGCCAGCTGGTAGTCGCGTGCCAGTTCCAGCGGCAGCCAGTCGGGCAGGCTGCGCGGGCCGAGCAGGCCCAGGCTCTGCTGGCACAGCTGGCGCAGGCGCTGCTGGGTGAGGCCTTCGGTGGTCGGGTAGATCGGGGTCAGGGTGGTATCGACCGGGGGCGGCTCGTCGCCGGTCAGGGCGCGGTACTCGGGGTGGTAGATCTCCAGGCCCGAGGCGCCGGGGCGCGCTTCACCGTAGCAGCGCAGGTGGGTGCCGCGCTTGAGCGCTTCTTTCTGGGCGTTGCTGAAGTGGTAGAAGCGCAGGCTCAGCGAACCTGTGCCATCGCCCAGGCGCACCAGCAGGCTGCGGCGCCTGCCCATGGTCACGTCGGTGCCACTGACCACGCCTTCGATCACTGCATCCTGGCCCGGGCGCAGGGCGCCGATCGGCACCACGCGGGTGCGGTCCTGATAGCGCAGGGGCAGGTGGAACAACACGTCCTGGATGTTCTCCAGGCCAACCTTGGCCAGCTTCTCGGCCAAGGCTTCGCCAACGCCCTTCAGTGCCGTGACCGACACCTTCGACAACTCGGTCATGCTCGGGCCCTAAGGTGCGGCGGGTGGCTTGGCCACCGAACACAGGCGGATCGAGTCGGCCAGAATCTCGATGGCCTTGGGCCGCGGGAAGCTCGCGCGCCAGGCGATCGCCACGGTGCGAAACGGTGCCGGCGGGCTCAATGGGCGGACTTCGATGATGCCCGGCGCGTAGTGATGGCTGTGCACGGCCGACAGCGGCAGGATCGACACGCCCAGCCCCGAGGCGACCATGTGGCGGATGGTTTCCAGCGAGCTGGACTCCACCGTGGTGTGCTTGGCGCCGTCGTTGCCCTTGGCCAGGGTCGGGCAGGCCTCCAGCACCTGGTCGCGGAAGCAGTGGCCTTCGCCGAGCAACAGCAGGCTCTTGTCGTTGAGCAGGCTGGCGTCGATGGTCTCTTTCTTCGTCCAGGGATGCTCGCTGGGCATCAGCACGTAGAATGGCTCGTCGTACAGCGGCAGCGTCAGCACGTCGGCTTCATTGAACGGCAGGGCGATGATCACCGCGTCCAGCTCGCCGTTGCGCAGCTTGTCACGCAGGATATGGGTGAAGTTTTCTTCGATGTACAACGGCATCTGCGGGGCAACCCGGTGCAGTTGCGGAATCAGGTGCGGGAACAGGTACGGGCCGACGGTATAGATGGCCCCGACCTTGAGCGGCGCGGTCAGCTGGTTCTTGCCGGCCTGGGCCAGTTCACGGATGCCCTGGGCCTGCTCCAGTACCTTCTGCGCCTGGGCCACGATGCCTTCGCCGACCGGGGTCAGGCGCACCGCGCTCTTGCTGCGCTCGAAGATCAGCACGCCCAGCTCGTCCTCCAGCTTCTTCACGCCCACCGACAGGGTCGGCTGGCTGACGTGGCAACGCTCGGCCGCGTGGCCGAAGTGCTGTTCCTGAGCGAGGGTGACGATGTAGCGCAATTCTGTGAGGGTCATAACGTGCGTCCATGAAGTTGCGAGCCCAGCATAGCGGCTGCAATCGATAGACGCACGTTATCAGACTTGCGTGCGTGTGACAGAAACAAACAACTCAGCGTTTCTTGTCCAGCGAGTACACGAACGGCGCGACCACTTCGATACTGCCGTTGTTGAGCAGTTCCTGAGGCGGCTTGGGCACGGGTTGAGCCTTGCGGATCATTTCCAGGGTTGCCCGGTCCAGTGCCGCGCTGCCTGAACCACCAGCCAGCGAGTACGATAGGATCTTGCCTTCGGCGTCGACCACGAAGCGCAGCCGGTTGATACCCTGCAGGCCCCGCCGACGCGCGTCTTCCGGGTAGCGCTTGTACTTGCCAAGGTGACGCAACAGGTCGCTCTGCCAGGTAGGCAGGGCATTGCTGTTGGCGGCGATGCTTGGCGCCGGTGCTGCGGATTTCTGCGCCGGAGCGTTGCTTGGCGGGGAATCCACGGTTTCCTGGTCGACCGGTTTGTCCTGCGGCGGCTCCGGTTTTTTCTCCGGTTTCGGAGGCTGGGGCTTGGCCTTGGGCTTGGGCGGTGGCTTGGGTATCGCGATTTTCGGCTTGGGCGCTTCTGCCACCTTGGGCAGTGGTGGCTCCTCGACCGGCGTCGGCGGCTGTGGCGGGGCCACGACCTTCGGCGGCGGTGGTGGGGCCGGCTCGGGCATCGGCGCCATCTCGATCATCATCGCCGCAGGCGGCAGTTCGATTGCCTGGGGCACCGACCAGTTGAGCATCAGCACCACGGCAACGGCATGCACGGCCAGCACAATCGCCAGGCTGATGCAGTAGCGCGCCAGTTTATGCCGCGTATTGGTCATTTCTTGGCTGCCGTCTCAAGTCCCACCAGGCCGACCTTCAAGTAGCCGGCTGCGCGCAGGGTGTTCATGACTTCCATCAGGTCGCCGTAATCGACGCCCTTGTCAGCTTGGAAGAAGATGGTGGTGTCCTTGTCGCCCTTGGTCTTGGCGTCCAGTACCGCGCCCAGCTGGTCGCGTTGCACCTGATCGTCGCCGACGTACAGGTTCTGGTCGGCCTTGACGCTGAGGAACACCGGCTTCTCCGGCCTGGGCACGGGCTTGGCGGTCGAGGCCGGCAGGTCGACCTTGATGTCGACCGTGGCCAGGGGCGCCGCCACCATGAAGATGATCAGCAGTACCAGCATTACGTCGATGAACGGCGTGACGTTGATTTCGTGGTTCTCGGCGAGATCGTCGCCGCCCTCGTTAAGATGCAGGCCCATGGTTTACCCCACTTTCACCATGTGTGGCGCAGCGGAACGCTCGCCTGGCTGGTGGTCCAGGTCGCGGCTGACCAGCAGCAGCACGTGCGCCGAGGCGTCGGAAACCTGTGCCTTGTAACCGGCGATGGAACGGGCGAAGACGTTGTAGATGACCACTGCGGGGATCGCGGCAACCAGGCCCAGGGCGGTGGCGAGCAGGGCCTCGGCGATACCGGGTGCAACCACCGCGAGGTTGGTGGTCTGGGTCTTGGCGATGCCGATGAAGCTGTTCATGATGCCCCACACGGTACCGAACAGACCGACGAACGGAGCGGTGGAGCCGATGGTGGCAAGCACGCCGGTACCGCTGCTCATGTTGCGACCGCTGGCCGCGACCAGGCGCTCGAGGCGGAAGCTCACGCGCTCCTTGATACCTTCTTTTTCACGGGCATTGGCCGACAGGTGCATTTCCTCGAGGGCATCGTGCACCAGCAGGTGTGCCAGGGTGCCGGGCTTGTCGGCGGTTTCGCTGGCGTCCTTGATGCTGGTGGCCTTCTTCAGCAGGGCGATTTCAGAACGCAGGCGGCGCTTGGCGCCCATCAGTTCGAAGCCCTTGGCAATCCAGATGGTCCAGGTGATCAGCGAGGCGATGGCCAGGCCGATCATCACGATCTTCACCACGATGTCGGCGTTCTGGTACATGCCCCATGGCGACAGGTCGTGGGCCATGCCCAGGCTGGTGTCTTCGACCAGCGCTTGGGTGGCGTCGTCGGCCTGGCCTTCGACAGGGGCAGCGCCCGGCGCGGCGGCGGCATCCGCAGGCTCGGTGCCCGGGGCAGCAGGTGCGGCCGGGGTAGCATCGGCAGGGGCAACGGCGGCGGCCGGTGTGGCGTTCTGTGCGGCGGGCTCATCGGCCATGGCGGCGGGGGCCAGTACCAGGCTGAACATCAGCGCGGCAATGGCGCGCCAGGCGCGCGACAGGGTTGGCGAAGCGGAAGGTTGAATACGTGTCATGCTGGCCGGACCTGATGAAGAAGAAATGGGTAGTTGTCCTTCCAGGCCTCGAGTCGGGCCGAGAACAAAATTTGGGCGGCCATTATTGCAAGTAATTCTTGTTAACAGAAGATACACAGTATCTTTTTTTGCATATTAACTAGCCGCCTATCGATTTCCACAGATAGGCTGTGGCTTTGTCTGACGGAGTGTGCGGATGTCTTCGCCTTCAGTTCTGATCGTCGGTTGCGGCGATGTGGGTGGCCGTCTGGCCCAGCAATTGCTGGGCCTTGGCTGGTCGGTAAGCGGTTTGCGCAGAAATGTGGCGGCCTTGCCCGCAGGGGTTGCCGGCATCGCGGCAGACCTGGAAAACCCGCAGTGCCCGACCGATTGGCCTTTGGTCGCACCCGACTACCTGGTGTACTGCGTGGCCGCCAGCCAGCATGACGAGGCGGGCTATCAGGCGGCTTATGTACAGGGCCTCAAGCATGTACTGGGCTGGCTGGCCGAGCGTGGCCAACGACCGCAGCGCCTGCTGTTCGTGTCCAGCAGCAGTGTGTTCGCCCAGCAGGACGGCGAGTGGATCGATGAAACCGCCGCCACCTTGCCGTCAGGTTACTCGGGGCAGGTCATGCTCCAGGCCGAACAGCTGGCACTGGCCAGCGGCATCCCGGCCAGCATCGTGCGCCTTACCGGTATCTACGGGCCGGGCCGCGAATGGCTGCTCAGCCAGGTGCGCCAGGGGTATCGGGTGACCGAAGAGCCGCCGCTGTACGGCAACCGCATCCATGCCGAGGACGCGGCAGGGCTGCTGGCCTTCCTGCTCAAGGCCGATGCGGCGGGGCGTGCGCTGGAGGACTGCTACATCGGGGTGGACGATGCACCGGCGCCATTGGCCGACGTGGTGGCCTGGTTGCGCGAGTACATGGGCGTCACGCATTGGTCGGAGCAGCAGCGTGTGCGGCGCACCGGCAGCAAGCGCTGCAGCAATGCGCGTGCCCGGGCACTGGGCTGGGTGCCACAGTACCCGAGCTACAAGGAAGGCTACGCGACGATTCTGGCGGCGCAACCCTGAGGGCTCACCCGATCAGTCGCGCTCGAGCAGCCATTGCCGGGCGCCGGGATACAGCTGCGGCATCTCGTCTGGCTGGGCGCTGTTGAGGGCACGCAGGATTTCCAGCGTCTTGCCATCACGCTTGAAGATCCACGGGTTGCCCTGCTGGTTGCGCTCCAGCCACAGGCTGTCGTACTCGCCGCTCATGCTGGCGCAGTCGCCGGCCAGGCACAGTGCGTAGCGGTCCAGATTGGGCAGGCCCTCGACACTGCCCGTGTCGCCGAAGCGTACGACATTGCCCTGACCAGGGCCCTCGATCACCTTCCAGTCACCCTTCAGGTAGGCGCCGTACAGCGCCTGCTCGAAGGTGGTCCCGGTGCGGGCTTCCATTGGGGCGGGAGAGCTGGCCTTCTGGAAGCTGTGCTGCGGCGCCATCGGGGTGGCGTGCTGCACCAGTTCGTCGCCATCCAGGCTCAGCGTCTGTATCTCATTCCCCGGGAATACCACGTCCCGTTGTTTTTCGCCGGCCTTGAGCTGGCCTTCGACGATCTCGAAACCGTTGGTGTAGCTGGCCTGTTCGGCCGCGACGTTGACCTTCCATTCCAGGTTGCCGCCGCTGTCCTGCAGCGCCTTGCGCAGGCTCACGCCTTTGGCGGCAGCATCGATGGCCTGCTGGTTGATCCAGATGCCGTTGTAGTCTTCGGGTTTGTGGCTGGCGCAGCCGCTCAACAGTGCGGCGGCCAGAGCCAGGGCAAGCGCGTGGCGCATGGCGGGGTCCTTCCAGAACAGTGCGGCGGCGAGCCGGCCGGCCCGCCGCGCGAGGTATTACTCGAGGACCAGGATTGCGTCCATTTCAACCTGCGAGCCGCGTGGCAGCGCAGCGACGCCGATGGCGGCGCGGGCAGGGTAGGGCTGTTCGAAGTAGCGGCCCATGACCTCGTTGACCTTGGCGAAGTGGCTCAGGTCGGTCAGGAAGATGTTCAGCTTGACGATGTCCTTGAACGAGCCGCCGGCAGCTTCGGCCACGGCTTTGAGGTTTTCGAACACCTGTACGGTCTGGGCTTCGAAGCCTTCGACCAGTTCCATGGTTTTCGGGTCCAGCGGGATCTGGCCCGACATGTATACGGTATTGCCGGCCTTGATCGCCTGGGAGTAGGTGCCGATGGCCGCTGGGGCCTTGTCGCTGGTGATGACGGTCTTGGTCATGGTGACTCCTTGCAGGGGGAGGGCTACGTGCGCATGCGGGTGATGCGAATCACCCCGGTCAGGGCACGCAGTTTCTTGATCACGCGGGCCAGGTGCACACGGTCGTGCACGCTGACCACCAGCTGGACCACGCTGATGCGGCCATCACGTTCGTCCATGCTGATCTTCTCGATGTTGCCGTCGGCGGCGTTGACGCTGCTGGCCAGCAGGGCAATCAGGCCGCGCTGGTGTTCCAGCTCGACGCGCAGCTCGACATTGAATTCGCCGGTGACATCCTTGGCCCAGGACAGCTGGATGCATTTTTCCGGGTTGTGGCGAATTTCGCTGATGTTGCGGCAGTTCTCCAGGTGCACCACCATGCCCTTGCCCGCCGACAGGTGCCCGACGATCGGGTCGCCCGGAATCGGCGTGCAGCACTTGGCGTAGCTGAGCACCAGGCCCTCGGTGCCGCGAATGGCCAGCGGACCCTCGGGGCTGGGCAACTGCTCGCCTTCGCTGGAGAGCAGGCGGCGGGCCACTACGTAGGCCATGCGGTTGCCCAGGCCGATATCTTCGAGCAGGTCTTCGATCACTTCGAGGCGATACTCGGCCAGCATGGCCTGGATGCGCTCCTGGGGGATCTTGTCCAGCGCGCTGTCGAAACCGTTGAGCACCTTGTTGAGCAGGCGCTCGCCCAGGTTGATCGATTCGGAGCGGCGCTGCAGCTTCAGGGCATGGCGAATATGGGTGCGCGCCTTGCCGGTGACCACGAAGTTCAGCCAGGCCGGGTTCGGTCGGGCGCCCGGGGCGCTGACGATCTCGACCGTCGAGCCGCTCTGCAGCGGTTCGGACAGCGGTGCCAGGCGGCGGTTGATGCGGCACGCGATGCAGCTGTTGCCGACGTCGGTATGCACCGCGTAGGCAAAGTCGACCGCCGTGGAGCCCTTTGGCAGCTCCATGATGCGGCCTTTGGGCGTGAACACGTAGACCTCGTCCGGGAACAGGTCGATCTTCACGCTTTCGATGAATTCGAGCGAGTTGCCCGCGCGCTGCTGCATTTCCAGCACGCCCTTGACCCACTGGCGCGCCCGGGCATGGGTGCCCTTGGGCTGCTCGTCGTCGCTGGACTTGTACAGCCAGTGCGCCGCGATGCCGTTGTTGGCCATCTCTTCCATCTCGCGGGTGCGGATCTGGATCTCGATGGGCACGCCGTGCATGCCGAACAGGGTGGTATGCAGCGACTGGTAGCCGTTGGCCTTGGGGATCGCGATGTAGTCCTTGAAGCGCCCCGGCAGCGGCTTGTAGAGGTTGTGCACGGCGCCGAGCACGCGATAGCAGGTGTCGACCTTGTCGACCACGATGCGGAAGGCGTACACGTCCATGATCTCGTTGAAGGCGCGGCGCTTGCCGCGCATCTTCTTGTAGATGCCGTAGATGTGCTTCTGCCGCCCGCTGACCTCGCCTTCGATACCGTCCACGGCCAGGCAGTGGCTGAGCGATTCCTCGATCTTGTTGACCAGCTCCTTGCGGTTGCCGCGGGCACGCTTGACTGCCTGGTAGATACGCGCCGAGCGCATCGGGTACATTGCCTTGAAGCCCAGGTCCTCGAACTCCACGCGCACAGTGTGCATGCCCAGGCGGTTGGCGATGGGGGCGTAGATCTCGAGGGTTTCCTTGGCGATGCGCCGGCGTTTTTCGCCCGACAGCACTTCCAGGGTGCGCATGTTGTGCAGGCGGTCGGCCAGCTTGACCAGGATCACGCGAATGTCGCGGGCCATGGCCATGGCCATCTTCTGGAAGTTTTCGGCCTGGGCTTCGGCCTTGGTCTCGAAGTTCATCTGGGTCAGCTTGCTGACGCCATCGACCAGTTCGGCGACGGTTTCGCCGAATTGGGAACTGAGGGCTTCCTTGGCGATGCCGGTGTCTTCGATCACGTCATGCAGCATGGCGGCCATCAGGCTCTGATGGTCCATGTGCATGTCGGCAAGAATGCTTGCCACCGCCAGCGGGTGCGTGACGTATGGCTCGCCGCTGCGACGGCGCTGGCCGTCGTGGGCTTGTTCGGCGTAGAAATACGCCCGGCGTACCAGGTTGACCTGGTCGGCGCCGAGGTAGGTCGAGAGGCGATCGGCGAGGGCGTCTATGCTCGGCACGATGTTAGCTCCTGCCGAGAAAGTGGGCCCTGCGCCGTACAACGTCGACCAGGCATGGACTTAGACGGCCTCGTTGGCCTCGTCCTCACCGAATGCAGCGAAGACCGGGTCTTCGTGGACGATGTCCTGTTCGGCCATGAATTCTGGGGTGCAGATGCCTTCGGCGATTTCGCGCAGGGCGACGACGGTCGGCTTGTCGTTTTCCCACGCCACTTTCGGCTCTTTGCCGCCGGTGGCCAGTTGGCGGGCACGCTTGGTAGACAGCATGACCAGCTCAAAGCGGTTATCCACGTGTTCTAGACAATCTTCAACGGTTACGCGGGCCATGGTCTTCCTCAGTAGCAAATGCGGTGTTCAGCCCGAATGGGCGAGCGGACTCGATAGTTTAAAAAATCACCAGCCTTTAGGGAAGCGCTGATTTCACGTCGAGACCTGTGTAAGCCGACAATAACCAGTTGTGAGGCTCTAGCACAACTGTCTTGTGGGGGTGGATTCAAATGCTTGGCCGGCAAGGTCGGCGCCTGCAGAACTGCGCACCTGCCCCGTGGGAGCCGGCCTTGCCGGCGAAGGGGCCCGAAAGTCAGGCCTGACCCTCCTGGCGCCCCAGCATCCCGCGCAAACGCGGGGTCAATTCGTCGAACAGGGTCTGCACCGAACGCAGCGCACGGCAATCGGGGCGGGTCAGCAGCCACAGCTCGGTATTGCACCCGGGCAGGGCACCGCTCAACTGTTCCACCCCCGGCAAGGTATCGGCCATGTAGTCGGGCAGGGCAGCCACCCCCAGCCCGGCCGCCACCAGCTGTGCAATCGCCGCGATTCCGCTGCAGCGATAGCGCGGCATCACCCCCGGCAACTGCTGGCTGCGCCACACCACTGTGGCGTGGTCCTGCATGGAGTCGTCGGGGGCAATCCAGGGCACGCTGGCCGGGGCCTCGGCCAGCCGCTCGCGGTACTCCTCGCGCCCGCACACCACATACGAGGCCGCCCCCAGGCAGCGCCCCACAAGGTGCTCGGGTGGCGAATTGGTCAGGCGCAGCGCCAGGTCGGCGTCGCGCCGGCTGAGGTTGGCGAAGGTGTTGGAGGTCGCCAGTTCCAGTGACAGGGCCGGGTATGCCGGCATGAAGTCGGCCAGGGCCGGCAGCAGCAGGCTGTGCAGCACCGCATCGGTACAGGTCAGGCGCACCGTGCCGCTGACCACCTGTTCGCCGTGCTCCAGCGCCACCCGCGCCGCATCCAGCGCCTGCTCGGCACGTTCGGCCTGCTCGGCCAGGGCCTGGGCGGTGCCGGTAGGGATGTAGCCCTTGCGGCTCTTCACGAACAGCGCGGTGCCCAGTGCGGCCTCCATGCGCCGGATCGAGCGGAACACCGTCGACACATCGACCCGCAGCAGGTCTGCAGCCTTGGCCAGGGAGCGTCCGCGTACCAGCGCGAGCACCAGGGAAAGGTCGGCGTGACTGATCTGATATTGCATGGGTGCACTCTTTGCTTGCCTAAATGCCAATGTCTGTTGCGTGGGGGCCATTCTATAGTGAGGCGGCAGTCGTGAATCAACCCGCGACGTTGTCAGAACCTGGAACGACCGTGCAATGCCGCGGCGTTCGGCATTCCCCACGATGGGAACCTTAAAAAGAACAAATGAAACCATCGCCGCTCCCGATAGCGCAGTAACACCTCCTCCATTGCCGCCCGATAAAAAATCAAAGGATGCCTAGCCATGACGTCGGTCTCCCCGTGCGCCATCCCTCTCGACGAGATGGGTGAATTTCTCAAGGCCCACCCTGAGGTGCAATTTGTCGATCTGCTGATTGCAGACATGAACGGCGTGGTGCGTGGCAAGCGCATCGAGCGTGCGAGCCTGGTCAAGGTCTACGAAAAAGGCATCAACCTGCCGGCTTCGCTGTTTGCCCTGGACATCAACGGTTCCACCGTCGAAAGCACCGGCCTGGGCCTGGACATCGGCGACGCCGACCGTATCTGCTACCCGATCCCCGGCACCTTGAGCTTCGAGCCCTGGCAGAAGCGCCCCACCGCGCAACTGCTGATGACCATGCATGAACTGGACGGCACGCCATTCTTCGCCGACCCGCGCGAAGTGCTGCGCGGCGTGGTGGAGAAGTTCGACGCGCTGGGCCTGGATATCTGCGCCGCGTTCGAGCTGGAGTTCTACCTGATCGACCAGGACAACCTGAACGGTCGCCCGCAGCCGCCGCGCTCGCCGATCTCGGGCAAACGCCCGCAATCGACCCAGGTGTACCTGATCGATGACCTGGACGAGTATGTCGACTGCCTGCAGGACATGCTCGAAGCGGCCAAGGAGCAAGGCATCCCGGCCGATGCCATCGTCAAGGAAAGCGCCCCGGCGCAGTTCGAGGTCAACCTGCACCACGTGGCTGACGCGATGAAGGCCTGCGACTACGCAGTGCTGCTCAAGCGCCTGATCAAGAACATCGCCTACGACCATGAGATGGACTCCACCTTCATGGCCAAGCCGTACCCTGGCCAGGCAGGCAACGGCCTGCACGTACACATCTCGCTGCTGGACAAGAAGACCGGCAAGAACATCTTCGCAACCGACGACCCCGAAAACAGCGAAACCCTGCGCCACGCCATCGGCGGCGTGCTCGAAACCATGCCGGCATCGATGGCCTTCCTGTGCCCCAACGTGAACTCCTACCGCCGTTTCGGCGCGCAGTTCTACGTGCCCAACGCCCCGAGCTGGGGCCTGGACAACCGTACCGTGGCCGTGCGCGTGCCTACCGGCAGCAGCGATGCCGTACGTATCGAGCACCGCGTGGCCGGCGCCGATGCCAACCCGTACCTGATGATGGCTTCGATCCTGGCCGGCATTCACCACGGGCTGACCAACAAGGTCGACCCGGGCGAGCCGGTCGAGGGCAACTCCTACGAGCAACTGGAGCAGAGCCTGCCGAACAACCTGCGCGATGCGCTGCGCGAGCTCGATGACAGCGAGGTGCTGAACCAGTACATCAGCCCCGACTACATCGACATCTTCGTGGCCTGCAAGGAAAGCGAGATGGCGGAGTTCGAAGTGTCGATCTCCGACCTCGAGTACAACTGGTACCTGCATACGGTGTGATGGCTGGATAAAGCTGCAACGGAGGCTTAACCGATGAACGAGCGCGCAGGGCGGCTGCCCCTGATTGGTGTGAGTGCTTGCCGCCAGCAACTGGGCAAGAACTCGTCGCATACCGTGGGCGACAAGTATGTCGAGGCGGCCGGTTTTGCCGGATTGCCGCTGATTCTCCCGGCCCGGGACGTCGCAAGCGACCCGAACCTTGTGCTGGAGCATCTGGATGGCATTCTTTTTACCGGTTCGCCTTCTAATGTCGAGCCGCATCATTACAATGGCGCCCCCAGCGTGGAAGGCACCCGCCACGACGTGTTTCGTGACCGGCTGACCCTGCCGCTGCTGCAGGCCGCGATTGCCAGGGGTGTGCCGGTGTTCTGCGTGTGCCGGGGCTTCCAGGAACTCAACGTCAGCCTGGGCGGCACCTTGCACCAGCGTGTGCAGGAGCTGCCAGGCTACCTGGACCATCGCGAGTCGCAGGATGCGCCGCTGGAAGAGCAATACAGCCCCCGCCACCTGGTGACATGCCAGCCCGGGGGGAAATTCGAGCAGATGGGGCTGCCTGCCCGCTTCATGGTCAACTCGCTGCACAGCCAGGGCATCGATCGCCTGGCCGCCGGCCTGCGCGCCGAAGCCCTGGCTCCCGATGGGCTGATCGAAGCCGTGTCCATGGATGACGCCCCAGGCTTTGTGGTCGGTGTGCAATGGCACCCGGAATACCGCTTTGCCGAAAACCCGGTGTCGCTGCGCCTGTTCGAGGCGTTTCGCGAAGCCTGCATCGCCCATGCGCTACGCCGGGAGAAGGCCCTATGAGGTCACCCGGCTGAGCCGGCGATGCACTGCAACAAGTTTCATTGAGTGATAGCGGGCACCCCACGGGGGGCCCGGAAAATAATACCAATAGTGACGGCAACTACTCATGAGCGAACACAAAGCAGGCCTGTCCCCAGGTGTGGGCGGGCGATCCAAAGGGCTGGCCAAGGGCCGGCTCGGACTGCTGGCCAGCATCGTGCTGGGCATTTCCACTATTGCGCCGGTGTATACCCTCACCGGCGCCCTCGGCCCGACCGTACGCGAAGTCGGCGCCCACCTGCCGGCGGTGTTCATCGTCGGTTTCCTGCCCATGTTGCTGGTGGCGCTGGGTTATCGCGAGCTGAATGCCGCCGAACCCGACAGCGGCACCTCGTTCACCTGGTCGGTACGTGCCTTCGGCCCGATGATCGGCTGGATCGGTGGCTGGGGGCTGGTCACCGCCACCACCATCGTGCTGTCGAACCTCGCCGGTGTGGCGGTGGACTTCTTCTATCTGTTCCTCGGGCAGATCACCGGCAAACACGAGGTGGCGGCGCTGGCCGACAACCTGCTGGTCAATGTGACCACCTGTTGCGTGTTCATCGCCATGGCCGTGTGGATCTGCTGTCGCGGCATCGCCACCACCATGACCGTGCAGTACGGCCTGGTGGCGCTGCAACTGATCGTGCTGCTGGGTTTTGCCATGGCCGCATTCGGCGGGTCGTCGGAGGCGCCGCCGCTGACCTTCGAGATGGACTGGTTCAACCCGTTCGGGGTGGAGTCGTTCTCGGCCTTCACCGCCGGCCTGTCGCTGTCGATCTTCATCTTCTGGGGCTGGGACGTGTGCCTGAGCATCAGCGAAGAATCGGTGGGCAGCGATGACGTACCGGGCAAGGCAGCGACCCTGACCGTGCTGCTGATTCTGGGCCTGTACCTGGTGACCGCAATTGCCACCCTGCAGTTTGCCGGCATCAGCGATATCGGCCTGGGCCTGGGCAACCCGCGTATCCAGGAAAACGTCTTCGCCCACCTGGCCGGCCCGGTGATGGGGCCGCTGGCGATCCTGATGTCGATCGCGGTACTGGCCAGCACCGCGGCCTCGTTGCAGTCGACCTTCGTTTCGCCGGCGCGCACGCTGCTGGCGATGGGGTACTACGGCGCAGTGCCGGAGCGCTTCGCGAGCGTCTGCCCGCGTTCGAAAACCCCGCGTTATGCCACCATCTGTGCCGGCGTGGCCGCAGGCGTGTTCTACGTGACCATGCGTACCCTGAGCGAGAACGTGCTGGCCGACACCATCACTGCCCTGGGCATGATGATCTGCTTCTACTACTCGCTGACCGCGTTCGCCTGCGTGTGGTACTTCCGCCACAGCCTCACCGACAGCCTGCGTCACTTCCTGATGCGCGGCCTGTGCCCGTTACTGGGCGGCGGCATTCTTTCGGTGATCTTCCTGCAGACAGCCTATGACAGTGCTTCGCCGTCGTTCGGCAGCGGTTCGCATGTAGGCGGGTTGGGGCTGGTGTTCGTGATCGCGATGATCATCACCCTGCTGGGCCTGGTGCTGATGATGCTGTCGCGCCTGCGTGCGCCGGCGTTCTTCCTGGGCATGACCCTGCGCCGTCACGCAACGGTGCCCGGCCGCGGTTAAGCGGCCGAGGCACGCTGCTCAGGCAAGCAGTTGCCTGAGCAGTTCGCTGTGACGTTGCTGCTGCTGGCCGCGCTGCAGGCGGTTGGCACGGAACACCGCCTTGAGGTCGTCCAGTGCCGTGGCGAAGTCGTCGTTGATGATGACGAACTCGTATTCGTCGTAATGCACCATCTCGCTGACCGCCTCGCGCATGCGCCCTTCGATGATCTCGTCACTGTCGGTGCCGCGGTTGGTCAGGCGCTGGCGCAGGGCCTGCTGGCTGGGCGGCAGGATGAAGATCGAACGCGCCTCGGGCATCAGCTTGCGCACCTGCTGCGCACCCTGCCAGTCGATTTCCAGGATCAGGTCATGGCCCTGGTCAAGGGTCTGTTGCAGTGCGCTGCGCGAGGTGCCGTAGCAGTTGCCGAAGACTTCGGCCTGCTCCAGGAAGTCGCCCTGGGCGATCATGCGGTCGAACTCGGCGCGGTCGACGAAGTGGTAGTTCACCCCGTCATGCTCGCCCGGACGCATGGCCCGCGTGGTGTGCGAGACCGACACGCGAATGTGGTTGAGGTCGTCGGTGAGCGCCTTGACCAGGCTGGTCTTGCCGGCGCCCGAAGGGGCCGAGACGATGAAAAGGGTGCCGCTGCTGTGGGTCATGGTAGGGGTGGCCTTACTCGATGTTCTGTACTTGTTCACGCATCTGCTCGATCAGAACCTTGAGGTTGACCGCCGCTTGGGTGCTGCGTGTGTCAAAGGCTTTGGAGCCCAGGGTGTTGGCTTCGCGGTTGAGTTCCTGCATCAGGAAATCCAGGCGCCGGCCGGCGGCGCCGCCCGACGTGAGCACGCGGCGCACTTCGGTGACATGCGTGCTGAGGCGGTCGAGTTCTTCGGCCACATCGCTCTTCTGCGCCAGCATCACCATCTCCTGCTCCAGACGCTGCGGGTCGAGTTCGGCCTGCATGTCGGCAAAGCGGTCCAGCACCTTCTGGCGCTGGGCGGCGAGCATCTGCGGCACCAGGGCGCGCAGGGTGGTGACTTCCTCGCTCATGCTGTCGAGGCGCTCGTTGATCAGTCGGGCGAGTTCCGCGCCTTCGCGGTTGCGGCCGTTCTTGAGCTCCTTGAGGGCCTGTTCGAACAGGCCCATGGCCTCGGCATTGAGCGCCTGCGGGTCGCTGGCATCGGCCACCAGCACGCCCGGCCAGGCCAGCACCTCGAGCGGGTTGAGGGGGCCGGGCTGCTTGATCAGGCCGGCCACGGTCTCGGCGGCGGCGACCAGCTGAGCGGCACGCTCGCGGTCGACCTGCAGCGGCTTGCCGGCGTTCTCTTCATTGAAGCGCAGGGTACATTCGACCTTGCCGCGCGACAGACCCTGGCGCAGGGACTCGCGCACCGCGCCTTCGAGGTCGCGCAGGGCTTCGGGCAGGCGCAGGTGCGGCTCGAGGTAGCGATGATTGACCGAGCGCAGTTCCCAGATCAGTGTGCCCTGGGTCCCGGCCTGCTCGACGCGGGCGAAGGCGGTCATGCTGTGCACCATGGGAAGTACCTCGCAGATTAGGGAGCAAGCCGACAGCCTGCAAAGGCGCAGGATTGTAACGCAGTGCGGCGCCGGCTCCCAATGCGCTGATGCTACAAAGCAGCGGGCAGGGCGCCGCAAATACCGGGCGGCGCGGCCAGATCGGGGCTTGTGGCGTGGTGCGCCGATGATCGGCTGGCCGTGCATTTGGCCGCAGGCATGTCCACCGAGGGCCCTGTAGCCCTATAATGCCGGGCAGATTCATATCCAGTACAGGTAGCCCAAATGAAACGTCCAAGTGGTCGCGTTGCCGATCAGCTGCGCTCGATCCGCATCACCCGCAACTACACCAAACACGCCGAGGGGTCTGTACTGGTCGAGTTCGGAGACACCAAAGTCATCTGCACGGTCAGCGTCGAGAACGGCGTACCGCGCTTCCTCAAGGGCCAGGGCCAGGGCTGGCTGACCGCCGAGTACGGCATGCTGCCGCGCGCCACCGGCGAGCGCAACCAGCGCGAAGCCAGCCGCGGCAAGCAGGGTGGTCGTACCCTCGAAATCCAGCGCCTGATCGGCCGCTCGCTGCGCGCCGCGCTGGACATGAGCAAGCTGGGCGACATCACCCTGTACGTCGACTGCGACGTGATCCAGGCCGATGGCGGTACCCGTACCGCGTCGATCACCGGTGCCATGGTTGCGCTGGTCGATGCCCTGCGCGTGGTCAAGAAGCGTGGCGGCCTGAAGGGCGGCGACCCGGTCAAGCACATGATTGCGGCCGTATCGGTCGGCATGTACCAGGGCGTGCCGGTGCTCGACCTGGACTACCCGGAAGATTCGGCGGCCGAAACCGACCTGAACGTGGTGATGACCAGCGCCGGTGGTTTCATCGAAGTCCAGGGCACCGCCGAAGGGGCTCCGTTCCAGCCTGAAGAGCTCAACGCCATGCTGGCGCTGGCGCAGAAGGGCATGACCGACCTGTTCCAACTGCAGCAGGCCGCGCTGGCGGACTGATCGGGAGTCGACATGGCCGAGCCGTCCAACGCGCCGATGCCCGGTGATGCAGCCCGTCATTGGGGCATGTTGTGCCACCTGGCGGCGGCTGCCGGCATGGTGGTGCCGTTCGCCAACCTGATCGCGCCGCTGGCCTTGTGGTGGTTCAAGCGCGGCATCGACCCGTACGTCGACGCCCAGGGCAAGGAGGCGGTGAACTTCCAGCTGACCATGACCCTGCTGGGCATGGTGTGCGTGGTGGGGTTTACCGTACCGATGGCCAAGCTGGCGCTGACCATCATCTCGCTGGGGGTGGCGGTACTGATCGTCATTGCGGCGGTCAAGGTCAAGCAGGGCAAGGCCTTTCGTTATCCGTGGGCCTGGCGTGTGCTGACCTGACATGCTTCGTCGGCAAGGCCGGCTCCTACGGCGGTTGCGTTGACCCGGTAGGAGCCGGCCTTGCTGGCGAAAGGGCCCAAAGGCCAGATACGAAAAAGCCGACACGCAGTCGGCTTTTTTGTGGCTGAGCGATCAGATCGTCAGCGTCCAGTCATAGTCCACGATCAGTGGCGCATGCTGGGAGAAGCGTGGCTGACGCGGCAGGCGAGCGCTTC
The DNA here is from genome assembly GCF_024261405.1 of Pseudomonas sp. FBF18. NCBI lineage: Bacteria > Pseudomonadati > Pseudomonadota > Gammaproteobacteria > Pseudomonadales > Pseudomonadaceae > Pseudomonas > Pseudomonas sp. FBF18. The sequence continues at coordinate 14,362 of NZ_QKRS01000005.1, read as the reverse complement.
GTACGAAGCGGCGCAGGCCCGGGGTCAGCAACTGGTAGTCGAAACGCCAGCCCAGGTTGAGCATCTCGGCCTGCTCGTTGTCCGGCCACCAGCTGTACTGGTCGCCCTCACGGCTGACTTCGCGCAACGCATCCACATAGCCCATGTTGCCGACGATCTCGTCCATCCAGGCCCGCTCTGGCGCCAGGAAACCCGGCGACTGCTGGCCGTCGCGCCAGTTCTTCACGTCGAGCTTCTGCTGCGCCACATACAGTGAGCCGCAGTAGATGTACTCGCGACGCTTGCGGCGCTGCTTGTCCAGGTATTTGCCGAAGTCGTCCATCAACTTGAATTTCTGGTTGAGGTCTTCGTCACCGTTCATGCCCGAAGGCAACAGCAAGGTGGCAATACTGACTTTGTCGAAATCTGCCTGCAGGTAACGCCCGTAGCGATCGGCTGTCTCGAAGCCCAGGCCGCTGATGACTGCCTTGGGCTGCAAACGCGAGTAGAGTGCCACGCCGCCTTGGGCTGGAACTTCTGCATCGCAGGCATAAAGGAAGTAGCCATCGAGCTGGAAAGCTGGGTCGTCGAGTTCAAAGGCCGAGGCGCGGGTATCCTGAAGGCAGATGACGTCGGCATTCTGGGCTTGTAGCCAGCTGAGCAAACCACGCTCGACTGCAGCCTGAATGCCATTAACGTTCACACTGATGATCCGCATAAATGGCCCCAAAAATCTCGTGCGTGTATGATACCCGAGCTGTACTCATTTAGCTAAATCTGTGGTAGCCGGGACTCTTCATGCAGCCGTATCAGCGCGAATTCATTCGTTTTGCCATCGATCGTGGGGTTCTGCGCTTCGGTGAGTTCACCCTCAAGTCGGGCCGCATCAGCCCGTATTTCTTCAACGCCGGCCTGTTCAACAGTGGCGCTGCCCTGGCTCAGCTCGGTCGGTTCTATGCGGCGGCGATCGTCGACAGCAAGATCCCGTTCGACGTGCTGTTCGGCCCGGCCTACAAGGGCATCCCCCTGGCTGCCGCGACGGCGGTGCAACTGGCCGAGCACCATGGGCTGGATGTGCCGTGGTGCTTCAACCGCAAGGAAGCCAAGGCGCACGGCGAGGGTGGCAGCCTGGTGGGCTCGCCACTGGCAGGCGACGTGCTGATCATCGACGACGTGATCACTGCCGGCACGGCCATCCGCGAGGTGATGCAGATCATCCAGGGCCAGCAGGCCAGGGCGGCGGGCGTACTGATCGCGATGAATCGCCAGGAGCGTGGCAACGGCGACCTGTCGGCGATCCAGGAAGTGGAGCGTGACTTCGGCATTCCGGTGGTCAGCATCGTATCGCTGACCCAGGTGCTGCAGTTCCTCGCCGATGACCCGGCGCTCAAGCAGCACTTGCCGGCCGTCGAGGCCTACCGGGCCCAGTACGGTATCTGAGGCAAACAAAAAGGCGACCCGCGGGTCGCCTTTTTTGTACCTGTGGTGGCCCGCTCCTGTAGGAGCCGGCCTTGCCGGCGGATTCCTCAGCGGGGTTCGTGATTGGTAATCAGGGTACCCACGCCGCTGTCGGTGAAGATCTCCAGCAGCACCGCATTCGGCACGCGGCCGTCGATGATGTGCGAGCTGTGCACGCCGCCCTGTACTGCTTCCAGTGCGCAACGGATCTTGGGCAGCATGCCGCCGTAGATGGTGCCGTCCGCGATCAGTTCGTCAACCTGCTCGGTGGTCAGGCCGGTGAGCACGGTGCCCTGCTTGTCCATCAGGCCGGCGATGTTGGTCAGCAGCATCAGCTTCTCGGCCTTGAGCGCTTCGGCCACCTTGCCTGCCACCAGGTCCGCGTTGATGTTGTACGACTCGCCGTTGGCACCCACGCCGATTGGCGCGATCACCGGGATGAAGTCGCCCTTGACCAGCATGTTCAGCAGGTCGGTGTTCACCCCGACCACTTCGCCCACATGACCGATGTCGATGATTTCAGGGCTGGTCATCTCTGGCGTCTGGCGGGTGACGGTGAGCTTCCTGGCGCGAATCAGCTCGGCGTCCTTGCCGGTCAGACCGATGGCGCTGCCGCCATGACGGTTGATCAGGTTGACGATGTCCTTGTTCACCTGGCCGCCGAGCACCATCTCCACCACGTCCATGGTCTGCGCATCAGTGACGCGCATGCCATCGACAAACCGGCTTTCGATGGACAGGCGCTTGAGCAGGTCGCCGATCTGCGGGCCGCCGCCGTGCACCACCACCGGGTTGATGCCGACTGCCTTCATCAGCACCACGTCGCGGGCGAAGCCGGTCTTGAGCTCTTCGCTCTCCATCGCGTTGCCGCCGTACTTGATCACCAGCGTCTTGCCGACAAAGCGGCGGATGTAGGGCAGCGCTTCGGACAGTACCTGGGCGACATGGGTGGCGGCATCACGATCAAGGGTCATGCAGGGCTCCAGTTGGAACAAGGGGTCGGTCAGAACGTTGGTTGCAGATCAGGGGCTGCGCGCTTGAGCTGGGCAAGGAACACGTCCTTGATTCGCTGCAGCTCGGCTTCGCTGTCGGCCTCGAAGCGCAGTACCAGCACCGGCGTGGTGTTGGAGGCGCGAACCAGGCCCCAGCCGTTGGGGTAGTCGACCCGTACACCATCGATGGTGGTCAGGTTGGCGTCTTGGCCCCAGTCGGCGTCGCGTTGCAGTGCCTCAATGATGCTGAATTTACCCTCGTCCGTCACATCAATGTTGATTTCAGGGGTACAAATATCGTTCGGGAACGCCGCGAACAGCGTTTCGGCATCGCTATCGGCCTTGCTCAGGATCTCCAGCAGGCGCGCGGCGCTGTAGATGCCGTCGTCGAAACCGTACCAGCGCTCCTTGATGAAGATATGCCCGCTCATCTCGCCGGCCAGCAGGGCGCCAGTCTGCTTCATCTTCTTCTTGATCAACGAGTGACCTGTCTTCCACATCAGCGCGCGGCCGCCGTACTGTTCGATCAGCGGGGTCAGGCGGCGGGTGCATTTGACGTCGAAGATGATCTCGGCGCCCGGGTTGCGCGCCAGCACGTCCTGGGCGAACAGCATCAGCAGGCGATCGGGGTAGACGATGTTGCCGGTGTTGGTCACTACGCCGACACGGTCGCCGTCACCGTCGAAGGCCAGGCCCAGGTCGGCGCCGCTTTCCTTGACCTTGGCGATCAGGTCCACCAGGTTTTCCGGCTTGCCCGGGTCGGGGTGGTGGTTGGGGAAGTTGCCGTCGACCTCGCAGAACAGCGGGATCATCTCGCAGCCCAGCGCCTCGATCAGCTGCGGGGCGATCACCCCGGCGGCGCCGTTGCCGCAGTCCACCGCCACCTTGAGCTTCTTCGCCAGCTTGATGTCGCCGGTGATCTGGGTGAAGTAGCGGTCCAGGATCTCGACCTTCTCGACGCTGCCTTCGCCGCGGGTGAGGTCGTTGGTCTGCAGGCGGATCAGGAGGGCCTGGATCTGCTCATTGGCCAGGGTGTCGCCAGCGATGACGATCTTGAAGCCGTTGTAGTTCGGCGGGTTGTGGCTGCCGGTGAGCATCACCCCGGACTTGCCGGCCAGCACGTTGGCGGCGTAGTACAGGGCTGGCGTGGGCACCAGGCCGACGTCGCTGACCTTGCACCCGGCCTCGACCAGGCCCTTGATCAGTTGCTCGACCAGCATCGGGCCGGACAGGCGACCGTCGCGGCCAACCGATACATGCGGCTCGCCCTGGGCCAGGCTCTGTGCACCGATGGCGCGGCCGATCCAGTAGGCGGTTTCGGCGGTGAGGCCTTCGCCGACCACACCTCGGATATCGTAGGCGCGGAAGATGCTGGCGGGGAGGTTCGGGGTCATGCGTTCCATGTTGCTCACCTGGGGAAACTCCAATTGGAAGGGGCTATGTTGGGTCGACGGTCGCATGCGCTGCAGGCACCCGGCGCGCCGCGCGGCTAAAAGATGTCCGGCTTTGACGGCATTTTCGACATAGAGTTCTTGAGCCGGGCGATTCATCCGTCGATCACCTCTGGAAGATCGCCCCGGGCTGAAAGTGCAGGCTCCATGCATCGTTGAAGGTCCCTATCGGGGTTATTGCCGGGCTATCACTTTCGCCTGCGCTGGCCAGTACGGCCTGAGGGTCGTCGAACACGCCTTGCACGAGGCTGGCCTTGCCGATTTCCGGCATGTCTATTTTCAGAGCAGCACTTACACGTTGCAGCTCGAAAGTCATGAGCAGCACGGCCTGCACCGGGCCTGTCGCACTGCCTCGAATGGGCGTGACACTGTGGATATGCAGTTGCCCGTTGGTCGGGTGGGCCTCCAGGTTCGGTGGTACCCCGCGTTCGGCTCGTCCGATCATGTCCAGCAATGGCGGGCTGAGTGAGCGGTCGTGGAGGCTCTCGCGCCTGGCCTGGCCGGGCGTGAGCAACCGACTGCTGACCAACCCTTCGAGGTAGCTGAAGTCGTCCAGCACCTGGCGCGCCTGGCGGGCGTCAGCCGCCTTGGCAGCGGCAAGCAGGGCCGGATGGCGGGCCACGGTGTCGACCTCGGACACCAGACGGGCGATCTGCTGGTCGAGCGCAATGACCAGCCCGAAGGCCGGAAAATACGTCTGCAGGTTACGTTGCTCGCGTTGCAGAGGGATTACCAGCGTCAGCCACACCGCGAGCCCGGCGACGAGCATGCCGGCCAGGCCCCAATACAGGCCTGGCAGCAGGGCTCGCGCGTTGTTCAATGGCTGCCCGAATGGCCGAAGCCGCCAGCGCCACGCTGGGTTTCGTCGAAGGTTTCGACGATGTCGAAGTGCGCCTGTACCACCGGTACCAGCACCAGTTGCGCAATGCGCTCGCCGATGGCGATGGTGAAAGGGGTCTGGCCGCGGTTCCAGCACGACACCATCAGCTCGCCCTGGTAGTCCGAATCGATCAGGCCGACCAGATTGCCCAGCACGATGCCGTGCTTGTGGCCCAGGCCCGAGCGCGGAAGGATCAGCGCGGCCAGGCCCGGGTCGCCGACGTAGATCGACAGGCCGGTAGGGATCAGTATGGTCTGGCCCGGCTCCAGGACGGTCTCTTCCTTGAGCATGGCGCGCAGGTCGAGGCCGGCAGAACCGGGGGTGGCGTATTGCGGCAGCGGGAATTCGCTGCCAAGGCGCGGATCGAGAATCTTGGCTTGTAAGGCGTGCATGCAGAGTTAAACCTGGCTGAGACGTTCGGCGATGAAGGCTACCAGCTGACGGGCGATCTTGCCCTTGCTGGTCTGTGCAAAGAGTGTTGCTTGAAGTTGGCGATCGATCACGCTGCAGGCGTTCTCCTCGCTGTTGAAGCCGATGCTGGGGTTGGCCACGTCATTGGCGACGATCAGGTCGAGGTTCTTGTCCTTGAGCTTGCGCGCGGCGTAATCGAGCAGGTGTTCGGTCTCGGCGGCAAAGCCGACGCTGAACGGGCGGTCGGGGCGGGTGGCGATGGTGGCCAGAATGTCCGGGTTGCGCACCATCTGCAGCAGCAGGCCGTCACCTGTCGTAGGGTCTTTCTTGAGCTTTTGCGGGGCGACGACTTCGGGGCGGTAGTCCGCAACCGCAGCCGATGCGATGAACACATCGCACGGGATCGCCGCTTCGCACGCGGCGAGCATGTCCCGCGCGCTCACCACGTCGATACGGGTCACCCGGTCGGGTGTGGGCAGGTGCACCGGCCCTGTCACCAGGGTTACCCGAGCACCGGCTTCCACCGCCGCTTCGGCCAGGGCAAAGCCCATCTTCCCCGAGCTATGATTGGTGATGTAGCGCACCGGGTCGATGTTTTCCTGGGTCGGGCCTGCGGTAATCAGCACGTGCTTGCCGGTCAGCGACTGGCGCTTGAAGGTTTCGGCGGCGCACCAGGCCAGGTCGGTGGCTTCGAGCATGCGGCCAAGGCCCACGTCGCCACAGGCCTGGCTGCCGGAGGCCGGGCCGAACACCTGGATGTCGCGGCTTTGCAGCAGCTGCAAGTTGGCCTGGGTGGCCGGGTCGCGCCACATGGCCTGGTTCATGGCCGGTGCCAACGCCACGGTGGCGTCGGTAGCCAGTACCAGGGTGGTCAGCAGATCGTTGGCAACGCCTTGCGCCAGGCGCGCGATCAGGTCGGCGGTGGCAGGTGCGATCAGCACCAGGTCGGCCCACTTGGCCAGTTCGATATGGCCCATCGCCGCTTCGGCGGCAGGGTCGAGCAGGTCCATGTGCACGGGGTGCCCGGACAGGGCCTGCATGGTCAGCGGGGTGATGAATTCGGCCCCGCCGTGGGTCATGACGACGCGCACTTGCGCGCCGTGCTCCAGGAGTCGGCGAACCAGCTCGGCGCTCTTGTAGGCAGCAATGCCGCCGCCGACGCCAAGAACGATGCGTTTCCGATACAGCCGCTGCATAGGCTTGCCTTTCTTTGATCAGTGTTTGCACGCGGCGACGACGCCTCCCCAGGCCGAATCGTCGCGTAAAAAGAGGGGGCTACGATAGCACAGGGCTGAAATGGGGAGCAGCCACACACAGACAGAGGGACAGCTATGGGTATCAGGGATTGGCCGTCGGCGGAACGCCCGCGGGAGAAGTTGCTGGAGCGAGGGGCCGCGAGCCTGTCGGACGCCGAGTTGCTGGCGGTGTTCCTGCGCACCGGTGTGGCAGGCAAGAGCGCGGTGGACCTGGCGCGCCACCTGTTGCAGCAGTTTGGCGGCTTGCGGCAACTGCTGGAGGCCGATCAGCCGACGTTTCAGCGTGAGCTGGGGCTGGGCCCGGCGAAGTATGCGCAACTGCAGGCGGTGATGGAAATTGGGCGCCGGCACTTGGCCGAAACCATCATCCGCGACCCGGCGTTGCAGAGCCCGGGGGCGGTCCGGCGTTACCTGAAATCGATGCTGCGTCATGAAGAAAGCGAGGTGTTCGGCTGTCTGTACCTGGACAACAAGCACCGTCCTCTAGGGTTCGAGGCGTTGTTCCGCGGGTCCATCAGCAGTGCCAACGTCTACCCTCGGGAAGTCGTCAAGCGGGCGTTGGCCAGAAATGCCGCAGCATTGATCCTTTGCCACAATCATCCGTCAGGTGTTTCCGAGCCAAGCCAGGCAGATATCAATCTGACCCTGCGCTTGCAGAAAGCCCTGGGCCTGATCGAGGTGCGGGTGCTGGATCACATCATCATCGGCGATGGGGAGCCATTGTCGATGGTGGAGCGGGGCTTGTTCGCTGCCTGACGCTGCTGTGCGTGGGCGGTACTAGTCGATCAGCTTTGTTGCAACAAACGACGCAGCCAGCCCGACAACCGAAGCCAGCAGCAGGTAGTGACGCACCACAAGCTCGGTTCTGATCGTGGCTGGAAAGGACTCCACGTCTGCGGCCTGCAGCGATCCTGTTCTGATGAAGAGCTTCGCATGAGCCAGAAGCGCAGCGATGCATACGGTAAACACGATTCTGCCAAACACGGTGTTGTACATCACCGGGCGCTGTCGATTCACCACCGCCTTGCAGTTGGCAAGGTACCGGGATGCACTGGTCATGTAGCGCATGCCAGCCTGTGCGTACTGGGTGGCGACCCACCCCAGGCCGGCGATGCAAGGCAGTTGCAGTGCAAGGGGCAGCCAATAGGGTGAATACCCGCCGAGCCCGAACTCCGTCGGCTCGCCCTGGTGCTGAACGGCTTTGAGCACCTGCAGGGCAAGGGCCAGCAGCACCAGAACGGCCAGCATTGCCAGCCTGAGGTGGTGGCTAAGAACCAGCAGCGTTCTGAGGTTGCCGGGGAAGCGCTTGATGTCCTCTGCGCTCAGGCCCCCGAACTCGACCGGGCAATCGGGGTAGGCCAACAGGCCGGCGATGTCGCCCACTGCCCTGAATCGTTGGCGCAGGCCCAGGTTGAGGCTGTACCGATGAGCGTCAACCAGCGGCGAGTTGTGAAGGTGCTCGAGTGCTTCGGCCAATCGCTGGGTAGCAATGTAGAGAAGCAGTGCGCCGAAGACCACCGGGCCGAGTATCAGTGCCACGGTGAGGCCGGCGATAGCCGCTTCGATCCAGTATTCAATATCCAATGCGGCTATCCGTACGGTGCGGTTCGCTGGGCAACCATCGTAAGTCGATGGCGAGAGTCACCTGGCGGCCTGAACACGCGCTGCAGGCTGCTGCAGTGTCCTTCGGGCTACCAGAGGACGCTGTCAGGAGCCTGCAGGCGCGAGTCGTTCAGCGTGCGGTCTTCACCGTGGCAAAGTCCTGCCGGCCGAACGGGCTGACCGTGTAGCCCTCCACATCCTTGCGCATCAGCACCGCTGCCGTGGGGTGCGCCAGTGGCAGCCACAGTGCCTGCTGCTGGATCAGCCCCTGGGCCTGCTGGTACAGGCGGCTGCGCACGCTCTGGTCGTTGGTGGTCTTGCCGGCACTGATCAACTGGTCCAGGCGCTTGTCGCAGTACCGCGCGAAGTTGGTCCCCGACTCGACTGCCGGGCAGGCAAACTGCGGGCTGAGGAAGTTGTCGGGGTCGCCGTTGTCGCCGGCCCAGCCCATGAACAGCAAATCGTGCTCACCGGCCTTGGCACGGCGGATCAGCTCGCCCCATTCGATCACGCGAATCTCGGCCTTGATGCCGACCTTCGCCAGGTCTGCCTGCAGCAGTTGTGCCCCCAGGCTCGGGTTGGGGTTGAGCAGGCTTCCCGAAGGGCGCGTCCAGATTGTGGTGCTGAAGCCGTCCGGCAACCCGGCCTTGACCAGCAGCGCCTTGGCTTTGGTCGCGTCGGTCGGGTAACCCGGCAAGTCCTTGGCGTAGCTCCAGGTGTTGGGCGGCAGGGGGCCTTCAGCGGCGACTGCGGTGCCTTCGAACACGGCCTTGAGGTAGCTGGTCTTGTCGAACGCCAGGTTGATCGCCTGCCGTACCTCGACCTTGTCCAGCGGCGGGTGCTGGCTGTTGATCGCGACGAACGCGGTCATGAACGCCTCGGTCTTCTCGACCTTCAGGTTTGCGTCTTCGGCGGCTGCCGCAACGTCCAGCGGCTTGGGCGACAGGGCGATCTGGCACTCGTTGCGCCGCAGTTTCTGCAGGCGCACGTTGGCGTCGGGGGTGATCGCGAAAATCAGCGGGTCGACGCTCGGCTTGCCGGCAAAATAGTCGGCATTGGCGCGGTAGCGGATCACCGCGTCCTTCTGGAAACGCTGGAACACGAACGGGCCGGTGCCGATCGGCTGGCTGTTGAGCTTCTCCGGGGTGCCGGCCTTGAGCAACTGGTCGGCGTATTCGGCCGAATAGATCGAGGCGAAGCCCATGCTCAGGGTGGCGAGGAAGGTCGCGTCCGGATGGTCGAGGGTAAAGCGCACGCTCAGCGGATCGGGTGCCTCCACCTGCTTGATCAGGCTAGGCAGCTGCAACGACTGGGCATGCGGGTAGCCGCTCTGGGTGATCTTGTGCCAGGAGTGGGCGGGGTAGAGCATGCGCTGGAAGCTGAACAGCACGTCGTCGGCGTTCAGCACGCGGCTGGGCTTGAAGTACGGCGTACTGTGAAACTTTACCCCCGGGCGCAGCTTGAAGTCGTAGACCAGGCCGTCGGCCGATACCGTCCAGCTTTCGGCCAGGCTCGGCACCACCTTGCCGCTGGTGGCGTCGAATTCCACCAGCCGGTTCATGAGCACATCGGCAGAAGCATTGGTGGTGGTCAGCGCGTTGTACTGCACCACGTCAAAGCCTTCGGGGCTGGCCTCGGTACATACGCTCAAGGCGCCTGCCTGGGCCAGTGCGGGGCTTAGCAGCGCTGCGAGCAACAGGGGTAAAGCGGCACGACGCATGGTGACTCCTTGGCTGATCAATGGCCCATCTGCCCGTGCAGTCTGGAAAACTCCTACCCTAGTGCGCAAGGCCGTAAATGGCCAACTCCTTTTTCAAGGAATATTGCGACGAGCGGTTTTGTCGCTGGAAGCCCTGCATCCGGGCGGCCTGGGTTGATTCATGCATCGTGCGATCACATCAAATGTTGTTGTACCCCGGCCTTTCTGGTATAAAGCAGCGCTCTTTTCTAGGGGCTCGGTTTGTCGCATCTGCAGATCTTGCCGATAAGACCCTGAAGAAACACGGCGCCTGGCGCCAAAGACTGAGAGATTAAGCGGCCAACCCATGCCGGGTTGGGCATGTGGTTTTAGAGGGCTGAGGCATGTCGAGAGTCTGTCAAGTTACCGGTAAGGGTCCGGTAACCGGGAATAACATTTCCCACGCGAATAACAAAACCCGTCGTCGTTTCCTGCCGAACCTGCAGCATCACCGCTTCTGGGTCGAGTCGGAGAAGCGTTTCGTGCGTCTGCGCGTTTCTGCCAAAGGCATGCGTATCATCGACAAGCGCGGCATCGATGCCGTTCTGGTCGAAATTCGCCGTAACGGCGCCAAGGTCTAAGGGAGAAAATCATGCGTGAATTGATCCGTCTGGTGTCGACCGCTAATACCGGCCACTTCTACACCACCGACAAGAACAAGCGCACCACTCCGGACAAAATCGAAATCAAAAAATTCGATCCGGTTGTTCGCAAGCACGTGATCTACAAGGAAGCCAAGATCAAGTAATTGATCCCGGCTTACGAAAAAAGGCCCGCATCTCACGATGCGGGCCTTTTTTTATGGCGATTTTCTGTTCAGCCGAAATGGAAACCGCTGATCAGGCCCGCCTCGTTGCCGCTGATGTTCACGCGTTGCGGGTCCATTTCGCGGGTCGACATCTCGCCGATGCCGACCACGCGCTGGCGCCCGGTCAGTTCGCTGATGTAGGCCTTCACGGTCGGCACGTAGCGGGTGCCGACCAGGCGGCCGATGCAGGTGAGCACTTCGTCGTTGCTCAGCTGCAACGCTTCGATGGGGCAGACGACAGGTTGATCCTTTTGCATGGTGAGGCTCCTTGAGTTCAGGTGGGTCCGGATAAGGACCTCGCCATGCTCGCGCCAGGGAGGGCTGGCGCGGCGGTATCTATCTATGGCCTATGCCTTGGGCTCGAACATCACGTAGATCTTGCGGCAGGTCTCCAGCACCTCCCAGGTGCCCTTGAAGCCGGCCGGGATCACGAAGCGGTCACCGGTGCGCAGGGTCTTGGCGTTGCCTTCTTCGTCGCGCAGCACCGATACGCCGTGCACGATCTCGCAGTATTCGTGTTCAGTGTAATTGACGGTCCATTGCCCGGGCGCTCCCTCCCACACGCCAGCGGCGAATTGCCCGCAAGGGCTGGCGTAATGGTTGTAGACCGCCTGCTCCGGGTCGCCCTTGAGCACTTTTTCGGCAGCCGGGCGGTAGCGCTCGGCCTCGGTCAGAACCTGTGCGAAATCGACAATCTGCTGGATATTCATGTTTGGGTCCCCTGATTGTTAAATAAAGTGCACATCACTAGGCATTTGGCCATGTATTGTCAAATATATTGATAATTCAGGTGCCAGAGTTTAGGGTGTCGAGTGCCGTAGAGCGACAATCGCTCCGGCCGTATTCTGACAGCGCCCTGGCCCCTCGTGCGGCGCTGCATTTCAACAACAGGAGGAGTTTCGTATGACCACCCTGACTCGTGCGGACTGGGAACAGCGTGCCCAGCAACTCAAGATCGAAGGCCGTGCTTTCATCAATGGTGAATACACCGCCGCCGTTTCCAACGCCACGTTCGAGTGCCTGAGCCCGGTTGACGGACGCCTTCTGGCGCAGGTCGCCAGCTGCGACGAGGCCGACGCCCAGCGCGCCGTGGAAAACGCCCGCGCCACCTTCGAGTCCGGCGTGTGGTCACGCCTGGCCCCGGCCAAGCGCAAGGCTACCCTGATCCGTTTCGCCGCGCTGCTCAAGCAGAACGTCGAGGAGCTGGCCCTGCTCGAAACCCTCGACATGGGCAAGCCGATCAACGACTCGCTGAACATCGACGTGCCGGGCGCTGCCCAGGCACTGAGCTGGAACGGCGAAGCCATCGACAAGATCTACGACGAAGTCGCGGCCACCCCGCACGACCAGCTAGGCCTGGTAACCCGCGAGCCTGTGGGTGTGGTGGCGGCCATCGTGCCGTGGAACTTCCCCCTGCTGATGGCCAGCTGGAAACTCGGCCCGGCGCTGGCCACCGGTAACTCGGTGGTGCTCAAGCCGTCCGAGAAGTCCCCGCTGACCGCCATCCGCATCGCCCAGCTGGCCATCGAGGCCGGTATCCCGGCCGGCGTGCTGAACGTGCTGCCTGGCTACGGCCACACCGTCGGCAAGGCTCTGGCCCTGCACATGGACGTCGATACCCTGGTGTTCACCGGCTCGACCAAGATCGCCAAGCAGCTGATGATCTACGCCGGCGAATCGAACATGAAGCGCGTGTGGCTGGAAGCCGGCGGCAAGAGCCCGAACATCGTGTTCGCCGATGCCCCGGACCTGAACGCCGCTGCCGCCGCCGCGGCAAGTGCCATCGCCTTCAACCAGGGCGAAGTGTGCACCGCAGGTTCGCGTCTGCTGGTCGAGCGCTCGATCAAGGACAAATTCCTGCCGCTGGTACTGGAGGCCCTCAAGGCCTGGAAGCCTGGCAACCCGCTGGACCCGGCCACCACCGTTGGTGCCCTGGTCGACACCCAGCAGATGAACACCGTGCTGTCCTACATCGAGGCTGGCCACACCGATGGCGCCAAGCTGCTGGTGGGCGGCAAGCGCATCCTCGAAGAAACCGGCGGCACCTATGTCGAACCGACCATCTTCGACGGCGTGAGCAACGCCATGCGTATTGCCAAGGAAGAGATCTTCGGCCCGGTACTGTCGGTGATCACCTTCGACAGCGTCGAAGAAGCCATCCAGATCGCCAACGACACCCCTTACGGCCTGGCCGCAGGTGTATGGACCGCCGACATCAGCAAGGCGCACAAGACCGCCAAGGCCTTGCGTGCCGGCAGCGTGTGGGTCAACCAGTACGACGGTGGCGACATGACTGCGCCGTTCGGTGGCTTCAAGCAGTCGGGCAACGGCCGTGACAAGTCGCTGCACGCACTGGACAAGTACACCGAGCTCAAGGCCACCTGGATCAAGCTGTAAGGTCATGGGCGCGGCCTGGTGCCGCGCCCCGAGCGATCCGCGCCACAGCCGGGCCCTGCGTTAGCGCAGGCCCGGCTGTGTTGCTTGTGGCGATCCATCATTCTGCGAGGAAGTACACATGCGTTGGGCTACCTACTTCGCCGTGCTGTCGTCGGTTCTGAGCGTCGGCCTTGCCCTGGGCGTGAGCATGCCGTTGGTATCGCTGCGTCTGGAGAGCTGGGGCTATGGCAGCTTTGCCATTGGCGTGATGGCGGCGATGCCGGCAATTGGCGTGCTGGTTGGCGCCAGCCTGTCCAGCCGCCTGGCGGCGTATTTCGGCACCGCCACGCTGATGCGCCTGTGCCTGCTGGCCGGTGCGTTGTCCATCGGCCTGCTGGCGCTGCTGCCCAGCTATCCGGTGTGGCTGGCGTTGCGCCTGCTGATCGGGGTGATCCTGACCATCGTGTTCATCCTTGGCGAAAGCTGGATCAACCAGCTGGTGGTCGAGCAATGGCGTGGCCGCCTGGTGGCGCTGTATGGCAGCAGCTATGCCCTCAGCCAGCTGGCCGGGCCGCTGCTGCTGGGCGTGCTGGGTTCGGAGGATGACCTGGGCTTCTGGATCGGGGCCGGGTTGCTGGTGGTGGCACCGCTGGTGCTGATCGGCCGCAGCGGGGCGCCCAGCGCTGAAGCCTGTGGTGTGGGCCTGCGTGACCTGGTGGGCTTCTGCCGGCGCTTGCCGGTAATCGCCTGGGCCATTGCGCTGTTCGCCGCGTTCGAGGCGATGATCCTCACCCTGTTGCCGGTGTACTGCCTGCAGCAGGGCTTCACCACCGAGCTGGCGCTGTTCATGGTCAGTACCGTGGTGGTGGGCGATGCGGTGCTGCAACTGCCGATCGGGGCGCTGGCCGACTACATGTCTCGCCGTACGCTGTTCACCGGATGCGCCATGACCCTGCTGGTGTCGAGCCTGGCCATTCCGGTGCTGATGCACACGCCGGCGATCTGGCCATTGTGGGTGCTGTTCGGCGCCAGTGCCGGTGGCCTGTTCACCCTGTCGCTGATCCTGATCGGCGAACGCTATCGCGATGATGCGCTGGTGCGCGCCAACGCCCACGTGGCGCAGCTGTGGGGCATCGGCTGCCTGATCGGGCCATTGGCTGCTGGGGCCGGTAGCCAGTGGGTGAGCGGGCATGCGTTGCCGCTGCTGATGGCGGCGGGCGCGTTCGGGCTGGTGCTGTTGGCGATGCGGCCGAATGCCTTCGAGCCTGCCACGGCCTAGGGCCGCTTTGTACCGGTTGAATCCCCTCGAGGAGTGCTCTTCTCAGGGGATTTCATCTTTTACCCAGCTGCGCAACTTCTTGCGCACCAAAATGTGGATAAACCTGTGCATACATTGCTGCGGGCCATACTC